>PNJK01000134.1 GCA_013821825.1 Rhodobacter sp.
GGCGGCGGATCTGGTGAACATGGCGGATGAGGGCGTTCTGGCGGACATCCTGTACAACTACGGCGAAGAACGAGCCTCGCGGCGGATTGCCCGTGCCATCGTCGGCGCACGGGCGGCAGAGCCGATCGCGACGACGGCACGGCTGGCGGAGATCGTGGCGAAATGCCTGCCGCGCCCCAAGCCGGGGCAGTCCCATCCGGCGACACGGTCGTTCCAGGCGATCCGGATCGCGGTGAATGCCGAGTTTTCCGAGCTGGCCGAAGGTTTGCAGGCGGCAGAGCGCGCGCTGAAGCCGGGTGGGCTCCTGGCGGTGGTGACGTTCCACAGTCTTGAAGACCGGATCGTCAAGCGCTTCTTCCAGCTTGCCTCGGGGCATGAGGCCCATGCCAACCGCTACGCGCCTGCGAAGACCGGCACGACGGCCCGGTTCGACATGGTGACGCGCAAGGCGGTCGCGCCGGATGCGACCGAGATTGCCCGCAACCCGCGCGCCCGGTCGGCCAAGCTGCGGGTCGGGCGGCGGACCGCCGCCCCGGCGCACCCGGTTTCTCCTGCCGATCTGGGCCTGCCCGAAATTCAAAAGAAAGGTCGCCGCTGATGCGCCCCGTGTTATACGTCCTGTCGTTCCTTGCGGTGATCGCGCTGGGCTTCTGGGCCTACCGCGAGAATTACGCGACCCAGGCCGCGCTGAAAGAGGTCGAGGGCCTGCAGCGCCAGATCGTCGACCTGCGCGAGGCCCTGTCGGTGCAGCGTGCGGAATGGGCCTATCTGAACCGGCCCGACCGGCTGCGCGACCTGACCACGGCGAATTTCGACCGGCTGGGCCTGTTGCCGATGGAGCCGTCCCAGTTCGGCGCTGCGGCACAGGTGGCCTATCCGAAGGCAAAGCTGCCCGAGATCAGCAACAGCACCGACATCCAAGGCACACTTGCCGCGCCTGAGGAGGGCCTCTAGATGCGCACGCCGCTTCGTCCCCTGGCCCGGATCCTGCAAGCCCGGCAGGAGGGTCTGAACCCGGACATGATCGAGAAGGAAAACCTGAAGCTTCGCCATGACGTGCAGCGGGAAAAGGCACGCGGGCGGGCGCAGTACCGGCTCGTGATCCTGTGCGCAAGTTTCGTCATGGTCTTTGGCGCGATCGGCGCGCGGATGGGTCTGATGGCCGCGACCGAGCCGGTGGAGCCGCGCACCAGCGCGCCGGGTGCCGAGATCATCGCCCAGCGGGCGGACATCACCGACCGCAACGGGCGCATCCTGGCGACCAACATGCTGACCTATGCGCTCTATGCCCAGCCGAAATTGATGGTCGATCCGAAGGGGTCGGCGCGCAAGTTGGGGGAAATCTTCCCCGAGCTGGACGCGGCGGCGCTGGAACGGCGCTTCACCGACGGGCGCAGCTTCGTCTGGGTCCGCAAGGTGCTGAGCCCCGAACAGATGCAGCAGGTCTACGACATCGGCGACCCGGGTCTGCTGTTCGGTCCCCGCGAGATGCGGCTTTACCCGAACGGGACGCTTGCGGCCCATGTTCTGGGCGGCGCCTCCTTCGGGGCCGAGGGCGTTCAGTCCGCAGAGGTGATCGGCACGGCGGGAATCGAGAAGGCGCTGGATGCACGGCTGCGCGACCCGGCTCAGGGCAACAAGCCCGTGACGCTGTCCATCGACCTGACCCTGCAATCCACCGTCGAGGAAGTCCTTGCCGCCGGGGTGGGGATGTTGAACGCCAGGGGTGCGGCCGCGATCCTGATGAATGCGCGCACCGGCGAGGTCCTGGCGCTGGCCTCGCTGCCGACGTTCGACCCGAACGACCGCTCCTCGGCGCGGACAGACAAGACCGCCGAGCCGGGGGACAGCCCGCTGTTCAACCGCGCGGTGCAGGGCGTCTACGAGCTGGGGTCGACCTTCAAGATCTTCACGGTGGCGCAGGCCATGGAACTTGGTCTGGTGACCCCCGAGACGATGGTGGACGCGAACGCGCCGCTGAAGTGGGGCCGCTTCAAGATCAACGAATTCGACAACAAGAACTACGGGCCGCTTCTGTCGGTGTCCGATGTCATCGCCAAGTCGTCGAACGTGGCCACCGCCAACATCGCGCTGATGATCGGCGGTCTGCGCCAGCAGGCCTTCCTGAAATCGCTCGGGTTCTTCGACAAGACGCCGGTGGAACTGGTCGAGGCCTCCGGCTCGCGGCCGATCATCCCGCAGAAGTGGTCGGACATCGTGACCATCACCGTCGGCTACGGCCAGGGCTTCGCCTCCAGTCCGATGAACCTTGCCACGGGCTATGCTACGGTGGCCAACGGCGGCGTGCTCATCAAGCCGACGCTTCTGAAGCGCGAGGGGCCGACCACCGGGGTCCGGGTGATGAGCGAGAAGACCGCGCGGGATTCGGTCAAGATGCTGCGCCGGGTGGTCACCGAGGGCACGGCCAGCCTTGGCGACGTCCCCGGCTACGAGGTCGCCGGCAAGACCGGCACCGCCGAAAAGCCGAAGAAGACCGGGGGCTACTACAAGGACCGCAACATCAACACGTTCGGCGCGGTCTTCCCTGCCTCGAACCCGCAATATGTGTTGGTCGTCATGATGGACGAGGCCGTCGACACCACGCTGTCCGAAGCGCGCCGCACGGCGGGCTGGACCGCGGTGCCGGTCGCGGCCGAGATCATCCGGCGCGTGGCACCGCTGATGGGGTTGCGGCCCACGCTTGAACCTCCGGCCACGGATGCGCTAACAGCCGCCAGCAACTGACGGGGATGAAGATGACGGCGCGCGCGATACGGGTATCGGACCTTGGGCTGACGGCCCGGTCGGGCCGTGACCCGGCGCTGTCGGGGCTGACCGTGGACAGCCGGGCCGTCCGCGCCGGGATGCTGTTCGCGGCCTTGCCAGGAAGCCAGGTGCATGGCGCGCGGTTCATAGCGGCGGCACTGGAGCGCGGGGCGGTGGCGATCCTGACCGATGCGGCGGGCGCGCGGATGGCCGCAGAAGTGCTGGCCGAAAGCGAGGTGGCGCTGGTGGTGGCGGAAGACCCGCGCGCGGCGCTGGCCTGTGCAGCGGCATTGTGGTTCGGGGCGCAGCCCGATGTCATGGTCGCGGTGACCGGGACGAACGGCAAGACCAGCGTGGCGACCTTCACCAGGGCGATCTGGGCGGCGCTGGGGCATGAGGCGATCAACATCGGCACCACGGGGATCGAGGGCGCCTGGACGGCACCAAGCGGGCATACGACGCCGGACCCGATCACCTTGCAGAGGCTGCTGGCGGCGGCGGCGAAGGGCGGAGTGACCCATGCGGCGATGGAGGCCTCAAGCCACGGCATCGACCAGCGGCGACTGGACGGGGTGCGGCTGCGCGCGGCGGGGTTCACCAACCTGACGCAGGATCATCTGGATTACCACGGCACGATGGCGGCGTATTTCGAGGCCAAGGCGCAGTTGTTCACCCGGCTTCTGCCCGAGGACGGGGTGGCGGTGGTGAATCTTGACGGCACGAAGGGCTCGGACATGGCCGAGCTGGCCCTGTCGCGCGGCCTGCGGGTGCTGACCGTGGGCAAGGGGCAGGGGGCGGACCTGCACATCGCCGCGACCCGGCCCGATGCGACGGGCCAGGAGGTGCGCTATCTGTGGCAGGGCCGGGCGTTCCAGACCCGGCTGGCGCTGATCGGGGCGTTTCAGGCCGAGAATGTGGCCGTGGCGGCGGGGTTGGCGATCGCGGCGGGGGAGGCCCCCGAGGCGGTGCTGGGCGTCCTGCCCCGGCTGACGGGGGTGCGCGGTCGGATGCAACTGGCGGCGACCCGGCGGAACGGGGCGGCGGTCTATGTCGATTACGCGCATACGCCGGATGCGATCGAGACCGCGCTGCGGGCGCTGCGCCCGCATGTGATGGGCCGGATCGTGGTGGTCTTCGGCGCAGGGGGCGACCGGGACCGGACGAAACGGCCGCTGATGGGGGCGGCGGCGCGGGCCCATGCCGATGTGCTTTATGTCACCGACGACAACCCGAGGACAGAGGATCCGGCCAGCATTCGCCGCGCCATCCTGGAGGCCTGCCCCGACGCGCATGAGGTCGGCGACCGGGCCGAGGCGATCCTGCGGGCGGTGGATGCCTTGTTGCCGGGCGATGCCTTGCTGATCGCGGGCAAGGGGCATGAAAGCGGGCAGATTGTCGGGACGGACATCTATCCCTTCGACGATGTGGAACAGGCAAGCGTCGCGGTTGCGGCCCTGGACGGGGTGATCTGATGCTGTGGTCCTCTTCGGATGCGGCGAAGGCGACGGGCGGGCGGTTGACGCGGAACTGGACGGCGTCAGGTGTGTCGATCGACAGCCGGACGCTGCAGCCCGGCGATCTGTTCGTGGCGCTGAAGGACGCGCGGGACGGGCATGACTTTGTGGCGCGGGCGCTGGAGAAGGGGGCTGCGGCAGCGCTGGTCAACCGGGTGCCGCACGGCGTTTCGCCGGACGCGCCGCTGCTGATCGTGCCGGAGGTTCAGCGCGCGCTGGAGGGCCTCGGGGCCGCGGCCCGCGCGCGGACCGGGGCCAAGGTCGTGGGGGTGACGGGGTCGGCCGGCAAGACCTCGACCAAGGAAATGCTGCGGGCGATCCTGTCAGGGCAGGGGCCGACCCATGCGGCGGAGGCCAGCTACAACAACCATTGGGGCGTGCCGCTGACCCTGGCGCGGATGCCGGCGGACGCCCGGTTCACCGTGATCGAGATCGGGATGAACCATCCCGGCGAAATTGCACCGCTGGCCCGGCTGGCCCGGCTGGATGTCGCGCTGGTGACGACGGTCGCGCCTGCGCATCTGGAAGCCTTCGACAGCGTCGCGGGGATCGCGCATGAGAAGGCCTCGATCTTCGACGG
>PNJK01000135.1 GCA_013821825.1 Rhodobacter sp.
ACCATGTCAAGGCCAAGCCGCCCCACCTCGGTCGAGATGCGAAACCCCATGCCATAGACCGGACTGCCGAAAAACTCGGCAACAATCGCGCCGATCAGGGCCAGAGTCGATGCAATTTTAAGCCCGTTGAAGAGGAATGGCATCGCCGCCGGCAGCCGCAGCTTTACCAGCGTCTGCCGGTAACTTGCCCCCCAGGTTGCCATCAGATCGCGCTGCATCCTCTCGGAAGCCTGCAACCCTGCGACCATGTTCACCAGGACCGGGAAGAACACCATGACGACGACCACCGCCGCCTTCGACTGCCAGTCGAACCCGAACCACATGACCAGGATCGGCGCGAGGCCCACAATCGGGAGCGCTGCGACGAAGTTACCGATGGGCAGGAGTCCGCGCTGCAGGAACGGCGAGCGGTCAATCGCAATCGCCGTAAGAACTGCTGCGCCGCAGCCGATGATGAACCCCGGCAAAGCGCCTTTGAGGAAGGTCTGCGCGAAATCAACCCAGAGGACCGGCATAGACACCGCAATCTTCGCGGCAATCGCGCTTGGGGCGGGAAGAATGACCGGGGCGACGTTCAGCCCCCGCACCAGCCCTTCCCAGACCACCAGTATGGTCACGCCGAACAGCAGCGGAACAACCATCCGCCCGGCCTTGTTTCGCGCCCAGCCGCTTGCCGCCAGCCGTGCATTCAGCGCCCAGGCCGCCAGCCAGAAGGCAAGGGTTCCGATCAGCCAGGTCATGCCGGCACCCCCATCCGCGCCCGCGCGAACCGCTCGACAAACCCGACTGCGACGATCAGCAGCCCCGCCACGATCGCCGCAACGAACAGGGCCGCCCACATGATCAGAGGCTCGCCGAACTGCGACCCGATCAGCATTCGCGCGCCAAGGCCCTCGATGGCCCCGGTCGGCAATTCCCCGACAATCGTCCCGATCAGACTTGCCGCAATCGCGACTTTCAGTGAGGCGAAGAAATACGGCATCGAGGCCGGAAGTCGCAACTTCAAGAAGGTCGCCCCCTCGCCCGCGCCATAGGTCTTCAAGAGGTCAAGCTGCATCTGATCCGGACTTCGCAGGCCCTTGACCATGCTGACCAGCACCGGAAAGAACGACAGGTAGGCCGCGATGATCGCCTTTGGCACGTCGCGTTCGTCGATCCCCAACTGACTGGACACCGTCAGGATCATTGGCGCCAGAGCGACGATAGGGATGGTCTGGCTGATGATCGCCCAAGGCATCACTGACATGTCCATCACCCGGAACCGGACGATGGACATCGCCAGCACAACGCCCAGGACAATGCCCAGCCCGAAGCCCATAAGCGTGCCCTTCACCGTGACAAACCCGTGATAGACCAGGCTGCGCTTCGACGTGACTGCCTGCCCGAACAGCCCCTTCCACACCTCTGCCGCCACCTGATGCGGTGGCGGCAACAGGGGCCGGGCCTGTGCCATGGTCTGCGGGATCACTTCGGCCCAGGTTACGGTCTGACCGTTGCGTTCGGCCTGATCAAAGACCCAGGTCGCATTCATCCAGACCGCTGCGCCATACCAGATGACGACAATCCCGGCGAGGACGGTGAGGATGGGAAGCGCCCTAGACATTGCGCGGCCTCCAGAGAGACGAAAGCACGATGGCTTTTGCGATCAGGAAGGCAATCAAGCCGCTCCCCCACTTGAGCCAGTCAGCATCCATGCGGTTCGAATTGCTTCCCCAGCATTCTGCCGCGATCGTGTCGCATCCTCGATCACGGAAGTTGGAACGGGTCGCAGAGGCGATAGATGCAAACGGCTTTAAAGCAGCTCCGCCGGTCAATGCAGCAACCCGAAGCAGGGCCTTTTCCCGGATCATCCTCATCCCTTCGCCCCCGTCGGCCAGGCAATCATCGCCACCGCGATACACCCCAGCGCAATTCCGGCCAGCTGCAGTCCCGTGAGCCGCTCACCAAAGACCACGACCGCCATCAGCGAAATCGCCACCAGCTGAAATATCGCCGACAGCGCAATCGCCAGCCCAAGGCCGTTCGCCCGCATCACCTGCACCATCAGCCAGTTGCCCAGGCAGAACAGCGCCAGTGCCCCCACCAGGACCGGCGCCCCGCCCTTGACCGCATAGGTCTTGAGTACCGCATTCGCCGCCACGAACACCGCCGTTGCGGCGCTCAGCCAAAGAAAACTCAACGCGCTCATGCGCCACCCTCAATCATCCGAGTGCCCTCCGCGCAGGCCTTCCCGCACCCGGTGCGCGATCGCGATGAATTCCCGGCTGTCGCGGATGTCCAGCGGCCGTTCCTTCGGCAAAGGCGAGTCGATGACATCCGTGATCCGCCCCGGACGCGGGCTCATCACCACGATCTTGGTCGAGAGATACACCGCCTCGGGGATCGAGTGGGTGACAAAACCGATGGTCTTGCCCGTGCGTGCCCAAAGCGCCAGCACCTCTTCGTTCAGCCGGTCCCGTACGATCTCGTCCAAAGCGCCAAAGGGTTCGTCCATCAGGAGGATATCCGCATCAAACGCCAGCGCCCGGGCGATACTGGCCCGCTGCTGCATCCCGCCCGACAACTGCCAGGGAAACTTCTTGCCGAACCCCGAAAGCTCAACCAGGTCAAGAACCCGCTCTACCCTCTGGTTCTGCTCGGCCCTGGAAAATCCCATGATTTCCAGCGGTAACCGGATATTACCCGCGATGGTTCGCCACGGGTAAAGCCCCGCCGCCTGGAACACATAACCATAGGCCCGCTTTCGCCGCGCCTCATCCGGGGTCATGCCGTTCACTGTCAGAGTCCCGCCCGTCGGACGCTCCAAAGCCGCTATCGCCCGCAAGAAGGTGGTCTTGCCGCAGCCTGAAGGTCCGATGAAGCTGACAAAATCGCCCCGGTTGATCGCAAGGTCCACGTCCTTCAGCGCATGGACCGGCCCATCCGCCGTCTGGAACACCAGGTTCAAGCCTTTGGCTTCGATCACCGGCTGGGTCATCGTGTCTTTCATCGAACTCCGCCCATTCCCAAGCCACATTTCCCCGCAGGAAAGACCCCATGAAGCAATTCCGCAAACTGCCCCCGACCGACACCTGCGACGGCTAGCAGGGCTTTTCCTACAACGCCGGGATTGCCGCCGAAACCTCGGGCTCGAACAGCACCTGCACGCATCTGTTGACCTTTCCCCTCGGGGGTCGCGCCAAGGCGCTCAAGCATGCCACGCATGAAGCCGCGATCTGCATGCCGAAGGGCGTGACGGTGGTGTACTGGCGCGACCGGCTTCAGCACCCGATGGAGGTTGAGGCCGGGGACCTGCTCTGCATTCCCGCCGACACCCCGCATCTTACGTTCAATCCCGGCCCCGCCACCGCCCTGATCAGCCGCACCGACCCGAACGAGCAGGAAAGCGTGATCCTGCTGCCCGGGCCGGAGACGCTGGCTTCCGCCTGACATCAGACGCCCGTCGCCGGAATGCCCGTCCGCGACACCGGGCGCGGGGCAGTCAGGTCCTTCCATTGGCTCAGCGCACGGTTGACGGCGGGGCGCGGCTCACGGGCGACAAACTTGCCGTGGCCCTCCTGCGTTTTCACCTCGCCGTCGTGGATCGCGACCTGGCCGCGGGTCAGGGTAAAGCGCGGCAGGCCCTTGACGGTCTTGCCCTCGAAGACGTTGTAGTCGATCGACGACTGCTGCTTCGACGCCGTGATCGTCTTCTCCTTCGCCGGGTCCCAGACCACAAGGTCGGCATCCGCCCCCACCAGAACCGCACCCTTCTTCGGGTAGCAGTTCAGGATTTTCGCGATATTGGTTGAGG
Source organism: Rhodobacter sp. (assembly GCA_013821825.1). Lineage (GTDB taxonomy): Bacteria > Pseudomonadota > Alphaproteobacteria > Rhodobacterales > Rhodobacteraceae > Tabrizicola. The sequence goes on from PNJK01000135.1 coordinate 3,794, forward strand.
TTACGGCGACAAATTCATTCATCGTCAATCGGCCCGTGGCCACCCCATGGGTCCAGAGCATCGGCATCCGGTCCTCAAGGCCCCCCGTCCCGTTCGGGATCTTGGCAAAGTTGCCAAGGCCGAAGCGCTTTTGCGCCGTGGTGAAGGCGCAGTGGTCGGTGGCCACGACCGAGAGGCTGCCGGACATCAGGCCAGACCAAAGACTGTCCTGGTGCTGCTTGTTGCGGAACGGGGGCGACATCACCCGGCGGGCGGCATGGTCCCAGTCGGGGTTGAAGTATTCGCTTTCATCCAGGGTCAGGTGCTGGATCAGCGGCTCGCCCCAGACCCGCTTGCCCTGTTGCCGCGCCCGGCGGATCGCCTCATGCGCGTCCTCGCAGGAGACGTGGACGACATACAGCGGCACCCCCGCCATGTCGGCAATCATGATCGCGCGGTTGGTCGCCTCGCCCTCCACCTGCGGCGGGCGCGAGTAGGCATGGGCTTCGGGGCCGGTGTTGCCCTCGGCGATCAGCTTGGCGGTCAGTTCAGCCACCACATCGCCGTTTTCGGCATGGACCATGGCAAGGCCGCCAAGTTCGCCAATCCGGCGGAACGAGGCGAAAAGCTCATCGTCATTGACCATCAAGGCACCCTTGTAGGCCATGAAATGCTTGAAGCTGGTCATGCCCGCCTTGATGCTGTCGGCGATCCCGTCAAACACCTTCTCGCCCCACCAGGTCACCGCCATGTGGTAGGAATAATCACAATTCGCCCGGCCGGACTTGTTGTGCCACATCTGGGCTGCATCCATCAGCCCCTGCCCCTGCCCCGGCAGCACGAAATCGACGACCATCGTGGTCCCGCCACTGAGTGCCGCCCGCGTTCCGCTTTCGAAATCATCCGCCGAGTAGGTGCCCATGAAGGGCATCTCCAGATGCGTATGCGGATCAATCCCGCCGGGCATCACGTAGCAGCCGGTCGCATCAAGCTCCGTGCCGCCCTTGAGGCCCTGCCCGATCTCGGTGATCA
>PNJK01000136.1 GCA_013821825.1 Rhodobacter sp.
GATCATCTGGTCGATGCGTTCGGGGTCGATCGGGCGCTTCTGCATCGCGATGCGGATCGAGCGTTCCAGTTTCGAGCGGTCGAAATCCTCGCGCTTGCCGGAGGATTTGATGACGACAAGATCGCGCAGTTGCACCCGTTCATAGGTGGTGAAGCGGCCGCCACAGGCCGGACAGAAGCGACGGCGACGGATCGAGACGTGATCCTCGGCCGGACGCGAATCCTTCACTTGCGTGTCGATGTTGCCGCAGAATGGGCAGCGCATCGGCCCCCTCCTTGCTGTTGTGTTATACCCGCCTCAAGGCCGGGTGTTTCCCCTGGTTCCCACCACAGACTATAGGGGCTGGTCTTGCATTTGGGGAAGCCCGAAGTTTCAGGCCCTGCATCTGGGGGAAAGACTGTGGCGGCTGGGACTCAGGCGAGGGCGCAGGGCGGGGTGCGCCGGGTCCGCCGGTGCGCGAATTTTGGCAGCAGCCTGTCATCATCGTGTTACGATTCACTGCATGAGGCGGGCGTGGCCTTCGGGCGATCGGGCGTTGGTGCAGACCTGTGCCAAAGGGACGGCCTGCATTCTGCCGATGGGCGAGACCTGGGAGGCCGTGGTGCCACCGCCCGCCTAGTCGCAGATGTTGGTCCAGACCCGGGTGTCGTGATCCCGGCATTGGCCGATGGATTGCTTCAGCTCGTAGATGATGTCGAGAGAATTTGCCGGCGTGCCGGGGTCGCAGGTCAGTTGCGTGACGAGTGCATCGGCCTCCAGCACGTTGATGCCGCCTTGCAAACCCTCGACCGCCTCGGGGTCAAGCTCGATACTGGTCCAGACTTCGTAGGTGTAGCCCTGGTTAGGGAAGGCAACGCTTTCCCAGATCGACCCGCCCATGCCTGGCCTAGGGGTGAATTGCACGGATTGCAGGGGTTGGGAGAGCGAGAGCTCCGGCTTGTCGACAGGCCCGAAGTTGTAGATCAGCGCGCCACGCCAATGGCAGATCCGGAGGGGCTTGCCGTCGATGGTGCAGGAGAAGATCTCGCTGTCGTTCGGGCATGCGGCATGGGCGGGCGCCGCGAGGAGGGTGACGGCGAAAATGAGATTGCGCAAGGGTGGCTCCGGGGTTTGGGCGGAGTGTGCGGCGGTGCTGCGGAGGGCGCAAAGTGGGAAGCGGGAAAAGGGTTTGGGCAAAGGCAATGCGGCGAATGGATCCTCGATTCTGTCGGGGGATTTTGCAGCGCGGCAGGGCCAGGCGCGAAGGAAGGCACGGGCCAAACCTGCGCGTGGCCTTGCAGAGTCAGCGCAGGCCTTGATCTGCGATAGCGGCAGGGCTCAGCCGAGATGCAAAGCGACCTCGCCTGACCAGGGTTCGGTCACACCCCTGCCCCCGCCAAGGTCCTCGAGGATGGGGCGCAGCTTGTCGAGGCTCGCGATCATCGCTGGGCGCGCGGCGGCCATCGCCTCCATGCTCACCCATTCGCCGATCACGATGAAGCCGCGCTCGCCTGATTTCACCAGCCAGAAGTTGCGGCCCCCAGGCATCGTCTTCAAATCGAAATCCCGGTGGAGACGGACAAACTCCTCCTCCATTCCCGGCTTCACCCGCATGTGCACCACGTTCATTGCTGTCATGGCATCCCCCTCCCCGGTTATGCGCGCCGAAAGGGTAGCATGGATGGGGTGAGTCGGGGGGACGTCGAAAGGAGTCACGCTTTTCGGGCTGGAAGCTCACGCGCAAGGGTCTCGATTTCGGACAGAAGGATGTTGAGGCCGCGGTGGAAGATAGCGTCCCAGTTTTCGGCGCTGAAGTAGGCACCAGCAGCTGAGACGTTTGGATAGTCCCGCCGCAGGTCGTCTTCGGTGATCACCTGAACGCTGGTCCCGCCCTTCGCATATCCGTTCGTCTCGTCCAGCGTTGCGCCCATGACATAATAGCCGAGCATTCGAAACAGATGTGCGGCCGTCCGGTCGTCGAAACCGACAATACGGAACTCGGCAATGATCCGGTCGAGAACCGTCAATGCGAAGGGCGTATTCAGTCGGTGGACCGAGAGAAACTGGAAGAACGAGGGTCGTTTCAGCCCCACCGCTCGAAAGCCGACAAAGATCACACGAACCCTCTCCGGGAAGGGCAGATCGTCTGGAACGGGGGGCAGGTCAGCGAGGGTGCTATCTACCAGGGCGTCCATCAGGTGTGCCTTGGAAGGGAAATGATGATAGATGCTCATCGCTTCGCAATGCAGCTTCAGAGCCAGCTTGCGGGTTGAAAACTCGTCAAGTCCAACCTCTTCGATCACCTGGAAGGCCGCCTCGACGATGCGGTCGGGCGTCAGCGGAACGCGCGCCCCCTTGCCGGTCTTGTTTTCAGCCTCTGACATTGATGAGCGCCCCATTTGCGACCTTACACTGTAAGAATCATATTGACACCTTACGGCGTAAGGGTAGTCTATAATTACCTTACACCGTAAGGTAATCCTTCAACCTGAGGAGATACAAGATGAAACATTCCTTCATGACACTGGTGTCGGCTGCTGCTTTCGTTGGCTCGACGCTGGTTGCTCAGCCGACCTTGGCGGACGAGGCGGCCGTTGAAACCACGCTGGCCGAAATCCAGGCAACGCTGGGATTTGTTCCGACATTTGTGTCCGCACTTCCCAGGTCGGCACTTCCCGGTGCCTGGGCCGAAGCCCGCGACCTGCTGTTCTCGGACACAGCGCTGGACGCCAAGACCAAGGCACTGATCGGCCTGGCCGTTTCTGCGCAGATTCCGTGCAGCTATTGCATCTTCGACGATACGCTGAACGCGAAACGGGCCGGGGCAACGGATGAAGAAATCAAGGAGGCGGTTGCCGTCGCCGCGCTCAGCCGGCACTGGAGCACGATCTTCAACGGCAACCAGGTCGACCTGGAGACCTTCAAGGCCGAAATGGGTGGTATGTGACTGCTACCCCAAAAGTGTCTACCGTTCCTTCCGCCAAGGCAGGAGGTCGGCAGATCGCCCCTACTGGTCGAGGAACGACCGCAGCTTCCTCGACCGGCTTGGATGCTTCAGCTTCCTGAGCGCCTTCGCCTCGATCTGCCGGATACGTTCGCGGGTGACGCTGAACTGCTGGCCAACCTCTTCCAGCGTATGGTCCGTATTCATCCCGATCCCGAACCGCATACGGAGGACGCGTTCCTCGCGCGGCGTCAGCGAGGCCAGAACCCGCGTGGTGGTTTCCTTCAGGTTCTCCTGAATGGCGCTGTCCAAGGGCAGGATCGCGTTCTTGTCTTCGATGAAGTCGCCAAGCTGGCTGTCTTCCTCGTCGCCGATCGGTGTCTCCAGCGAAATCGGTTCCTTGGCGATCTTCATCACCTTGCGGACCTTTTCCAGCGGCATCTGGAGTTTCTCGGCCAATTCCTCGGGCGTCGGTTCGCGGCCGATTTCGTGCAGCATCTGACGGCCGGTGCGCACCAGCTTGTTGATCGTCTCGATCATATGGACCGGGATGCGGATGGTCCGCGCCTGGTCGGCGATCGAGCGGGTGATCGCCTGACGGATCCACCAGGTCGCATAGGTGGAGAACTTGTAGCCGCGCCGGTATTCGAACTTGTCGACCGCCTTCATCAGGCCGATATTGCCTTCCTGAATGAGATCAAGGAATTGCAAGCCGCGATTGGTGTATTTCTTGGCGATACTGATCACCAGACGCAGGTTCGCCTCGACCATTTCCTTCTTGGCCTGACGTGCCTCTTTCTCGCCCTTCTGGACCTGATTCACGATCCGGCGGAATTCGGAAATGTCGACGCCGACATATTGCCCGACCTGCGCCATTTCGGTCCGCAAGCCTTCGATCGCATCGCGGGATTTCTCCAGCAGTGCCTGCCAGCCGCGCCCGGATTTCTGAGCCATGCGGTTCAGCCACGAGGGGTCAAGTTCATATCCCTGGTATTCGTCGATGAACTCGCGGCGGTTGATGCGGGCGGCATCGGCCAGCTTCACCATCGAGGAGTTGATCGACATGATCTTGCGGTTGATGCCGTAAAGCTGGTCGATCAGCGCTTCGATCCGGCTGTTGTTCAGGTGCAGCTCATTGACCAAGAGCACGATTTCCGACCGCAGTTTCTGATAGGCGGCCTCTTCTGTGGTCGAGAATTGCTGGACGCTCGACAGGGCGGCGGTCATCCGCAGGTCCTGCATTTCCGACAGCTTGGCATAGTCGCGCGCGATCAGGTCCAGCGTTTCCAGCACGCCCGGCTTCAGTGCAGCCTCCATCGCGGCCAGCGACATGTTCGAGGCTTCGTCATCTTCGTCGTCGTCAACCTCGCGCTGGATCGGATTGCCGTCAGCGTCAAGTTCAGGCTCGGCACCACCGTTGGCGCGGCGCGGGGCGTTTTCGACATCCACATCGTCCAGCTGCGGGCCGTCCATGTCTTCGTCGCCGTCAAGGCTGCGGCCAAAGGTCGTCTCAAGGTCGATCACGTCGCGCAGCAGAATCTCTTCCGACAGCAGTTCGTCGCGCCAGATGATGATGGCCTGGAACGTCAGCGGGCTTTCGCAAAGCCCGGCAATCATCGTGTTGCGACCGGCCTCGATCCGCTTGGCAATGGCAATCTCGCCCTCGCGGGAGAGCAGTTCCACGCTGCCCATCTCGCGCAGATACATCCGGACCGGGTCATCGGTGCGGTCCAGCGCCTCGGCCGAGGTGCCAGCAACGGCAACCTCGCGGCTGGTCGAGATCTCGACCAGCTCACCTACCGGCTCCG
>PNJK01000137.1 GCA_013821825.1 Rhodobacter sp.
CCCGTCATGCACCGGACCGCCAAGGAAAATGATCCGCTCCTTCAGCATGCGGCTGAAGATGTCATAGGCCCGTTCCCCGCGGCTGGTCTGTTCGACGACCATGGGGACAAGGGTGTTCATGTAGTGATCAACGGGGTCGCGCATCGGTGCCTGCCTCTGTCTGCCCAAAGGGAATATCGCCGGAGTATTGCCAGAGTCTTAGTTGCGCGGAACGGGGGCTGCAAGGGCGGGCGGTCCGAATTCCCGGACGGCCCTTTATACTTGCGTCAGGCTGTTCGACCTGCCTTGAAACCGGGCCGCCCCGGCATGGACCCCAAAGATGGCTCCATGGCCCCCGGCCCGCCGCGAAGGAGCTGGCCAGTTTGCCGCGCATGGCTTCTTCCGCTTTCCGAAAGCCACGAAGCCCTAACGGAACACCCGCCGCGCCAGCAGGACCCGCGCCAAGGCTGTCAGCAGGCAAAGGCCGCCGAAAACCCAGGCAGAGGGCACAAAACTGGCAGGAACAAGCACGATCAGCAGGAAGAACAGGACCGTCTCGGTCCCCTCCAGCAGCCCCGCGGTGAAGTAAAGCGACTTCTCCCCCCTGCCCGAGGTCTGCATCCCGCGTTTCTCGGCAAGGATCGCATAGCCCAGGAAGGTGGCTCCATTGACATAGAAGCTCAGCAGAAGAAACGCGCCTGCGGCCCCGTTAGCAGCAGGATCGCGCAGCACGAAAGCCAGCGGAATCGCGGCGTAAAAGACAAAATCGCAGACGATGTCGAGATAGCCGCCGAAATCGGTCTTGCCCCCTGCCCGGGCCACAGCGCCATCAAGGCCATCGGCAAGGCGGCTGGCCAGAAGTGCGGTCGCAACCAGCAGGCCTGAGAAACCGAAGGCGAGCAACGCCGCCGCCACCAGCCCGCAGCCAAGCCCGACGAGCGTCAAGACATCCGCCGAGGCCCCGCGCGCCGCAAGCCAGCGCCCGCCCCGGTTCATCGGGGGATCAATCACCCCGCGCAACAATCCGTCCAGCATCAGGCCCCCGTCTTTGGCGCCATATAAGCCACCGCCAAGCCGCAATGAAAGTCACGTTTGCGATGGAGCCCGGCACGCGATCCGCAAATTCCCGCCAAGGTAGAATATGAATCTGGTCCTTTTGCCTCTGTTTCAGCTTTTCTTGCCAAGCGCCGCCCGAGTCTGGCCCCACTGATATGGGAGCTTCGAACCTCTCGATCTCGCAAGGATCGAGCCATGATATTGCGTTGCACCCTTGTTGGAATGGCAGCCTTCGTCGCTATCACCCTTGGGACACCGGCGGTCGCCAGCAAGAGTCCGGCCAATGCCGGGGCGATGCAGGACGAACTGCTTTCCCATCCGAACGCAGAACGTCGGGCCAAAGGCCTGTCGCCGTTGCGGCTTTCGGCCAAGCTGGACAAGGCGGCACAGGGCCACGGCTGCGACAACGCCAACCGGATGTCTATGAGCCATGTCTCGTCGGATGGCAGGACGCTGAAGAACCGCCTTCGTCGCGTCGGATATGCTTTCCGCACCGCCGCCGAAAACACCGGGCGAGGCTTTGCCTCGGGCGCGCGGGTAGTCCAATGGTGGATGAACTCGTCCAAGCACCGCGACAACATCCTGTTGCGCAAGGCCAAGGAAGTGGGCATCGGCATCGCGGTCAGCCCGGCCCCGGACAACAAGATCCACTGGATCCTTGTGGTGGGCGCTTCAAAGTAGTCCGTCAGCGCGCGATCACGATATCCGCCCGAAGCCCCCCCAGCTGCTCGCTTTGGGAAAGACGCAGGGCGCCGCCATGGCTGAGAGCAATGTCCGAGGCGATGGACAGCCCCAGCCCCACCCCGCCCCCGCGGTTCGGATCACGCGACTGACCCAACCGGGTGAACGGGCGCAACGCCTCTTCGCGCTGCACCTCGGGGATGCCCGGACCGTTGTCCTCGACAATGATGTGCAGACTGCGGTCCTGAAACTCCAGCCGCAGATCGACACGATCGGCAAAACGTCGCGCATTCGACACCAAATTCTCCACCGCCCGTGCAATCGCCTGCGGTCGCACCTGCACCGGCTCGGCAACGCCCGTGACCCCCGCCACATGCACGCCAGTCCCCGACCGCGCTGCAATCCCCTCGATGAGGGCCACGACGTCAGTCGCCTCGGACCCTTCCATCGCATCGCCGCGCACGAAGGCCAAGAACTCGTCCACCATCCGTTCCATCTCGGTCACGTCAGCCTGAAGCGCCGCCACTTCCGCGTCCTGCGGCAGCATGGCAAGACCCAACTGAAGCCGCGTCAGGGGCGTGCGCAGGTCATGGCTGACACCCGACAGCATCAGCGTGCGCTGTTCGATCTGCCGGTCGATCCGGGCCCGCATGTCCAGAAACGCCCGCCCCGCCGCCCGCACTTCCAAGGCCCCGCGCGGCCGGTAGGACACCGACCGTCCCTTGCCGAAATCCTCGGCCGCCTTCGCCAGCTTGGTGATCGGGCGCAACTGGTTGCGCAGGAACATGTAGGCGATCACCGTCATCAGCAGCGAGGTGAACAGCATCAGCACCAGCAACTGGTGCGGATTGGTCGCCGACATCCGCCGCCGACTTAACTGGGCCTGCACCGGCCCCTTCGAGGTCTCGAAGCGCAGGTTCACCACTCGCTCAGGATCGGTCACATCGGCGGCCACCAGCCCCGGAAGCTGCGTATGAAGCGTCTCGATGATCACCCGCCCGGAAAGGTCAAACGCCAACCAGCGGTCTTGCAGCGGAGCATCCGGACCGGCCGGCAACGTCAAGGTGACGGCCAAAGCCTCAGCAAGCCCCACAACCCGAGCCCGCGCCGCGTCGAGCGACGGGCTCGCCTCGATTTCGGAAAGGAGAAAGCCCAGATCGATCGCCACCCCTTGCGTCATCTGCCGCGTCACGCCTTCATAGTGGCGCTGGATGAAGGCGGTCGACACGACCAGTTGGATCGCCACCACCGGCGCGATCAGGATCAGCGCCGCGCGCGCATAAAGACTGCGGGGAAAGATACGTTGAAGGATCGACATCACCCGCGACACTATCCCCCGCTCCCGCCCTTGGGAAGAGCGTGCTCTGGCGTGCCCTGTTGAGCGCCGCTTCCCCGCAAATCCGCTGCCTGACCGCAGACAACCCGTCGCCGCTTACCGGCGCCGGAACAAACACCTACCTGCTTGGCAGCGCCGAGATTGCCGTCATCGACCCTGGCCCCGACTTGCCTGGCCATCTGATCGCGATTCTGGGTGCGCTTGCCCCTGGCGAACGCGTAACCCGGATCGTGGTGACCCATGCCCATCGCGACCACTCGGCCCTAGCGCCGCGCCTTGCCGCGGCAACCGGCGCCGAGGTCCTTGCCTTCGGCCCAGCCCTTTCCGGTCGCAGCCCGCTCATGACCCGCCTTGCACCGGACCTGCCCGCTTCGGGCGAAGGCCTGGATCTCGGCTTTCAGCCCGACACGCTGCTGGCTGACAATGACCGCGTCACCGGCCCGGATTGGGAGCTTGCCGCCCTGCATACCCCCGGCCACCTTGGCGGCCACCTCTGCCTTGCCCTGGGTGACACGCTGTTTTCCGGCGATCACGTGATGGGCTGGTCAACCACCCTCATCTCGCCCCCCGACGGCGACATGGCGGCCTACATGGCCTCGCTCCGCCGCCTGCAGTCTGGCCCTTGGCAGCGCTTTCTGCCCGGCCATGGCGATCCCGTGGAAGACCCCGCCGCGCGCATGGCCGAACTCGTCGCCCACCGCCTCGGCCGTGAGGGCGCGATCCTTGCCCAGCTTGCTGAAAACCCCGCCACGATCCCTGACCTGGCCCGCCGGATCTACCGCGACACGCCCGTCCAGCTGCTGCCCGCCGCCGAACGCAACGTGTTGGCCCATCTTATTGATCTTGCGTCAAGAAACCTTGTGACCGCCAGCCCGGCCCTGCATCCCGCAGCTCTTTTTCACCGCCTCTGATCCCCCGCACATTTTCCCGGCGTTTGCCCCTTTACGCCCCTGAAAGGGCTTGCTATACGCGCCCCGTGTTCCGGCGTAGCTCAGCGGTAGAGCAGTTGACTGTTAATCAATTGGTCGTAGGTTCGATCCCTACCGCCGGAGCCAAGAAACCTAAAGATACCATGAAGTTAGGCTGGCGATGATTTCGCCCGCCGCTTTCGTTTCTAGCCGTGTCACCGGATTTGTTACTGCCAGATCCCGGCTATTCGACCTCGGGGCTTTTACCTGCCATCGCCCTGACGGCATCCCATAAGTCTGCGTTCGCCCCCTCGGCAGCAACGATCGTTTCCTCTAGGGCGTGCAGCACCGCCCAGATCGGCCCGTCGTGCGGGGCGTTGCCTCGCATGTGCGGATGCAGTTCCAGAACCGCGTCAAGCGCGCCAACAAGGCCACGAGCGTCGCCTAGCTTGGGGTCAGTTTTTGCATGGGCGTCACGGAAAACTTTGCCCAAGAAGAGGGCATTCATGCTGGCACCTCCGTGGGCTTCTGGCCCTCCATATAGGACAACACTTCATCCACCAGTTCTTGGTTCCGGTCGATTAGAGTAAGTAGCAAATTCCGAAACCCAGGCTCGAGCGGTTTCCCGGAGTACTGGTTGTTTAGTTCGTTGCGCACATGGGACAGCGCCGATGCGGTGGTGAAAAGGTCGTTGCACAGGGCTTCGGCGGCTTCCTGATCGTAAGACATTGCATTTCCTCCGTTAGGATTGTTTAATGCTAA
>PNJK01000138.1 GCA_013821825.1 Rhodobacter sp.
GTGCCCGGCAGGCCCACGTTGGCCATGGTGAAGAACATGAAGACCAGCGCATAGGCGGGCATCCGGTTCACCAGGCCGCCATAGGCCTCGATCTCGCGGGTGTGCATCCGGTCGTAGATCACGCCGACGATCAGAAAGAGCGCGCCCGAGATGAAGCCGTGGCTTAGCATCTGGAAGATCGCCCCGTCGATGCCCTGCTGGTTCACCGCGAAGATGCCCATGGTCACAAAGCCCATATGCGCAACCGACGAATAGGCGATGAGCTTCTTCATGTCGGTCTGCGCCAGCGCGACAAGGCTGGTGTAGACAATGGCAATCGCACTAAGCCACAGGACCAGCGGCCCCACCACGTCGGACCCCACCGGGAACATCGGGATCGAAAAGCGCAGGAAGCCGTAGCCGCCCATTTTCAGCAGGATCGCCGCAAGCACCACCGACCCTGCGGTCGGGGCCTGCACGTGGGCATCTGGCAACCAGGTATGGAACGGCCACATCGGCATCTTCACCGCGAAGCTCGCGAAGAAGGCCAGGAACAGCATCGTCTGCAACCCGCCCACGACCTGGAAGCCGAGCAGGCTGAAACTCTCCGACCCGAAATCATGCGCCAGCAGATCGACAATATCGGTGGTTCCCGCGTCCAGATACATCGCGATCATCGCGACCAGCATCAGGACCGAGCCGAGGAAGGTGTAGAGAAAGAACTTGAACGCCGCGTAGATCCGGTCCTTGCCGCCCCAGATGCCGATGATCAGGAACATCGGGACCAGACCGGCCTCGAAGAAGAGGTAGAACAGCACGAGGTCCAGCGCGGTGAACACGCCCAGCATCAGCGTTTCGAGCACCAGGAAGGCGATCATGTATTCCTTGACCCGGGTTTCCACGTTCCAGCAGGAATAGATCGTGATCGGCATCAGGAAGGTCGTCAGCATCACGAACAGGATCGAGATCCCGTCGACGCCCATCTTGTAGCTGAGGCCCATGATCCAGGTCCGGTCTTCCACGAACTGAAAGCCGGTGTTCGACGGGTCGAACCGGAACAGGACGAACAGCGAGATCACGAAGGTCGCGGTCGTGGTGAAGAGCGCAAGCCACTTCGCCCCCTGACGGGCTGCTGCATCGTCGCCGCGCATGAAGAGCGCGAGGATGGTCGCCGCGACCAGCGGCAGGAAGGTGATGATCGAGAGAAGCTGGTTATCCATTGCGTGCGCCCCTTACTTCGCGCCGCCGAAAAGCGTCATCCAGGTGACAAGGACCACGATCCCCAACACCATCGCGAAAGCATAGTGAAACAGGTAGCCTGACTGCACACGGCCAGCGAGGCGGGTGAAGAACGGGATGATCCCCATCGCCACCCCGTTCAGAGAGCCGTCGATGACATTGCCGTCGCCCTTCTTCCACAGGAAGCCCCCCAGCCACTTGGCGGGGCGGACCAGGACCAAGTCATAAAGCTCGTCGAAGTACCACTTGTTCAGCAGGAACAGGTAGAGCGGGCGCTGCTGCGCGGCCAGACGGCCCGGCAGGCTCGGGTTCTTGATGTAGAAAAGCCAGGCAGTGAAAAGGCCGATCAGCATGGCGATGAACGGCGAAAGCTTGACCCAGGTCGGCACCACATGCGCCGCGCTGATCATCGTCGTCGGCGCGTGTTCGGCTTTCCCGGCATCAATACGCGTCTCAACGACCGCCTGCTCCTCCGGCGTGAAGGGCAGCATCAGGAGGGCACCTTTCGGGGCGACGCCCGGGGCTGCAAGTCCTTCGGCCACCGCAGTCTCGACCACGGCTTCATCGCCTTGTGCTTCGGTCGCGGCAGTGTCGCCCGTGGCTTCGGTTGCCGCCTCGGTCCCGGGGCTTTCGCCATATTCGGCGGCTTCCATACCGAACCAGTCGCGGACCTCGACCTCCTCGCCGAAGAAGACCTTGTACCAGAGCATCCCCGAGAAGATCGCGCCAAGGGCCAGAACGCCCAGCGGGATCAGCATGGTCAGCGGGCTTTCATGCGGCTCGTGGTGGCCGTGATCCTCGGCCCCGTGCGCGTCATGCACCGCGCCGTGGTGGTCAGCATGGCCCGCCCCATGCGCCCGGTTTTCTCCGTAAAAGGTCATGAACATCAGCCGCCAGCTGTAAAAGCTGGTCAAGCAGGCCGCGACGACAAGCAGCCAGAAGGCGTAGCTTGATCCGACCCAGGCGCTCTCGATGACCGCGTCCTTCGACAGGAACCCGGCGAAGCCGAATTCCGTAAGCGGAATGCCGACGCCAGTGATCGCCAGCGTGCCGATCATCATCGCCCAGAAGGTATAGGGGATCTTCTTGCGCAGGCCGCCATAGTTCCGCATGTCCTGTTCGTGATGCGTGGCGGTGATGACCGAACCGGCCCCAAGGAACAGCATCGCCTTGAAGAAGGCGTTGGTGAACAGGTGGAACATCGCCACCGAATAGACCCCGACGCCCGCCGCCACGAACATATAGCCAAGCTGTGACATGGTCGAATAGGCGATCACCCGCTTGATGTCGTTCTGCACCAGGCCGATCGTCGCGGCGACGAAGGCCGTGGTTGCCCCGAGCACGGTGATGAAGGCCGTGGCTTGCGGCGCGTATTCATAGAGGGGCGACATACGGGAGACGAGGAACACCCCCGCCGTCACCATGGTCGCGGCATGGATCAGTGCCGACACCGGCGTCGGGCCCTCCATCGCGTCCGGCAGCCAGGTGTGCAGGAAGAGCTGCGCCGATTTCCCCATCGCCCCGATGAAGAGAAGGACGCCGACCAGATTGGCCGCGTTCCATTCCGACCAGAGGAAGGTCAGGTTGGTCTCGGCCAGCGCCGGGGCTGCGGCGAAGACATCATCGAAGCGGATCGAGTCGGTCAGGAAGTAAAGCGCAAAGATGCCAAGGGCGAAACCGAAGTCACCGACGCGGTTCACCACGAAAGCCTTGATCGCGGCGGCATTGGCGCTGGGTTTGCGGTAATAAAAGCCGATCAGAAGGTAGGACGCGACCCCCACCCCTTCCCAGCCGAAGAACATCTGGACGAGGTTGTCAGAGGTCACCAGCATCAGCATCGTGAAGGTGAAGAACGACAGATAGGCGAAGAAGCGGGCCTTGTAATGCTCGCCCTCATGCCAGTTCTCGTCATGCGCCATGTAGCCGAAGCTGTAGAGGTGGACGAGCGCCGAGACCGTGTTCACCACCACCAGCATGATCGCCGTCATCCGGTCGAGCCGGATCGCCCATTCGCTGCCAAGCGTGCCGCTTTCGATCCAGCGCATGATGACGATCTTCTGCGTCTCGCCGTCGAAGGTCAGGAAGATCTGCCAGCTGAGCGCGGCGGCCAGGAACAGCAACGCCGTGGCGATGACCTGCCCGGCTCTCTCGCCGATCAGGCGCCAGCCAAAGCCGCAGATGATCGCCCCGATCAGAGGGGCGAAGAGGATGATCGTTGCCATCTGGTCAGCCTTTCATCACGTTCACGTCTTCCACGTCGATCGTGCCGCGGTTCCTAAAGAACACGACGAGGATGGCAAGGCCGATCGCGGCCTCGGCCGCAGCCACGGTCAGCACGAACATGGTGAAGACCTGCCCCACCAGATCGCCCGCGTAGGACGAGAAGGCGACGAGGTTGATGTTTACCGCCAGAAGCATCAGTTCGATCGACATCAGGATGACGATCACGTTCTTCCGGTTGAGGAAGATCCCGAAGATCCCGATGACGAAAAGCGCCGCCGCCACCGTCAGGTAATGTTCAAGTCCGATCATCGTTTCCGTTCCTTCTTGGCCGTCTGGCCTTTTCGTTCACTGGCGGGCTGAAGCCCGCCCTACGCCTTTCGTAGGTCGGGCTTCAGCCCGACTGGGTCACAACCCCTGCCCCGGCTTCACGTCCTTCAGCTCCATCGCCTTGGCCGGGTCGCGCCACATCTGCTGCAGCACGTTCTGACGCTTGATGTCCTTGCGGTGCCGCAAGGTGAGCAGGATCGCCCCGATCATCGCCACCAGCAGGATCAGGCCGGCAAGCTGGAACAGAAGGAAATAGCGGTCATAAAGCAGCATCCCCAGCGCGCGGGTGTTCTCGATCTCCATCGGAGCGACGGCCCCGCGCAGGGTTTCGGCTTGCTGTGCGACCGACCAGACGCCGACTCCGATGGCGATCTGAAACAGCAGGACGACCCCGATCAGGAGGCCGAGCGGCATGTAGCGGGCAAGCTCCCCCTTCAGCTCGGCAAAGTCGATGTCGAGCATCATCACCACGAACAGGAAAAGCACCGCCACCGCGCCGACGTACACGATGATCAGCAGCATCGCCACGAATTCAGCGCCCAGAAGCACGAAAAGGCCGGAGGTGGAAAGGAACGCCAGGATCAGCCACAGCACCGAATGCACCGGGTTGCGGCTGATCGTGACCATGAGGCCTGCCATCACCGTGACAATGGAAAAGACGTAGAAGGCGAAACTGAAGACGGTCATGCGTCTTTCTCCTCAACTTCCGCGAAGACGGACTGGGCAATTTCCAGCGCCTTCTGCATGGCGGGCACCCCGCCGAACATCGACATCTGCCAGATCACTTCGGCGATCTCGCGTTTGGTGGCCCCGGCGG
>PNJK01000139.1 GCA_013821825.1 Rhodobacter sp.
CAATTCATGCGCATGTTTTGAAGTTCAGGACCGCGCATGCCTCTTCTCCCCTCCCGACGCGCCCGCCTTGTCGTCGCTACCCTGCTCACGATGCCTGTCTGCGGGGTCGCTCAGGGTGCGACAGCGTTGGACTGCCTGCCGCCGATTCCACCGGCACCGGTGACCGATGCCACGACGCGCGCCAAGTTTCGCGCGGAGATCGGGCAGGAATTCACGGCCTATTTCGATGAGGCGCAGGCATATCTGCGCTGTCTCGATGCCGCGCAAAACGAGGTGTCCGCAGAGATCAACCGAGCGATCCGCGACTACCAGACTCTCGAACCGGAGCCCGACGGCTGATGTCGCTCGTGCCCTTCTCCCCTCCCCACTCCTTCACAAGGAAATCTCTCATGACACCATTTCGGTCTGCAACGGCCCTGGCAGCGGCTGCCGTCTCTCTCTCCTTCGCGACTCCAGCTGCGGCCTATCCTGTCGACTGTGCCATCCTTCTGTGCCTCGCCGGCGGCTGGCCGGCCTCCGCCGAATGCGCGCAAGCTCGCGCCGTCTTCGTCGCTCGGATCACGCCCTGGCCGGTCGAGCCTCCTCTGCAGATTTGGAACTGCCCGATGCGGGCGTCAACTGGGCGAGAGCCAACTCCGATGGAGCGGCTGTTCGAGATCGACTTCCGGGAGGATGGAGCGCGCGAGCCGGGGCCGTCACCTGCTTTGCCCTTGGAACTTCATCTGATTCAGGACCGAGCGGACGTCGACATTTCCGACCCGGCCTATGATTTCGTGCGCTCGATCCATGTCTTCCAGATCGAGTACTGGCGGCGGCGGAACCGGGATGGGGATTGCAACACGACTTCCAACATCCGCGAGGGCACCTACGGCGAGCAGGGCGAATTCAGCTGGGCGCGCTCGACGCCAGCCCGGATTCCGTCCGCTTCAGCGTTCCGCCCGGGGACAAGCTGCTCTGACTATTGGTTCCGCGGGGTCTTCGTCGACTGGACCGACTACGAGGGCACCTACGGCTTCGAGGAGGTGCGTTACTGATGATCTGAGCTTCCAGCCTGATCCGGCACGATCGAAAGACCGAGACCCCCAGAAACAGAAACGACGCCAGACCATAGGCCCGACGCCGCACTGATTTTCTCGTGGTAGTGGAAATCTAGCGGGAGTTTTGGGTCCGTTCAACCGGCAAACACCTTTGCTGGAACGAATTATTGCACCCTTTGGTCCGGTGTCCTCCTCCAAGGAACGACACATCATGGAACTCACGACCGGCGCCATCCTGCGCCGCATCACCGAAACACCGCTCTCCACATCTGCCCACAAGCTCGCGACGATCATTCTCGATGGGATCGCCTGGAAGGACGGCTACAACGGGCTTGAACGCGGGACGGCCGCGTTTACGCTGGCGCACCTCGCCGAGAAGATGCGGGTTTCGCGGCAGCATCTGACGGCTCTCCTGGTCGAGCTTGCAGCGTTCAGCCTGGCACTGGTCCGCTGGAAGCCGAATGGCAAGTTCGCTCCGTGGCTCTTCCGGTTCGAGGGCAACTGTGGGGTCGATGCGCCGCCAGATGTCGTGTCAGCCTCAGGCGACACATCACTATCTAGAGACTCTAGGAACAAAACTATCTTTGCGGGAAGGATCGAGATTGGGGAAGGAACCAGCGTTTTTCGAACACCGTGGGCAGGCCTGATCAAGGTTGCGAAAGCGTCGCTCGCATGTTGGAACGTCGACACGCAGGTCATCTGGGAGCGCTTCCTTGCCTTCAACCGGGCACGTGGGAATGCCGTAGTGCCAGCCGGGTTTCTGTTGGGTTTCATGCGGAAGTGGCGGACATCGCCAGATGCCGCTGTGAAACCAACGGCGAATGCCACGCCGATGTGCGCACTAATGCCAGACGAGTTGGAGCTGCGCCGGCTGATTGCAGCCGCACCGAGTGCAAACCGCCAGTTTCATGCTTCAGACCTGTGTCGCCTCATCGGGCAAGCCGCCTACGACGCGCGCGTCTCGGATGTTGTTCGGCACTTCGGATGCCCACGGTTCGCGGCGACGCTCGCGGTCCATGGCAGAGCCGTGCTGGCGGGGGAGATCTCGCGATGATGGTAGAGTCGGCCCTTCTCGAAGCTGCGAATGGTCCAAGTTCGGCCGGGCGACACCGGCAATGAGGATCGGCAAGTCACATCGGCAGAACCTTGGAATTCGTGGCCAAAACTGATAACAATCGCTATAATTTCCTCAGACACAAGATCGGCAAGAAATGTTTGAGACACCCGGCAGGATCGAGCCTTGCTTCTTCGAGGAGCACATACCTGCCAGCCTGGCGGACCTGTCGGTTGATATCCAGCGCGAAGCGGCGACCCTTGGTCAGGGTCTTCACCCGGACAGTGCGGCCGAGTTGGCGGACCTGGTCAGGGTGATGAACTGCTACTATTCGAACCTGATCGAGGGGCACAACACGCGCCCCCGCGAGATAGAACGCGCCCTCGCCGGTGCCGAGCTGGAGGCAGAGACGCGCCCGCTTGCGCTGGAAGCCCGCGCCCATGTCATCGTCCAGCGGTCGATCGACAAGATGCACCGGGAGGGCACGCTGCCAAGGCCAACTTCCGTCGCCTTCCTCACTTGGGTGCACAAGGCATTCTACGACGAGATGCCCGACGAGTTCCGGCGGATCGAACATCCGGATGGAAATTCGGAGCCGATCATTCCGGGCCGTATGCGGCAGGAAGGCGACAGCGAAGTTGCCGTCGGCCGCCACCTGCCCCCCTCCTCGGGTCGAGTCGCGGCCTTCATGGATCACTTCGACAAGCGGTTTCAGATCGCAGCTCGCTCGGCGAGCGGACGGATCATCGCCATCGCCTCGGCGCACCACCGGCTCAACTACATCCATCCGTTTCCCGACGGGAACGGTCGGGTCAGCCGCCTCATGTCACATGCGATGGCGCTCGAGGCCGGTATCGGAGGCCAGGGGCTATGGTCTGTCTCGCGCGGGCTGGCGCGTGGATTGGCCGATCGGGGCGAATACAAGCGAATGATGGACATGGCCGACACCCCTCGTCGCGGGGATCGCGATGGGCGGGGCAATCTTTCCGAGGCAGCACTGAAGACATACTGCGAATGGTTCCTGAAGGTGACGCTGGATCAGATCACCTTCTCGGCGAAGCTCTTCGACCTCGGTGGTCTGGAAAAGCGCTACCGGCGTTTGGTCGAAGACACCATTGACGACAAGCGGGCGCCCGATCTCATCTCGGCGGTCCTTCGGTATGGCGCGCTGGAACGCGGCGAGGCGCAAATCGTTCTCAAGACATCCGAGCGCACCGCACGCAACACGCTGAGCAAGCTGACCGCGGCTGGCTACCTGTCATCCGCCTCGCCGAAGACGCCCGTCCGGCTCGCATTTCCTCTCGACTACCGGGAGCGTCTGTTCCCGAACCTGTTCGCTGACGGGGACCTGCCCGAATAACAATGCTGCTGACCGGAAGGCTACTCAGCTCGCTTCGGTCTTTAGTGCGCCGCGCGCCACATCCGATATCGCCCCTGTCCGGTCATCTCTCGGATTAGGCCCTGTGATTCCATCCAGGCGAGGTTGCGTTGAACGGCAGAGCGGCTGGCACCGGTCAGCATCTCGGCCATTGGAGCGGACACAAGTGGCCATTCGATCAGCACAGCGCGCAAGACCGGTGGAGTCTTGCCCGAGAGCGGCGACATCAAGGTCTCTGCCCTAACAGCCCACGCCTCGATATCATCGATGTGCCGCATCGCGGTCAGGCACGCTACCTCCATTCCGTCGAGCCAGCGCGCCAAACGTTCAGCCGGTGGACCACCAGCGCGCAGCCCCCCTGCCCCGCCCATGGCCAGAGGCGCAAAGACGGCCCCTTTACCCTCGCTGGCGGCGATCCTTGCGGCTGTGACCGCCACTTCCATCCCATCGCCGTGCTGCCCGAGGCCCGCGAGGCTCCAGAGATGGAACCCCATGCAGGCCCGGGTGATCGGGTGCAGGGCGCGCGCAGCCCTCATCATATCGAGCCACCCTCCCGCACGTTCCGCGAAGGGCTCGGCTTCAACGCCCAGGTTCTCGGGGTCACGGCGGTCAAGAAAGGCGGACAGGTCCAGCTCGGGACCGGGACCGCTTGTCAACCGGCGCACCGCCCATCCGACACGCGCCAGCGCCGCCGTGTCGTCCTGCACCCCCGACAGACGCAGGGAGATCCAGAGGGCCAGCCGATCAGGCCCGATGCGGTCGCCTGCGAACCAGCTAAGGTCGGCCGCTTCGATCAGGGCGAGCCTGTGCCGCCAGCCCTCTGGGCCACGCTTCAGCCGATCATCCAACGCGCCGAGACGGCCGGCAACACGGGCGAGCCGCGCAGCAAGGCCCGCCTCGGCCGTTCGCCAGTCGTCGAGAACTGCGGTCTCGCTGGGTTCCGCCCTTGGACCCGGCGGCAGATCATCAGGCTCTGCTTCGATCGGGCTGGGCAGGAACCACTGTCGCTTTTCCTTCACGATTTCACTGCGTGGTTTTCACATGATTTCCACAAGGTAGCTCTGGAAGAGGCGCAGGTTTCTGCTTTGCGATTTCAATTTCATTTCGGAC
>PNJK01000140.1 GCA_013821825.1 Rhodobacter sp.
CCCGGGACGTCCGATAATGCAAACTTATTGGACATAGTGGCGATCAGAAAGCTGCGGCGCTATGCGCACATTTCACTGGCAGAAAGCGCCGCCGCGTTTTAAGCTGCTGGCATGGGAAAACCGCCCGCCGAGCCTTTGGAAACCTTGCCGATGCTGCCCCCTCTGCCGGGCTGGATCGTCTCTGCGCCGGTCGAAACCCTCGAGGCTGCAGCATTCCGGTCGGGTGCCGCGCTGGCGCATCTGGGTCAGGCGACCGCCGCCGTAGATGTGCCTCTGGCGCTGTGGCGCGACCGGCTGGCGCTGGCAGCGGCCGAGCGCTGCGCCGCGATGGCGGGGCGAAGGGAAGGCGGGCGCGCTTTGCGCGATGCGCTGCACCTGACGGGACCGGGCGATGATCCCGGCCCGGCGGGGCGGATCGCACGGCAATGGTCACGTGCGGCGGCGCGGCCGGTTTCGGTCGCGCATCTGGTCAATGCGTTGGAAGGGATCGCAGCAGAGCGGATCGCACTTTGCTTTGATGCTACGGGACCGACACCCGTGGACCGCGCGGCGCAGGTCGCCGAGGCGGTTTTAACCGATCATCCGCGGATGGAGGTCGCCGCCCTGATCCTGGCCGATGCGGTGTTGGCAAGATCGTTGGGGGCAACGCATGTGCTTCCGCTTCTGGCGCTGACGCTCAAGCCCCGCGATCTGCGCCTGCGGGGCGATGACCTGCGGCTGGCCTGTCACCGCGCCGTTGTCCCCGCCGTCGGGCAGGCGCTGACTTTGGCTGGCGACCTAGCGCGGGCGGTGGCCCTTCTGCAGGCAGTGGCCCCGAAACTGCGGGCCAAGGCGGCGGGCCGGGCGGTCGATCAGTTCCTGTCGCGCGACGCGCTGGCGCCTGCAGCCTTGACCTTCATGTCGGATCGGGCCGCGCGACGGCTCTGCGACCGATTGGTTGCGCTTGGCGCCGTGCGCGAACTGACCGGGCGGGACACGTTTCGCCTGTACGGGGTCTGAGCATGGGGCGGCGCGATGACACGGAACTTGACCGCGAACTGGCCGCTCTTCCCCCCGAGCTGCGCTGGCGGGAATGGATGCGCCGGATCGAGGCGGTACTGTTTGCCAGTGCGACCCCTGTGGCGCGGGATGATCTGGCGCGGGTCGTGGGGCAGGGGGCCTCAGTCGATCTGTTGATCGAGGATCTGGCAGTGGATCTGGAAGGCCGACCCTATGAGGTGGCACAGGTGGGCACGGCGTGGATGCTGCGCACGCGCGCGGCCTATGCCCCAGCGATCCGCGTTGCGGCAGATGTGGACAGCCAGGCGCTGAACCTGTCGGAATACGATCTGGCCGTGCTGGCGGCGATTGCGTATCGCCAGCCGGTCAGCCGCGACGGGCTGAAGGACATCTTCGGGAAGGAGATCAGCCGCGACCTGATCGGTCGGTTGGCCGAGCGGGACCTGATCGGCACCGGCCCCCGTGAGCCGAGACGTGGCGCGCCTTATACCTTCGTCACGACGGAAACCTTCCTTGCCGCCTTCGGGATGCAGTCCCTCCGCGATCTGCCGGATCCCGAACAACTGGAAGATGCGGGTCTCGCTGTCCAGTCGGGGCGCCCGGAAGCCTAGACAACTTGCCAAGCTTCGACAGGAAATCGGCGGCCTTCAAGGAGCCGGACTGCTGCCTGCAGCAGGGTGGTCAGATCCGGTGGCTTTGGAGAGGAGGTCCGCTCCAACCCCGCAGTCTCCATTAGTCTGTCCGCGAGAACGCCGACCACTCCGCTGTGATTTTCGGCGGCGTTGGCAAGCCGGGTCCATAGGGTCTGTGGGCCATGAACTTTTTGCTTCTCGATTCCGGTCCGGCCCTCTGACAGCCGCCGGAAGAAGTCGTGACGAAGCGCATGCGACAGGTGCGGGAGCGTTGATCTCGCCCTACCGACGGGCACAGGAAATTTCGCAAGCCGCGCGGCGAGGGACTTCTGGTCGTCCTGAACGCGCCCCGCTGTGTCAAGGCGCACGAGATCGTCGACCAAGCGTTCAAGGCGTCTTATGCCCTGACCGACCATACCGGTCGGCTTGGTGAGAGGTGCGTCACAGAAGACGCAAGTCTGCTGGGACATCAGGCGAGCCTGCCTGAAGGGCGCGAGGCTCTGTCCACAGGACGGGCAACGGTCGCGCAAGCGGCAGCCATGACGAAAACAGGACAGGCGGGTTGCCAAGGTCCAGCTCCGCCGGAAATAGGGCACCTCGTCTTCCCGCAGGCAGGTGGGACAGAACTGCAGCCAACAGGACTGCGCCGTCGATGTCCCTGCATCTTGCGGCCGGGTCCGCAGCCGCAAGCGCAGGGTCGAGAGTGGACTGTTGGCCAGACAGAGACCGTCGATCTCGTCGGGGCAGATCGATGTATGGTCGAGCAGGAAGCGACGAACAGCATCCGGCAGATGCCGGTCAAGTTGCGCCGACCATGTCTCGCCGGCCACCCCGAGCACCGCTCCAAAATAGCGCGGCGGCACACCGTTGGCATGCGCAACCCGATGCAGCCAGCTTGACAAAAGTTCACCGGGAGCGGGCCTGACCTCCACCGGCCAGCGACGTCCCGCCACCACACTATAGCGGCGGGCCGGGGAGACGGTGATCCTCTGCACAGTGCTGGTCATGTCATTGAATGGCGCAAGGCTGAGTTCCGCCGCCGCGACAGCGGCACATAGCCCAGGGCCATGACGCTGCTGGACGTAATCCGTTCCTCACCACTCTCAATAGCTGCAATCGCCGCCCGCGTGACGATTTCGACCACCTCGCCAATCAGCCCTTCCGACAGATCATGGATCATTCTGGCAAGGGGCAACCGCGAGAGATCGGAGGCTTGAGCAAGCGGAATGCTCGCCTCGAGACTGTCGAGAAGTGTCGAAAAATCCTCATCAAAACCCCACCGCGGAACCGGGACCGTATCGAACCGCGATCCCATTTCTTCCGTGTCGTGCAGCGCATCGTAGACAGCGATTTCGCCGACAAGCACGGGCGAGATGTCGTGCACCCGGGCGATCCGCCGCAGGAACGAGAAGATTGCCTTCACATCCTGCCTGCGTCCACGCAGCGCACTGTGAAACTCGTCGAAGATCAGCAGACGCGGCTTCAGGCTGTCGAGAAGATGATCGACCTGTTCGCTGGCGCGGGACAGGCTACGCCAGCCGGCAGCTTGCGGGGCGCGCAGTCCGGACAGGATGCTTGCGTAGAAATGCGACAGGCCCGCACCTTCCCGGGTCTGGATCACCCAGGCCCTTTGCCGGTCGGCGCGGCGCAGATGGTCGACGGCAAAGCGTTCGGCGATCATGGTCTTGCCGTTGTGATAGGGACCAGCAATCAACAGGCCGCGAGGGCGGAGTGATGGGGGTCGCTCCAGCAGCTGTCGCATCGCATCATGCGCCGCAGAGGCACCGGGATGGCCGATCCAGCGTGGCGCCCGAATATGAGCAATGCGGGCGGCAGCATCCGCATCCAGCAACGCTGAGGTTGATGGCAGGAGATGGTCGGCCACGTCACCAGGTCTCGATAGGAAAGACGCGGCGGGGTCGGTCAGGCGCCGGTCCAGGAGTAGTCGCCTCTGAAACGGCTCCTGCAGCTTGATATGGTTTTGTCGCGCCTGCGGCGTGTCGGGCGCGGGTCATCTCTCTCAGTTGAGCCTTTGCGGATTTGGCCCCCGCGACGGTCGCCGCGATTTCCCGGCGCAGAAGCGTCTTTTCCTGCGCCGGTCGTTGTTGGCTCTCTCGCGTGCGCGCTCGGTCGGCTTCATGCTGCCAAAGGGTGATTGGCATGGTCACCCCATCCCGCTGCTTTACCGGACGCCATATCCGCGTGTCGGGATCGGCGATGTAGATCCGGCTGATGTCCCGGGGGTCGTAGCATAGATCCAGAGGTGGCAACCGGTCACGGCGGGCGACGAGAGGCCCAAGCCATTGCTCGAAGTAGTCGATGGCGAACAGGCTGACGCCTTGGGGAGAGATGCGGCGCGTCTTGCGAGGCAGGAAGTTGAGCAGGACATCGGTGGGATCGTCGATCTGTCGGTCAATCGGTGGAAGCCGCTGTTCCCATTCGAGGCGAGGCACGGTCAGCTTGCGTGCGTTCTGTGTCTGGTTGTGATCGATGATTGCCAGTGCGATGCAGCGCTCAAGGGCCGCGAAGGTCAGGCTTGCCCGCTTGTCGGACGAATAATCTCCGCGGTCCGCGATGGACCGCCCGGTCTTGCCGGGAAGAGAGCGAAGCACCGTGTTCACCTTGCCAAGAAGCCGCTCGACAATACCACCCCGATGTACCGTCCCCTTGTTTCGGGTGCGGACGGCGATGCCGAAGTCGGCACATCCCGTCGTGAAGGTGCTGCTCTGGAACTCCTTGGCGGAGTCCACGACGATCTGCTTGGGCCGGCCATGCATCGCCCATGGATGGGCAATTCCGCGTTCTGCCAGCCAGTCATCCTTGCGGCACATCGCGTG
>PNJK01000141.1 GCA_013821825.1 Rhodobacter sp.
CCACGGCAATCAGCTGCTTGGTGCGCTTGTCCAACGCGCCTTCGGCAAAGACGGCCTTGGAAAAGGCGCGGAAGGCATCTTCGGCCCCGGGCGCCAAGTTACGGCGGCGTTCCACCATCTCGCGCGTGGCGCGTGGCAGCGACGGATCAGACATGGGCGGCCTCCGTCTCGAAAGGTGGGAACAGCACGTCGTTCTCCAGCCGGATATGCTCTTCCAGATCAGAGATAAATTCGCCGAGGCCAACATATAGCGCGGTCCAGCTGCGGCAGGCCCCCTCGGGCAGGCCAAGGTCGCCAGTCAAGCGGCGAATCTCGGCCACGTCCTGGGCGTGGTCGTCATGGTCGGCACGCATCACCGCAATCGGCGTGCCGATCCTCGGGCCGCCGCCCTTGCGGATAGCCGGGAACAGGATCAGTTCTTCCTTCTTCATGTGGACCTCAAGCGCGCCGATCATGCGCTGCAAGAGGTCGGCCAGACCCTCGGGCACATGGTCGTCGCCGAAATGCACCGTCTCGACCTTTTCGGCCAGAGCGGCCAATGCGGGCAACTGCTCGCGGTGGCGGACGTGGAACCGGGACTCGATGTGACGGGTCAGCGCGGCGGGATCATCAGTGTGCAGGCTTTGGGTCATGAGGGGACTCCTTCCTTTCAGCGAAGCGACGGCGTCATCCCGGCGCCGCAGGCGGTATCTTCCACCGCCATGTGCAGCGACCGCGCTATGCGTTCCGCGCGTTCGATCACATGCGCCGCCCCGGCGGGCGGACAAACCTCGGTCGCGGTCTGGCGGAACAGGTCCAGCCAGCGGTCGAAATGCGCCCAGGTGACGGGCAGCGTCGCGTGCGCTGGGACCGGGGCGCCGTGGTAGCGCCCGGTCATAAGCGCGACCGAGGACCAGAAGGCGACCATCCGCTCCAGATGCGTGGGCCAGTCAGTGATGCGGGCCGCGAAGACCGGACCGAGCACCTCGTCGGCGCGAACCCGGTCGTAGAAGCGATGGACCAGATTGCGCAGGATGCCTTCGTCAAGGCCGGTCTCCTGCATCAACGCGGCAGTGACCGCCGGTCGGGCCGAAGGAATGGATGGAGGGTTGAAAGTCATGTCCGGGACTCCGGTTTGGCTTGCTTTCCTGTCTAGGCCTGCTAATTGGTATTGTAAATACTTATTCAGGGACAGCCATGCGCCTTACCTCGTTCACCGATTTCGGACTGCGGATGCTGATGCGGATGGCTGGCGCGCCGGACCGGGGATTCTCGACTGCGGACCTGGCCGAGGAGTTCGGGTTGTCGCGGCATCACCTGACAAAGATCATCCAAAAGCTGGCGCAGGCCGGATATGTCACCACCCGGCGCGGCGGCGGCGGCGGGGCAATGCTTTCCCGCCCCGCTGGCGAGATCCGTTTGGGTTCCATCATCCGTTTGCTCGAGGAAGGGCAGCCGCTGGTCGAATGTTTCGCAGCCAGCGGCGGCGATTGCACCATCGACGGGCGTTGCCGCCTGAAAGCGCGGCTGCGTTCGGCCGAGGCCGCCTTTCTGGCCGATCTCGACCGCTCGACGCTGGCAGACATTGCGCTGCGCCCCGACCTGCAGCTGGAAGAGGAGCTCGCCTGACAATGCAAGCCTCACTCACCACGGCGGAACGGCAGATCGGCATTGGCCTTGCCGTCACACTGGCGCTAGGGGGTCTGGTCATGGCTGCAGCGGCGCGGCATGGTGTCATGGCGGTGCACGGGGCCATGGCGCTGGCGCTTGGGCTTGGGCTGGTGTTCCGGCTGGGCGCGCCTGCGGCCCCTCACCCCGCTGGAACTCGCAGGGCGTGAGATCTACATGCGCGAGGGCTGCTATGCCTGCCACAGCCAGATGGTCCGCAGCCTGGCGGACGAGATCGACCGCTATGGCCCCTATTCGCTGGCCTCGGAAAGCGCCTACGATCACCCGATGCTCTGGGGCTCCAAGCGGACCGGGCCAGACCTTGCCCGGCTGGGCGAGAAATACTCTGACGCCTGGCAGGTCGCGCATCTGACCGACCCGCGCGCGGTGGTCCCGGCCTCGATCATGCCGGCCTATCCCTGGCTGATGCAGCCGCTGGACACCTCCGGCCTCTCTGGCGCCCTGGCGACGCTGGCTCGGTTGGGCGTGCCCTACGACGCCGCGATGATCCAGGGGGCCGAGGCCGACGCGTTGGCGCAAAGCCGCCCGGACAGCGCGGCCGCCGAAGCCTTCCGCGACCGCCACGGCGATCGCCCCGCGCTGCGCGCTTTCGACGGCGACCCTTCCCGCCTGACCGAGATGGACGCCGTGGTTGCCTATCTCCAATCGCTGGGCACCCAGACCGCCGCCGCACATCTAGCTCAGGAAGGCACCGCGCCATGAGCCATGATACACTTGTCCTGCTTGCCAAGACCTTCGGCCCGATCTGGATGCTGGGCTTCCTGGTGATCGTCGCAATCCGGGCCTATGCGCCCTCGCGCCGGGCCGCGCATGACCGGGCCGCCAGGTCGGTGCTGCAGGAGACGGTCGATGACTAGGATCTCCGACCCCCACGCCCTGCCCGGAGCTGACCCGCACACCGGCAACCGCCGAATCGACCCTGTCACCGGCTACGACACCACCGGCCACGACTGGGGCGGCATCCAGGAGCTGAACACCCCCTTCCCGAAGATCGCCACCATCGCGCTGCTGCTGACCTTCCTCTACTCGGTCGTCGCCTGGGTGCTCTTGCCGGCCTGGCCCACGGGGCGCGATTATACCCGGGGACTCTGGGGGCTGGACCAGGGCCGCATGGCGCGCGACGGTTTTCAGGCGGTGGACGCGGTGCGGCAGGGCTGGCTGTCCCGCTTCATCGACCCCGACTTTGCCGCGCTGGCGTCGGACGACCTGTTGATGGCGCAGGCCATGCCCGCCGCGGCCCGGCTTTTTGCCGACAACTGCGCCGCCTGCCACGGCACCTCGGGCAGCGGTGGCCCGGGCTTCCCGGCGCTGGATGATGCTGACTGGCTCTGGGGCGGCGAGCCCGAAATCGTGGCCGAAACCATCGCCCTCGGCATCAATGCAGCCGACGACAGCCGCGTGGCCGAGATGCCCGTCTTCGACTGGCTGGAGCCCGCCGACCGCCAGGCCCTCGCAGCCTATGTTGCCGGCCTGCCCCAAGGCAACGCCCCCGCTGACAGCCCTGCGGCCATCCTTTTCGCCGAGAACTGCGCCGCCTGCCACGGCGACGGCGGGACCGGAGGGCTTCTGGCCGGGGCGCCATCCCTGACCGATCACTCCGTCCTCTACGGACAGGACGAGGCCGCGATCCTGAGCACCTTGCGCCACGGTCGCCGTGGCATCATGCCCGCCTGGAGCCAGCGTCTCTCGCCGGCCGAGATCAATCTTCTGG
Source organism: Rhodobacter sp. (assembly GCA_013821825.1). GTDB lineage: Bacteria > Pseudomonadota > Alphaproteobacteria > Rhodobacterales > Rhodobacteraceae > Tabrizicola. The sequence continues at coordinate 3,380 of PNJK01000141.1, forward strand.
CGTTTTACGTCTCCACCCTCCCGGAGGCCAAGCCATGAGTCCCGTCCAGCAGCGCAGCCTTGCCCTTGCCGGGGCCGCCGTCGTGGTTGCGGCCTTCGTCGCGGCGAATGTCCACCTTGTCGTCACCGCTTTCGCATCGCAGCCCGCCTGCACCGCACGTCCCGACGCCCCCGTCCCCGCCCGGCACAGTTGCTGAGGTCCAGATGCTCGAACCCCTTCCCACGCTGCAAATGCGCGCCCCCGTTGCAAGCCCCCACGCCCGCCATCTGCCCGCCCGCGCCGCCCTGGACTGGCTTGCGGCCGGCTGGCGCGACGTCTCCCGCGCGCCGGGGTCAAGTCTCGCCTATGGTGCGGCGGTCGTTGCGCTTTCCTGGCTTGTGCTCTGGGGGCTGGCAGTCTGGGGCCTTCTCTACCTCGCCCTGCCCGCGCTGTCCGGCTTCCTGATCGTGGGCCCCTTCCTCGCCGTCGGCCTTTACGAGAAAAGCCGCCGCCTTGCCTTGGACGCCCCGCCGACCCCCCTGCGCCTGCCGCCCGGGGCAGCGGGGCAGATCGCGATGGCCGGCCTCCTCCTTGGCCTTCTCGTCCTGTTTTGGCTCAGGGCGGCCGACCTGCTTTATGCCCTCTTCTTCGGGCTCCAACCCTTCCCCGGCGCGGCCGAGGCGTTCCAGAACGCCTTCACCCCGCCAAGGGGATGGGCGCTGATCGCGACAGGCCTGCTGGTGGGCGGGCTGTTCGCAGCCTTCGCCTTCGCGATCAGCGTCTTCTCCTTCCCCATGCTGGACTCGAACCACCGCGACGCGCTGACTGCGATGGGCCGGAGCTTCGCCCTGACCGCCCAAAACCTCGCGCCCATGCTTGCCTGGGGCGCCATCGTGACCGCTGGCCTTGCCCTGTCGATCTTGACCGGTCTCGCAGCCCTGCTTCTGGTCTTCCCGGTTCTCGGCCACGGCACCTGGCATGCCTGGCGCGCCATCGACCGCGAGGCACCATGACCATCGGCT
>PNJK01000142.1 GCA_013821825.1 Rhodobacter sp.
TGCTTCTTGCCCTTGGCGATACCAAGCTTCAGCTTCACGATCCCGCGGTCGTTGAAGTACATCTTCATCGGCACGATGGTCATGCCCTCGCGCCCGACCGCGTTCCACAGCCGCGCCAGTTCTTTTCGCGAAACCAGAAGCTTGCGGCGGCGGCGTTCGTCATGCCCCCAGGTCTTTGCCTGCAGGTAGGGCGCGATGTAGCCGTTGATCAGCCAAAGCTCTCCCCCCTCGACGGAAGCATAACTTTCGGCGATGTTGGCCCCGCCCTGGCGCAGGCTTTTGACTTCCGAGCCATAAAGGACGATCCCTGCCTCAAGGTCGGCCTCGATGTGGTAATCAAAGCGCGCGCGCCGGTTTTCGGCGATGAGTTTGGAGTTGGGATCGGATTTAGGGACCATGGTGGGTGTCAGATAAGGACGCTTTGGCCCCAAGTCCAGAAGGGAAGAGATGCTTGTTCAGATCGGGTTGGGGACTGTGCTGCTTTTGATCAACGTGCTGGTGATGGCGGTTGCGGCCCTTGCTCTCGAGGTCGCGTTTCGCCGGGTGCACCCCTGGCTGATCGCCCCGCCGCAACGGCCGAAGCTGTTGGTCATGCTGGTGGGCGTCGGCATCTGGGTGCTGGTGGTGATTACCGCGGGGGTGTGGATCTGGGCCATTGCCTTGCGTGGCCTTGGCGCCTTCGCGACGCTGGAGGAGGCGGTCTATTTCTCGTTGGTCGCCTTTTCAACGCTCGGGCTTGGCGATGTGGTGCCGCCGGCGGAGTGGCGGATTCTGGCGGTGATGGCAGCGGTGAACGGGTTCCTCAGCTTTGGCCTGCTGACCGCGCTTCTGGTCGAGACGTTGCGGCTGGTGCGGCTGGCGCAGCTGGAACGGCGGCACGACACATAAGGGTTATCCCTTCAGTTCCTCGGTGATCCGCACGGGCCCGACCGCGCCCTTCAGCTTGGCCCGGTAGATCACCACGCCTTCGGCCACGCGCATGACATAGGTCCGCGTTTCGCTGAAGGGGATCGTTTCCACCCAGTCCACCACGTCCACATCCGGGCGGCGCGGATCGCCGAATTCACCGATCCAGCGGCGCGGCCGGCCCGGACCTGCGTTGTAGCCCGAGGCGATCAGCGCGATCGAGGAACCGAACTCGTCGGCCATCTCGGCCAGATAGGCGGCACCCATGGTAACGTTATAAGCGGGGTCGGTCAGCAGCTTGCCCACCTCATGCGGCACGCCCAGCTTGCCCGCCATCAGCTTGGCGGTGCCCGGCAGCACCTGCATCAGCCCGCGCGCGTCGGCCGGGGACCGCGCGCCGGGATCGAACTCGCTTTCCCGCCGCGCAATCGCCAGGGCCAGCGCGCGGCTGACCTTCAGCCCGTCGGGCACGAAGTCCGGCACCGGGTAGTAGGCGGGGGAGAGGATGATCCCGCGTTCGGCTGCCGCCTTGCCGATCAGGACGGCCAGATGCGGTTCCTTCCAGTCCAGAACCATCGCGGCCATCTGGGTCAGGCCGGTATCGTCCTGTGCTCGGGCCAGATGGAGCAAGAAGCGCTTGGAAAGGGTCAGGTCCCCGGCTTGCAGCAACAGCCGCGACGCCTCCAGCGCTGAAGACTTGACGAAAGCTGCGCCTTTCCAATCCGGGGTCGAGGGGGTGGACAGCAGGGCCGCGTCCAGCGGCAGTCCCAACCGTTCGGCTGCCAGAAGCCCGTAAAACGTCGTCTGATGCGCCGCCGCCGCCTGATAGCTTTCGGTTGAGCCCTGCCCGGCGGCCTCTTTCGTGCGGCCCAGCCAGTAATGCGCGCGAGCCAGACTGATCGGGGTCGAGACCCCGGCGAGCAGGTTCTGGAAATGGGTCAGCGCTGTCGGCGGATCGTTCAGCCTTCGCAGGGCGATGAAGCCGGCCAGAAACTCCAGATCGGCATAGGCGGTGCCTTCGGTCAGGAAGTGGTTCGCTGCCGCCCGGTAGGCATCGGCAGCGCGGCCCTTGCGCATGAAGTAGCGCGCCAGAATGGCACGTCGTTCGGCCCAGGCCTCGGGTCGGCCAAGCGCTTCGGCGCTGGTTGACCGGTCCAGGATCAGCTCCAGCGCCTCATCGTAAAGCTCGCGCTTCATGCGCCAGACGAGCCGGTCATAGGCCAACCCGGCATCGTTCTTGCGCGATTCCGGGACCGCCTCGATCAGCGCAGTCACGCCGGGGGATTCGGCTTGCAGAGCCAGCCGCGCCCTGGCCAGCGCCTGCATGTCCTTGGCCACCCTTGGCAGCATCCGTTCGGCCTCGCTGCGTTTGCCGTCCCACAACAGCCGGTTCAGCCGCATCTCGTGGACGAAACCCACCGCCTCGGGCTTCAGCGCGATCAGGGCGGCCTCCTCCTCGGCGGTAAAGGACAGTTCGGCCCAGGCCCGCATCGCCTCGGTCTCGGCTTCGGCCATCCGGCCCGCGGCCATCAGCGCGCGGACATAGGCCACGGCCCCCTCGCCGGTCTGGGGCTGACCGGCGGCAAACCACGCGATCACCCGTGCGGGGTCTTCTGATCGGGCGACCGCCTCTTCGCCCTTTTCGCGGATCAGCGGCAATCCGGGCCAGTCCGCCCGCCGGGCCAGAAACGCCTCATAGTCGCCCAGGCGCCCTTCGCCCGCGCGCAGGCGCTGCCATTCGATCACGTCGCGGCCCACTCCCGACGGGGCCACGGCCAGGGCGCCATCCCAGTCCGTACCCGATGCAAGTTCCAGTGCGGTGCGCATTGCCTGCACGGCATCCGCGCGGACAGGGGTGGCTTGCAGGACGGCACCGACCAGAAAGATCAGCCGCAGGGACCAGAGAGGCGCAATGAGGAATTTCATGGGCCGGAATCTGCCTCACCCGCCCGGCACGCACAACCCACGACTGCGCGAGCGGCAAGACTTGGCTTTACACGGGCCAGACGCTAAGACAGGCGCGTTTGCAGCCGGGCGGGTTCCGCCCCCAACAGTCAAGGAGATGCGTCATGATCAAGGGGTCCATTCCTGCCCTGGTGACGCCGTTCAAGAACGGCGAGCTGGATCTGGTGACGCTGAAGAAACTTGTGGACTGGCATATTGCCGAGGGTTCGACCGGGCTGGTCCCGGTTGGCACCACCGGCGAAAGCCCGACGTTGTCCCACGCCGAACATCAGAAGGTGATCGAAGAGGTGGTGGCCGCCGCCGCCGGGCGCGTGCCGGTCATCGCGGGGGCGGGGTCGAACAACACGGTGGAAGGCATCAGCCTGATGCGCCACGCCGAAAAGGTGGGGGCGACGGCAGCGCTGGTCGTGACACCCTATTACAACAAACCGACCCAGGCCGGCCTGATCGCGCATTACACTGCGCTGCACGATTGCTGCGCCCTGCCGATCATCATCTACAACATCCCCGGCCGGTCCGTAGTGGACATGACGCCCGAAACCATGGGCCAGCTTGCCAAGCTGCCCCGGATCATCGGCGTGAAGGACGCAACGGGCAAGATCGAGCGTGTCTCGATGCAGCGCGCGGCCTGCGGCAAGGATTTCATCCAGCTCTCGGGTGAGGATGCAACCGCGCTTGGCTTCAACGCGCATGGCGGGGTGGGCTGCATCAGCGTGACCGCGAACGTGGCCCCGAAGCTTTGCGCCGAGTTTCAGGCGGCGACGCTGGCGGGGGACTATGCCAAAGCGCTGGACTATCAGGACCGCCTGATGCCGCTGCACGAAGCGATCTTCATCGAACCGGGGCTGGTTGGCGCGAAGTATGGCCTGTCGCTGCTTGGGCGCTGCTCCGAGGAAGTGCGCCTGCCGCTGGTCGGGCTGACCGATGGCACGAAGGCAAAGATCAAGGCAGCGATGAAATTCGCCGGGCTTATCTGACCTCAATCTGGCCGGTCAGGACGAATTCGCGCCCCGCCCCACGGCGGGGCGCTTGTCATTTCCCGCCGCCGCTTACAGGCTGCGCGCAGTGGAGGAGCCAATGCGCAGTTCGAAAACCATCCATGTGATTTCCGCCCACGCCGAAGGCGAGGTCGGCGATGTCATCGTTGGCGGCGTCGCCCCGCCGCCCGGTGCAACCCTGTGGGAGATGAGCCGCGCCCTTTGGCAGGACCGGACCCTGCGCAACTTCCTGTTGAACGAACCCCGTGGCGGCGTCTTCCGGCATGTGAACCTGCTGGTCCCGCCCAAGGACCCGCGCGCGCAGATGGGCTTCATCATCATGGAGCCCGAGGACAACCCGCCGATGTCCGGCTCGAACGCGATCTGCGTGGCGACGGTGCTGCT
>PNJK01000143.1 GCA_013821825.1 Rhodobacter sp.
CGATTTTTCTTGCCCGATGCCCATCGTGCGGCCGCCGACGTGTGGGCGACCACCTGCCTGCTTGCATCGGCTCCCGCAGGCGGGCGGTCAGTCGCCGCGCACCTCATCGAAACCGCTCGCCGCACCACACATCGGCTCTATGCGATGCGGGCGCCATATGAGTGCAAGGAGGTGCTGAAAGCGGCTAACTATCGGTGGTCGCCCGAACGCCGTGCCTGGTGGATTGAAGGCGAACCCGAACGGATCGCCAACGAAGCTGCCTGGTTGCGGGGCATTTCGAAATCCGTCGAGCCCACGTTTGAACAAGTGACTTGGTTTGAGCGGCACTGCTGATCCGCCACGTTCCAACGATCAATGACAAAAATACTCCAGGAATTGCGGATTCCCAACCGTTACATAAGGGACCTGCTCCCCAGAATGATATTAGCTAACCCGGGAACTGCCGCACCTTCAAAAGCCTCGGCAGCGGACTCGCCAAAGCGTTTGTACGAGATGGGTGAAAGCGGACCAGCTGCATGTACGGTAAGATAGGGTGGATTTCGGCCGGTCCGCTTTCGGGCGAGACTTGTCATAAGTTGCCCTTCGCTTAGGCCGACCCCCACGCGCCCATGAGGGTCCGGCGCTGGGGCGTTGCAGCCATTCCCTACATGATCGCCGTAGGACGGCTTTCGGCAAGAGTGGACGTGCGGCAGCGCCTCGCGTCGAAACGTCGATTACGCAGGACCGGGCAGGTTGCGGACTGACCGCTTCTATAGCAAGAACGCTGAACGCGGACGCTGCCGACACCTAGAGTTTGACGCGGCCTAATCGCAGGGCATTCACCACCACCGTGAATGAAGACATTGCCATCGCCGCACCAGCGAACATTGGGGACATGAGCAGACCAGTCACGGGATAAAGAACACCTGCTGCTATCGGCACCCCGATCCCGTTGAACACGAAGGAGAAGAACAGGTTTTGACGGATATTCGCCATCGTCGCTTTAGCAAGCGTACGGGCGCGGACGACGGCGGCTAGATCGCCCTTGGTCAACGTTATCCCTGCGCTTTCGATGGCGACATCGGTGCCGGTGCCCATGGCCAGCCCCACATCCGCAGCCGCAAGTGCGGGCGCATCGTTGATGCCATCGCCTGCCATCGCGACGTTTGCCCCCTTGGCCTTCAGTTCGCCGACAATGCGCGCTTTATCTTCGGGCTTCAGTTCGGCGTGAACCTCGTCGAGGCCGCCGACCGCATCGGCGACGATTTGCGCCGTCGTCGGATTGTCGCCGGTGAGCATGATGACGCGCAGCCCCTGTTTGCGGAGCGCGGAAATCGAGTCCCTGGCATTCGCCCTGATCGGGTCAGCAACCGCGATGAACCCGGCAAGCGCGCCATCGACAGCGACCAGCATAATGCCCGCGCCTTCGCGACGCTTGGCCTCAGATGCCTCGAAGAGCGGCTGTGCATCGACACCAATACGCTGCATTTGCGCGGCGTTGCCGACCACGACGACGTGCCCGCCCACTTTGGCACTTATGCCAGCACCGACCTGAACCTCGAAGCCGTCGGGTTCGGAGAGCGACAGATTGCGCTCCTTGGCGGCCGTCACGATCGCATGGGCAAGCGGATGCTCGGAGCGGGCCTCGACCGAAGCGACGAACCGCAGCAGATCGTCTTGAGCAAGTTCGCCGACCGTCTCTATTCCCACGAGCTTCGGCTTGCCCTCTGTGAGCGTCCCGGTCTTGTCGATCAGCAGGGTGTCGACTTGTTCGAAGCCCTGGAGTGCCTCGGCACTTTTGACGAGCACACCTGCCTGCGCGCCGCGTCCTGTGCCAACCATGATCGACATTGGTGTCGCGAGCCCAAGCGCACAGGGGCAGGCAATGATGAGCACCGCAATCGCATTCAGCAGCGCATGGCCGATGCGGGGTTCAGGGCCGACGAGGCTCCAGACGATGAAGGTGACGACTGCGATTGCGATCACCAGCGGCACGAACCATCCAGAGATACGGTCAGCCACGGCCTGGATTGGCGCACGGCTGCGCTGCGCCTCGGCAACCATCTTCACGATGCGCGCGAGCATTGTGTCGCTGCCAACTGCCTGCGCTTCCATGACGAGGCTGCCGGTGCCGTTGACCGTCCCGCCGGTGAGCGCGCTCGCTGATTCCTTTGCAACGGGGAGCGGTTCGCCGGTCAGCATCGACTCATCGACCGATGATTTGCCGTCAACAACGATGCCATCGACCGGCACGGCCTCTCCAGGACGGACCCGGAGACGGTCGCCTGCGACGATTTCGGCGAGTGGTACTTCGGTTTCGGTCCCGTCAGGTGCAATCCGCCGTGCGGTCTTTGGCGCAAGGTTCAGGAGCGCGCGGATGGCCTTGCCGGTCGAGGCACGCGCGCGAAGCTCAAGCACCTGGCCGAGCAAAACCAGCGCAACGACGACGCCCGCCGCTTCATAATAGACCGGCACCATCCCTTGCATCTTGAACGTATCGGGAAAAATGCCCGGCACGAGTGTCGCGACAAGGCTGTAAAGGAACGCGGCACCGACACCGATCGCAATCAGCGTGAACATGTTGAGGTGGCGCGTCTTGAGCGAATTCCAGCCACGAACGAAAAACGGAGCGCCTGCCCACAGGACGATCGGCGCGGCCAAGGCAAGTTGGAGCCACGGCGAAATCGCCGCGCTGACGAGATGAAGCCCGAGCAAATCGGTTCCCATCGTGAGCACCAGCAATGGCACCGACAGCGCCGCCGAAACCCACCAACGCCGGGTAAAATCGACCAGCTCGGGGTTCGGCGCATCGTCTAGCGAAGGCGCTTCGGGCTCGAGCGCCATCCCGCAGATCGGACAGGAACCGGGACCATCGCGACGAATCTCGGGGTGCATCGGACAGGTCCAGATTGCACCCGCGACGGCGACCGGCTCGATACGTGGACGATCATCAAGGTATCTGGCGGGATCGGCAGAAAACTTTGAAAGGCATCCTGCCGAACAGAAATAATAAGGATGGCCATCATGCGTCGTCGTCAGCGTCGACGCTGAAGGTGTGACGATCATCCCGCAGACAGGGTCTTTTATGAGGACGCCCGTATCTTCTTGGGGAGAGCCCGAACAGCAGTCCTTCACGGCATCGGTCGGGATGGCTGTTTCGGTCATCTGAAATTCCCATCATGGGTAATGATGTCCGGCGGGCCGTAACGCCCGCCAGACATCAGTATCAGTTTGGTTGGGCGAGGATTTTGACACATCGGTCGTGGCTCAGGTTCATCGAGTTCAGTCCTCTGCCCTTCATTTCGCCATGATCGTGAGGACTGCCGAGCCCCATGTTCTTTTCCATTTTTTCGCAAGCTGAACGCTCTGCGCTTGTCGCGGTGCGGTCGCCGGTGGTGGCACAACCGGCTAACAACATGGCCGGTAAGATCGATATCGAGGTCATCCGAGGCATCGCTTGTTTCCTTGATCGTTGCATTTCGGCCCAAATCGACATTGGCGATTCCAATGTGCTCGCCAATGCACCAAGCCGAGGGTTGCGGTCGCCGCCGCCAACATTATATAGTACCCCTAAGGGGTATATGCAACCCGGACTTGGATAAGAGGAACACATGCGAGGATACAGCGGTAACAAGGATGCTTTGGAAAAGCGGCTGGCGCGCATCGAGGGGCAAGTCAGGGGGATTGCCGCGATGATCGGCAACGACCGTTACTGTATCGACGTCGTGACACAGGTGCAGGCGGCACGGGCCGCATTATCGAAAGTCGAGGCCGAACTCTTGCGCGGTCACGTCAGCCATTGTCTCGACGAAGCTGCCGCCAGTGGCGATGCTGAAGCAAGGGCGGTCAAGCTCGAAGAGCTGATGCGGGTTTTTCCGCGCATGGCTCAAGACTGACGCTCCACTAGTATTATGTGGCGGGCTTGGTTAGGGCCAATCGATGCCCCCGCATGAAGTCGCTCCTTTTGAACTGTGATCGTTTAGGGTCTGGGTCTGTATCATTTTCCAGGGAGAACGGACTCGAGTGTGGAAAGTCGCGATCGCCTCGTTATCCGTTCGGCGCTGGCAGCAGTGCTCGCAGCCGTTGCCGCGCTCGGCTGATCCGTGTCTCGACCGCTTTTTCGCTGATCCCGAGGAAATCGCCGATCGCCGCCTGCGGCCAACCATCGAACGCGCTCAAAATCAGCGGCTCCTTCAGGTTGGTCGGCAAGGAAGCGAGGGCAGCCATCGTGAAGTTGAGGGCGGCTCGATCTGTCAGGAGTGTTTCGGCCCCA
>PNJK01000144.1 GCA_013821825.1 Rhodobacter sp.
CGCGAGATGCGGCCGTTCAGGCGCTGGACGATCTCCCACGCGATGTCATGGCCTGCGGCGGTGAAAATGACCTCGTAGAAGTCCGTGGTGGCCGACAGGAGCTTGTCGGGCTGACCAGTGTCATAGGCCTGTTTCAACGTCTCAAGTGCCGCGTGGAGGCGGCTCTCCACCTCGGCGTCTGCGCGGGCGGCGCAGGCTGCAGCGGCATCCGCCTCCAGCAGGCGGCGGATGTCGTAGATCTGGCGGGCGCGCGACCAGTCCAGCCGCGCCACCACCGGGCCGCTGCGGGGTTGGATCTCCACCAGACCCTCGGCCTCGAGATAGCGGATCGCCTCGCGCACGACGGAGCGGGACACCCCCAGTTGGTCGCAAAGGGTGCGCTCGACCAGCCGGTCGCCGCCCGCGAACCTGCCGGCGATGATGGCCTGACGTAGCCGGTCCACCGCCAATTCGCGCAGCGTTGTCGTCGGATAATCGATGCGGAGGGCGGTATCTGGCACTTGATCCATTCCGACACCTTAGGGGCGGCGCGGTCACCGCGCAAGTGGTACTTGACATGTGATATGCTGGTATACCAACATACAACGAGGAAAACGGAGTGACCTATGCCGGCGCAAGTTCGAAAGACCTTCACCCTCATCGAAACCACCCTGATCGAGGGCGGGCGCGCAGTGCCCCAGCCGCTGAAGCTGATTACAGCCGTTGCCGTCCTTAAGAACCCCTGGGCCGGTCGTGGTTTCGTCGAGGACCTGAAGCCCGAGATTCACGATGTGGCACCAGAGCTGGGGAAGTTGCTGACGGCGATGATCCTGGATGCAGCCGGCGGCCCTGACCATGTCGAAGGATATGGCAAGGCAGCGGTCGTGGGTCTGGACGGTGAGCTGGAGCATGCCAACGCGCTGATCCACACCCTGCGCTTCGGCAATCACTATCGCCAGGCAGTGGGTGCGAAGACCTATCTGGCCTTCACCAATGTCCGGGGCGGCGCGAACACGCCGGTGATGATCCCGCTGATGGACAAGCACGACGAAGGCCGCCGGTCGCACTATCAGACGATCCACTTCGCCCTTCCCGATGCACCCGCCGCCGATGAGATCGTCGTTGCGCTTGGCGCCTCGACCGGCGGGCGGCCGCATCACCGCATTGGCGACCGCTATCAGGACCTGAAGGATCTGGGCCATGATGTCGCGAACCCTGCGGCTGTCTGACGGCCTTGGCACGCGCGTGATCGAGGCCGGTGCGGGAGCGCCGGTCCTTCTGATCCATGGCGTGGGCATGAGGGCCGAAGCCTGGGGGCCGCAGATCGCGGCCCTGTCGCGGGATCACCATGTCATCGCCGTGGACATGCCGGGCCATGGCGGAAGCGACCCGCTGCCGGGAGCTCCGCGTTTGCCTGACTATGTGGCCTGGGCCGCCCGCGTGATCCAGGCGCTTGGGCTGGGGCCGGTCGCTGTCGCAGGACATTCGATGGGGTCGCTGATCACTGCCGGGCTGGCCGTGGACCATCCCGATCTTGTCTCCCGCGCCGCCATTCTGAACGGCGTCCACCGTCGCACCCCGGACGCCCGCGCCGCGGTTCTGGCGCGTGCCGCCGAGATCGCGGCTGGCCGTGCCGGGATCGAGGGACCGCTCGACCGCTGGTTTGCCCCCGGGGACAGTGCCCTGCGGGATCAGGTGGCCGACTGGCTGCGCACGGTTCCGCAGGCGGGCTATGCCGCCGCCTATCTCGCCTTTGCCGAGGGCGACAGCGTCTATGCCGACCGGCTGGGCGAGATCCGCTGCCCGCTTCTGGTGCTGACCGGCGACGGCGACGCCAATTCCACCCCCGAGATGACACGTACTATGGCCGCTATGGCCCCGCTGGGCCGCGCCGCAGTCATCACCGGACACCGCCATATGGTGAACCTGACTGCTCCCGAGGCCGTCACCAACGCGCTGCGCGCCTGGCTGACCGAAGAGAAGGCCACCGCATGACCCAGATCGACCCACGCGCCCTGCGCGATGCCTTTGGCTGCTTCATGACTGGCGTCACGGTCGTGACCACCATCGACCAGTCGAACAACCCGCTGGGCTTTACCACGAACTCGTTTTCGTCGGTCTCGCTGGACCCGCCGCTGCTGCTGGTGTCGATCGCGAACAAGTCGGTGAACCTTCAAACGTTCCAGGCTGCCCCGGGTTTTGCGGTCAATATCCTGTCCGAGGAGCAGAAGGCTGTCTCGGCCAATTTTGCCCGCCCGGTGGAAGACAGGTTCGCCTCGGTCTACTGGCGGCGGGGGCCCGTCGGCTCACCCCTGATCGCCGAGGTTTCGGCCTGGTTCGATTGCACGCTGGAGCAGGTGATACCGGCGGGGGACCACAGCATCCTGCTGGGGCGCATCGGCGGGTTCGAGGCCACATCCCACCCCGGACTGGGCTATTACCGCGGAGCCTATGTCACCCCGGCGGCCACGGCGCAGCAATTGCCTGCCGGACCCGATGTCGTGCTGTCGGTGATCCTGGAACAGGCGGGCCGCGTCCTTCTGGTCGATGACGATCGCGGCGGCCTGTCGGTTCCGATGACCCGTGTCGGGCGTGATGGCGTGCAGGCGGCCCTTGCCGCTTTGTTTGCGCGGCTGCAGATCGATGCGGAGCCGGGGTCGGTCTATGCGGTCTATGAGGATGCGCGGCTGGGCACCCAGCATCTGGCGTTGCGCTGCCCGGTTGCCGCCGATTGCGCGCCGGCCTTCGGCGCCTTCGTCGACCTGGCCCCGGATGCCTTTGCCGAGATCACCGATCCGGCGCTGCGGTCGATGCTGCAGCGGCTGGCGGAAGAGACCCGGATGGGCAACTACGGCACCTATTTCGGCACCCATGAGCAAGGCCGCGTCAAGCGGATCGCGGAAGGACTGATACGATGAAATTTTCTCTCTTCATCCACATGGAGCGTGTGACGCCCGACGAGAAGGAGAAGGATCTGTACGATCAGATGATCGAACTGTGCCAGATCGCCGATGAAGGCGGGATGCATGCGATCTGGACCGGCGAACATCACGGGATGAATTTCACCATTGCGCCGAACCCGCTGCTGAATCTGGTCGATCTGGCGCGGCGAACAAAGAACGTCCGCCTTGGCACTGGCACGGTGATCGCGCCCTTCTGGCATCCGATCCGGCTGGCCGGCGAGGCCGCGATGGCCGACATCATCATGGACGGCCGGCTGGATCTGGGCATCGCGCGCGGCGCCTACAACTTTGAATACGAACGGATCATGCCGGGGCTGGATGCCTGGAACGCGGGCGGCCGCATGCGCGAGCTGATCCCCGCCGTCAAGGGGCTCTGGGAAGGCGACTATACCCACGAAGGGCAATACTGGCAGTTCCCAAAAACCACCTCCTCGCCCAAGCCGCTGCAACCAAACGGCCCGCCGCTGTGGGTGGCCGCGCGCGACCCGAACAGCCACGAATTCGCCGTGGCGCAGGGCTGCAACGTGCAGGTGACGCCGCTGCATCTGGGCGATGAGGAAGTGGTCAGCCTGATGGATCGCTTCAACGCCGCCTGCGCCGCCAATCCGCAGGTGCCGCGGCCCAAGATCATGGTCCTGCGCCACGCCTATGTCGCCGACAGCGAGGCCGACGCAGATCTGGCCGCGGAAGAGATCAACCGGTTCTATTGCTATTTCGGTGCATGGTTCAAGAACGAGCGCCCGATCAGCCAGGGCCTGATCCAGAAACTGACCGATGAGGAAATCGCCAGCCACCCGTTCTATTCGGCGCAAGCCATGCGCAAGAACCAGATCATCGGCCAGCCCGATGAGGTGATCGCCCGGCTGAAGGGATACGAGGATCTGGGCTATGACGAATTCAGCTTCTGGATCGACACGGGCATGAGCTTTGAGCGCAAGAAAGCCTCGCTCCAGCGGCTGATCCGCGACGTCATGCCCGCCTTCGCCTGAACAGGAGCCGTAGATGGACCGCTTTTCGCACTATATCGATGGCAGTTTCGACGCAGGGACCGCTGTCTTCGAAAGCCTGGATCCGGCCACCGGCGCGCCTTGGGCGCTGATGCCGCTTGCCGGCGAGGTCGAGGTAGACCTGGCGGTGCAGGCGGCCCATCGGGCGTTCCATCAGGGGCAATGGCCAGCCATGACCGCAACTGCACGTGGCAAGCTCTTGTACCGGCTGGCCGATCTGGTGCAGGCGGCGGCCCCCCGGCTGGCTGCTCTGGAAACGCGCGACACCGGCAAGATCATCC
>PNJK01000145.1 GCA_013821825.1 Rhodobacter sp.
CCGGTCGAGGTGCGCATCCAGCCGACCTACAAGGTGATGGTCGATCTGGGCCTGATCGACACATATGCCGGTTTGATCCTGCCACTGATCGCCTCGGCCACCGCCACGCTGCTGTTCCGGCAGTTCTTCATGACCATCCCGGACGAGCTGTTGGAGGCCGCCCGGGTGGATGGCGCGGGGCCGTGGCGGTTCTTCAAGGACATCCTGTGGCCGCTGTCGCTGACCAATGTTGCGGCGATCTTCGTGATCCAGTTCATCTATGGCTGGACGCAATACCTGTGGCCGCTTCTGGTCACCAATTCCAACGAAATGAACACCATCGTCATCGCGCTGAAGAAGATGATCTCTTTCGCCGATGCCGATACCCCCTGGAACCTTGTCATGGTGACTTCCGTGCTGGCTATCCTGCCGCCGATCCTTGTGGTCGTAGTGATGCAGCGGTGGTTCGTGAAGGGCCTTGTCGAGACGGAGAAGTAGATGGCGCGTATCGTGTTGCGGGACCTGTGCAAGAGTTACGCCGGGCAACAGGTGATCCATGGCATCAGTATGGACATCCCGAATGGTGAGTTCGTGGTGATCGTCGGGCCGTCGGGCTGCGGCAAGTCCACGCTCTTGCGCATGGTCGCGGGGTTGGAAAGCATCACCGCCGGCACCATCGAGATCAACGACAAGGTGGTGAACGATCTGGAGCCGCGCCAGCGCGACATCGCGATGGTGTTCCAGAACTATGCGCTTTACCCGCACATGAGCGTGCGCGAGAACATGGCCTACGGGCTGAAGATCGCCAAGATGCCGAAGGACGAGATCGAGAAATCCGTCGCCCGCGTCGCCGCCATGCTGGAGCTTGAGCCCTATCTGGACCGCAAGCCGCGCGCCCTGTCGGGGGGCCAGCGTCAGCGGGTCGCTATGGGCCGGGCGCTGGTGCGCGAACCCTCGGCCTTCCTGCTGGACGAGCCGCTGTCGAACCTCGATGCCAAGCTCAGGGTCCAGATGCGGTTGCAGATCAAGGACTTGCATTTGCGCACGGGGCAGACCACCCTCTATGTGACGCATGATCAGGTCGAGGCGATGACTCTGGCCGACCGTCTGATCGTGATGAACAAGGGCGTGGCCGAACAGATCGCCACCCCGCATGAGGTCTACATGCACCCGGCCAGCGAGTTCGTCGCCGGCTTCATCGGATCGCCCGCGATGAACATCTTCACCGTCCGCATCGAAGATGGCGCGGCGGTTCTGCCGGGCGGGCACCGCCTGCCGCTGGCGGGTCTGCCGGCCAATGGGGATTACCGCCTTGGCCTGCGCCCCGAGGATCTGGAGGTGGTGGATGCCGCCACGCCCGCCATTCCGGTCATGCTGCGGTCGGTCGAATGGCTGGGGGCCGATGCGTTCGGGTATGGCGTCATCGAAGGGTCAGAAACGCTGGTCACCCTGCGCCTGTCGGGAAATACAGCCTTCGCGCGCGGTGACCGCCTGCACGTCGCCCCGCAGGCAGGCCGTCTGCATGTGTTCGCGCCGGAGACCGGCAAGCGGGTCGAGGTCCGCGCCTGACCGCGGTCAGACGGGGACGCGCTTCAACCTTGTTTCCAGTAGGTCGCCGCTTTCGGTGAGGATCGGGTAGGCGACCGTGATGAAGCAGGTGTTGATCTGCTTGAGCTCGCGCAGGGTTCCCAGATGGATGTTCGACGTGGCCGAGGTTTCCGGATTTCCGTCGCGCAGCCGGTCAAGATGCGCGTGCTGGTAGAACCGCTCCAGCTGGCGGGCGCGTTCCTTCTGGCGCACCAGTTCGCGCGCGGCCGCCGGATTGCCCGACATCTGGACATGCAGCGCCGCTTGTGCGTTGGTCAGAACGAAGTCGTGAAACTCCGACAGGTCGTCATAGCCACGGGCCGAGAAATTCAATCCTTCAGTGTTCAGCTTGCGGGCCAGGCCGAGGGTCAAGCGGGTCACGGAATCTCCGGCGGATTCGTAAAGCGCCGCCTGATCGAGAAGCTCGGTTACCCTGCGGGTCAGGCCCGGGTCAGCGTCCCGCACATCGAGTTGCGCAAGATAGGTCTTGGTGGCGCTGTACATCTGGTCCAGCCGCATCTCGGTATCCGACAGGCCTGCAGCGGTGCCCGCGTCCCATTTCGTGAACAGCGGCATAACCGGGCGCAACATCGCCTCGGCCAACTCGCCCATGTGCAGCACCTCGCGCGCCGCACAGGCCAAGGCCCGGTCGGGATTGTCCAGGGCCGCAGGATCGAGAGCGCTGGGGCGTTCCTCGGAGACACCGGTTGCGGGGTCGCGGATCACCAGGGCGACCGCGCGGTGCAACGGTCCGACCAGCGGCAGGCCGAGGATCGCGACGGTGAGGTTGAAGATCAGGTGCAGGTTGATCACCTGTTGCCCGGCGGACGATCCCAGCCATGACCAGTCATGCGGCACCAGCATCAGCAAGGCCAGACAGGCCGCCGCGCCGCCGCCGCGCAGCACCGCATTCGCCCAGACCATCTGCCGGGCCCCCGCCGCAGCCCCCAGCATCAGCGTGACCGCGATGAGGCTGCCGCCCAGATTGGCCCCCAGCACCACCGCCGCCGCGACCGGGACCGAAAGGATGCCTTCGGCGGCAAAGGTCATGACCAGCAGGATGGCCGCGACCGACGAATGGACGACCCAGGCCAGGAGCGCGCCCAGCAGGAAAGCCGACACAGGATCACGCTGAAGATACAGGGCGGCCCCCTGCAACCCCGGGAATTCGCGGATCGGGCCGCTTGCCTCGGCGATCATGCCAAGGGCGACGAAAACCAGTGCGAGACCAATCAGGATCCGACCGATCTGCCGCCCGGGCTTCTCCTGCGACCGTAGGAACGTGGCGACTCCCGCCAGTAACAGCAGCGGCGCCAGCCATGAGGGGCGCAAGACAAGGGCCTGCACCACGAGCGCCGACCCGACATCAGCCCCAAACAGCATCGCCAGACCAACGGGCGCCGAAACTGCGCCAGTCGCGATGAATCCAGACGCCATCACCGCAAGGGCTGTCGCACTTTGCAGCATCAGGGCGACAACACCTCCGCTCGCCGCCGCGACGATCCTGTTTTTCGCAGAGGCGCGCAGCCAACGCCGAAGCTGCACCGAGAAGGCTCGCTCGACTCCGGTTCGCACCATGCGGACAGCATAGATAAGAAGGGCGGCTGCCCCCGCGACGTTCAGCAGAAAGACCAACATCATGTTCTCGTAACTATCGTTCGGCTTTCGCCTCGCAAGTCTGTCCCGCGAGGATCGAAGGGCTTCTGACAGGATTGATTTGTAACAGTTTTATGACGGCCTGTCTTGAGAAATGCGTCTTTTTCTGCCTCGACTTGTTGCCAAAGACAGACTTATCCAAGAACGACGTCTTCGTTCTGACCAGGAAATTGGTGGAGAACCGCACTTTCTGCCGACAGGGCCAACAGCAGTGCCCGGAGCTCCGGTTCGGCGACCTTGCGCGCCGCTCGGGCGGCGTTAAACCACTTGCGGCGACGCTCCCGGCGTTCTGGAAACTTCGTACGGAGCCGAGCCACGCGCATCGCAAACACTGAAACGACGCAGGGTCGAACCACACCTGGACGGATGACCTTGTCGTAAGTAAAACAACCCAACGGTTCTTCGCATACAGTACCTTCGACCCCCGCCTCTTCCCAAGCTTCTGCGGCCGCAGATCCTGCAGCGGTAAGTTTGTCATGCGGCCAGCCCTTTGGAATGACCCAGCGACCTGTGGTGCGGCTCGAAATCAGGAGCAGTCTTACCTTGCCTCGGTGCATCCTCCAGCACAGCGCGCCCGATTGGCTTCTTAAGTCGCTGTCTGCGATTTCTAACGCATCGGTCGAAGGATGGACCATTGGGCGATCATACTTCCTGAAATCCGCTGCAGAGTTCGAATAGGTATCAACCGCAGACGTATGGTATGTTTGGGTCTATTGCACACTAGGTTTTCATTGCCCAGTAAGGGCTCGAATATAGTTCCTGGAAAACTGCGGTCCGGCCTCAACGTGCATGAGTTTCTCGGCTACTGCCAAGGTGCCCCGTCGATGATCGGATAGGCGCAAAGTCAAGGACGGCGACCATCGCCCACGGATCCGAGCAGTCTGGACCATCTCGGTGAGGCAGGTGCAGTAAACGTCCGCTTCTACCAGTTGCCACCAACGTAGAGTTTCGATCGCATTGGTCCGGTTGCGCCTTCCGCACCGATAAGGGCGTACAATGCTTGGTGAC
>PNJK01000146.1 GCA_013821825.1 Rhodobacter sp.
TGCGGGACTGGCCGACAAGATCGAAGGCGCGCACCTGCCCATCGACAAGCCCGACATGGAGGTCTGGCTGCGCCGCGAGCCGGTGGGCGTGGTTGCCGCGATCGTGCCGTGGAACAGCCAGTTGTTCCTGTCGGCGGTCAAGCTGGGACCGGCGCTGGCGGCGGGATGCACGGTGGTTCTGAAGGCCTCGGAAGATGGCCCGGCGCCGCTGCTGGAGTTCGCCCGTCTGGTGCACGAGGCGGGCTTTCCCCCCGGCGTCGTCAATATCCTGACCGGCGGGCCCGAGGCCGGGCGCGCCCTGACCAGCCATCCCCGGGTTGCGCACATCGCCTTTACCGGCGGGCCCGAGACGGCGCGCCATATTGTCCGGGCAAGCGCCGATAACCTGGCGCGGACCTCGCTGGAGCTGGGCGGGAAGTCGCCCTTCATCGTCTTTGACGATGCCGATCTGGACAGCGCGGCGAATGCGCAGGTGGCGGGAATCTTTGCCGCGACCGGGCAAAGCTGCGTCGCCGGTTCGCGGCTTCTGGTACAGGACAGCGTCAAGAACAGCTTTCTGGCGAAGCTGAAAGCCAAGGCCGAGGCCGTGGCCATCGGCGCGCCCGACCGCATGGAGACCGAGGTCGGCCCCCTGTGCACCCTGCGCCAGCGGGAACGGATCGCGGATCTGATCGCGCGGTCTGTCGTGGCCGGGGCGCGGGTGGTCACGGGCGGACAGGTGCCCGCGGGGCCGGGCTTCTTCTTTCCGCCGACGATCCTTGACTGTTCGGACGCGCCGGACGCGCCTGCGTTGCAGGAAGAGTTCTTCGGCCCCGTCCTGTCGGTGCGCGGCTTTGCCAACGAGGCCGAGGCGCTGGAGCTTGCCAACGATACAGCTTTCGGCCTGGCCTCTGGCGTCTTCACCCGCAGCCTGACCCGGGCGCACCGGATGGTCCGGGGGCTTCGGGCCGGGGTCGTCTGGGTGAATACCTACCGCGCCGTTTCGCCGATTGCCCCCTTTGGCGGGCATGGCCTTTCGGGACACGGACGCGAAGGCGGGATGGCCGCCGCACTGGACTATACCACCGTGAAGACCGTCTGGCTGCGCACGTCCGACGATCCGATCCCCGACCCGTTCATCATGCGTTAACCCGATCTCTGGGAGGAGAGAACATGCAGAAGACCTTGCTGGCGCTTGCCGCCACCATGACCATCGCGGGGGCCGCTCAGGCCGAGCAGATGGTCTTCACGTCCTGGGGCGGCACCACCCAGGATGCCCAGGCTGCCCATTGGGCCGCGCCCTTCACCGAAAAGACCGGCACCGCCGTGGTTCAGGACGGGCCGACCGACTATGGCAAGATCAAGGCGATGGTCGAGGCTGGCGCCGTGACCTGGGATGTCGTCGACGTGGAATTCGACTGGGCGCTGCAGGCCGGGGCGCAGGGCCTGCTGGAGCCGCTGGACTTTTCGGTGATCGACAAGTCCAAGCTCGACCCCCGCTTCGTGTCCGACTTCGCCGTCGGATCGTTCTACTATTCGTTCGTTCTGGGCTGGAACCCGGCCAATTTCGGCGGCGAGCAGCCGGCCACTCTGGCGGATCTGTTCGACACCGCCAAGTTTCCCGGCAAGCGCACCTTCTACAAATGGTCCGCTCCGGGCGTGATCGAGGCGGCGCTTCTGGCCGACGGTGTGGCACCGGAAGATCTGTATCCGCTGGATCTGGACCGCGCCTTCGCCAAACTGGACACGATCAAGGCCGACATCATCTGGTGGGAAGGCGGCGCGCAAAGCCAGCAGCTCCTCGCCTCGGGCGAGGCGCCGATCGGCTTCTTCTGGAACGGTAGACTGGCCGCGCTGGCGGCTGATGGCATGCCCGTGGGCATCAGCTGGGATCAGAACATCACCGCCGCCGACGCGCTGGTCGTGCCGAAGGGCACCGTCAACAAGGAAACCGCGATGCGGTTCATCGCCGAGGCGACCAGCGCCGAGGGGCAGGCCGCCTTTGCCGCGGCCTCGGGCTATGCGCCGATCAATCTGGAGTCCGCCGATCTGATGAGCCCGGAGGTGCGCGCCACGTTGCCCGACGCGCAAACCGCGGTGCAGGTGAATGCCGACATGGCCTATTGGGCCCAGCACCGCGATGAGATCGGCAATCGCTGGTATGCCTGGCAGGCGCAGTAAGCGCGTCTGACACCTGGTCCGGGCGCGGCACACCCGCCCGGACCGACTGCCAGAAAGGCCAAAGGACCGGACGATGACAACCGCCACAATCCGACGCGGGTCGGGGCTTGGGTTCGCCATGCCCGCGATGCTCCTGCTGCTTGCCTTTTTCATCATTCCCGTCGCCGGCCTTCTGATGCGGTCGGTGACGGAACCCGAGCCCGGCCTGCAGAACTATGCCGCCCTGCTGGGCAGCGCGACCTATGCCAAGGTCTTCTTCAACACCTTCTTCGTCGCGGGACTGGTGACGATCGTGACCATGCTGATCGCCTTCCCGGTGTCCTGGGCGCTGGCGATCATGCCGAGCCGATGGGCCGCGATCCTGTTCGCGGTGATCCTGCTGTCGATGTGGACCAACCTTCTGGCGCGGACCTATGCCTGGATGGTGCTGCTGCAGCAGACCGGCCTGATCAACCGCAGCCTGATGGCTCTGGGGCTGATCGATCAGCCGCTGCAACTGACTAACAACCTGGTGGGCGTGACCATCGGCATGGTCTATATCATGCTGCCCTTCATGATCCTGCCGCTTTACGGGGTCATCAAGAAGATCGACCCCGCGATCCTGCAGGCCGCCGCCTTGTGCGGGGCGACCAAGGCGCAGGCGTTGCGCAGGGTCCTGCTGCCGCTGGCGGCTCCGGGACTGGCGTCGGGGGGGCTGATGGTTTTCGTCATGTCGCTGGGCTATTTCGTGACGCCCTCGCTTTTGGGAGGGACGGCCAACATGATGCTGCCCGAACTGATCGTGCAGCAGGTGCAAAGCCTGGTGAACTGGGGCATGGGCGGCGCGGCGGCCTTCATCCTGCTGGTCGTGACCCTGGGTCTTTATGCCCTGCAGCTGCGCTTTTTCGAGCCGAAGGAGGGGCGCTGATGCTGCTCGATTTCAACAAGCTGGGCGCCTGGCGCTGGATTCTGGGCGCAATCTGCGCGGCCATGGCGCTGTTCCTGCTGCTGCCGATCGTCTTCATCGTGGCGTTGTCGTTCGGATCGTCGCGCTGGCTGATCTTTCCGCCGCCGGGCTGGACGCTGAAGTGGTATGAGGACCTGTTCGCCGATCCCCGCTGGATCGAGGCTGCGCTGACCTCGGCCAAGATCGGGCTGATCGTCATGGTTTTGTCGGTGGTGCTTGGGCTTCTGGCCTCGTTCGCGCTGGTGCGGGGCACGTTCCGGGGCCGGGCCGTGCTGCGCGCCTTCTTCCTGACGCCGATGGTCCTGCCCGTGGTGATCGTGGCGGTGGCGCTGTATGCGGCCTTTCTGCGGCTGGGGATCAACGGCACGCTTCCAGGCTTTGTCATCGCCCATCTGATCGTCGCGCTGCCCTTCGCGATCATCACGATCTCGGGCGCGCTGGAGACCTTCGACCCGGCGATCGAGGATGCCGCGGTGCTGTGCGGCGCCAGCCCATGGGAGGCGAGGCTGCGCGTAACCCTGCCCGGCATCCGGCACGGCCTGTTCTCGGCCGCGATCTTTTCCTTCCTGATTTCGTGGGACGAGGTCGTTCTGGCCATCTTCATGGCCTCGCCCAGCCTGCAAACCCTGCCGGTAAAGGTCTGGACGACGCTGCGCCAGGACCTGACGCCGGTGATCGCGGCCGCCTCGACCCTTCTTGTCGCGCTGACGATCATCCTGATGATCCTGGCCGCCCTGTTCCGCAAAGGCAAATCCGAATGACCACGCCCTTCCTGCACATCAACGGCATCCGCAAGACCTATGGCGATGTGGTGGCCACCGATCATGTGGAGCTGACCATTGCCGAAGGGGAGTTCATGACCTTCCTCGGCCCGTCGGGATCGGGGAAGTCCACGACGCTTTATATCCTGGCCGGTTTCCAGGACCCGACCGCGGGCGACATCCGCCTGCGGGGGCAGTCGATCCTGAACACGCCCTCGCACAAGCGGAACATCGGCATGGTGTTCCAGCGCTACACCCTGTTTCCGCATCTGAGCGTGGGCGAGAACGTCGCCTTTCCGCTGCGCGTGCGACGGCTTGGCCAAGCCGAGATCGCCGAGAAGGTGAAGCGCGCGCTGTCCCTGG
>PNJK01000147.1 GCA_013821825.1 Rhodobacter sp.
TTTGGCGAGGTCCTCGAACAACCGCGCCACGCCTTCCGCCCCCGGGTCGTTGTGGCCCTTGAGTTTGTCGGCGGCGAGGTAGGTGGCCCTTCCGGCTTTGGCGCGGGTCATCTGGGCGGTGGCGTTGGCGCCCTTGCGGGCGGCTGACGCGGCGGCGGCCACTCCGTTCGGGAGGGCGGTGAGGGCGGGGGCCAGGGCGTCGATCATGGTGCGGTGGCCGGGGGCGGCTCCGCCTACCTGCATGACGCGGTCGAGGCCGGCGCTGAGGGCTCCGATCCAGGTTTTGCCCGACGCTGAAGCATCACCGGCGGCAGCGAAGAAGATGGCGAGGAGGACGCCGGAGGAGCCGCCCATCGTCTGCGAAAGTTCCATCCCCACGGCGCGGTAAAGCTGCGTCGGGTCGGCGAGGGGGAGGCGGTCGAGGGCGGCACTGAGGGCGCGGGCGGCCCCGGCGAGGGTGCTGCCGGTGTCGCCGTCGCCGGATTTGGCGTCGAGGAGGTTCAGGTCGGCCTCACAGGCGATGAGGGCCTTGCAGCAACGCTCCAGCAGCGCGCGGCGGGCCGGATGGGCGGATGGCACCGGCTGAATGGGCGCGAGGCCGTCGGGGAGGGGTCTGACGGCGACCGCGCCCAACGGTGCCAGTCCGGGCCAGGCGTGGGGGGCGACGGGGGCGGCGAGGCTGGTGACCTGCGCGTGGCCGACGGGCAGAAGCGAGACCGAGAAGCCGTGCATGTCAAGCGAGGTCATCATCGCGGCGGGGCCGATGATCCATTTGGTGCGGGCGCCGAGGGGGGAGCGGGCGAGCTCTTCGGTCAGGATCGACATTTCCAGCGGCGTGGTGCCGCCGAGGTTGTTGAGAAGCGCCACGTGGTCCCCCGGCCCCATGTGGGGGGTGAGTTTTTCGGCGACCATCTGCATGGCGGAGCGGGCGCCGGTGAAATCGACCTGTTCGATCCCCGCCTCGCCATGGATGCCGAGGCCAAGTTCCGCCTTGCCGGTGGCGATGCGGTCTTCCTTGGGGGAGCCGGGGACGGTGCAGGTGTCCAGCGACATGCCGATGGAGATGGCGCCCCTGATCGTGGCTGTCGCGGCGGCGGTGATGGTGTCGAGGTCGGCCCCGGCCTCGGCCATGGCGCCGGCGATCTTGTGGACGAAGAGGGTGCCGGCGACCCCGCGGGCTTGCGGCAGGTCCGGGAGGGCGATGTCGTCATCGACGATGACCATGGAGACCTTGAGGCCGAAGGCGCGGGCGCGTTCGGCGGCGAGGCCGAAGTTGAGGCGGTCTCCGGTGTAGTTCTTGACGATCAGAAGGCAGCCCGGTTTGCCGGTGACGGCGAGGATTCCGGCCAGAACGGCATCAACCGACGGCGAGGCGAAAACGTCGCCGCAGACGGCGGCGGTGAGCATCCCCTGTCCGACAAAACCGGCGTGGCTGGGTTCATGGCCGGAGCCGCCTCCAGACACCAGGGCGACCTTGGAGCGGTCCCAATCGGTGCGGGTCACGACCCTGATGTGAGGGTAGCCGTCCAGCCGCGCCAGCTTTCCACCCGACGTGCGCAAGAGGCCGTCGATGGCCTCGGTCACCAGGCTGTCACGGGAATTCATGAACTGTCGCATGAGACTGACCTTTCAGATGCGGTTGCCAGCGGCGTCGAACCAGAGCGGATTTTCGGGGCGGATCAGTAGGGTTTCCCCAGGCCGGAGCGGGGTGTGCGGATCGGTCAGGGTGACAAGGTCATGGCTGCCAAGGCTGAGGTGCAGGCGGGTCTGGTCGCCAAGATGTTCGACCCGGCGGATGGCCGCGGGCTGGCCTTCCCCGGTCAGGATATGTTCGGGGCGCAGGCCAATCCTGGTGGCATTGGCCGGCGCTGGGCCGAAGGCATCGGCGGGCAGAAGGTTGATGCGCGGCTGCCCAAGGCGGGAGGCGACGTAGGCGGACACCGGGTTTTCATAGATATCGCGCGGGGAGCCGTATTGGACCAGCCGGCCCTGATCGAGGACGCCGACATGGGTGGCCATGGTCATCGCCTCGATCTGGTCGTGGGTCACGTAAAGGAAGGTGGCGCCCAGTTCGGCGTGGATTCGCTTCAGCTCGATCCGGAGGTCGGCGCGGAGCTTGGCGTCGAGGCTGCTGAGCGGTTCGTCCATCAGGTAGATGCGCGGCTGGCGGACCAGAGCGCGGCCGATGGAGACGCGCTGCATTTCGCCCCCGGAAAGCGCGGTGGCCTTGTTGTCAAGCTTGTGCGGGATGCGCAGGACTTCGGCCACCTCTTGCACCCGTCTGGCGATCTCGCCTTCCGGCATGGCGATCATCGGCGAGCGGAGCGGGAAGGCGAGGTTTTCGCGGACCGAGAGGTGGGGGTAAAGCGAGTATTGCTGGAAGACCATCGCCACGTCGCGCTGGGCGGGGGTGTCGTGCATGACCGAATGGCCGCCAATGGCGATGTCGCCGGTGTCGGGTCGGTCGAGACCGGCGATCAGGCGCAGCGTCGTGGTCTTGCCGGCACCGGTGGGGCCAAGGAGGACGACAAAGGCGCCGTCCGGGATGGTCAGGGAGACATCGCTCAATGCCTTGGTCGGGCCGTAGGATTTAGAAAGGGTGGTCAGTGTAACCTCAGCCATGATGAACCCCGGCATTGGCGGCGGTGCGCAAGGCGCGGCCGGTGGTGGCATCGAAGAGCGACAGCGTGCGGGGGTTCAGGGTCAGGCCCAGAACCTCGCCCACCTTCGCCACCTGACCGGCAGGGGCGCGGGCCTTGATCTGGCCATGCGCGGTCGAGAGGGTGACGATCTGGGTGGTGCCAAGGTATTCCGTCGCCTCGACCTTGCCGCGATAGGCGCCGGCATCGGTCAGCGACACATGCTCGGGGCGCACGCCAAGCACCAGCTTGCCAAAGGCGGTCTCCTGCAATTCGGGCAGGGAAATGGTGGTATCGCCCAGCTGGACGCTGGTCGCCCCGGCAGCGGCGTTGCCTTCGAAGCGCAGGAAATTCATCGAGGGGCTGCCGATGAAGTCGGCGACGAACAAGGTGGCGGGGTGGTCGTAGATGTCCTGCGGGGTGCCGAACTGTTCGACGACGCCATGGTTCATGACCACGATCTTGTCGCCCATCTGCATCGCCTCAAGCTGGTCATGGGTGACATAGACCGTGGTCGCCTTCATCCGGTCATGCAGGGCGCGAAGTTCCTCGGCCATGATCTCGCGGAACTCGGCGTCGAGGGCGCCGAGGGGTTCGTCCATCATGAAGGCCTTGGGGCGCCGCACGATGGCCCGCCCCAGCGCGACGCGCTGACGGTCGCCGCCTGACAGGCCGCCGACACCCTTGTCCAGAAGATGCTCGATCCGCAGGATGCGGGCGACTTCGGCCACGCGGTCCCGGACCTCGGCCTTTGACCGGCCGACGCTGACCAAGGGATAGGCGATATTCTTGCGCACGTTCATATGCGGGTAGAGGGCGAACATCTGGAAGACCATGGCGATGTCGCGCCGCGAGGCGGGGCGCATGGAAACATCCTCGCCATCAATCAGGATCTCGCCCGAGGTTGGCAGTTCAAGGCCTGCGATCATGCGAAGCGTGGTGGTCTTGCCGCAGCCCGAGGGGCCGAGCAGCATGAAGAATTCACCGTCCTTGATGGTGAAGGATGACCCCTTCACCGCCGTGAACGCGCCGAATTCCTTGCGCAGGTTGCGGATGACGATCTCGGCCAAGGCTTACTCCGGGAAATGGCTGGTGATGATGAACATCACGGTGCCAACAAGGGTCACGACGAAGGACCAGCTGAAGGCCCAGAGGAAGAAGGGCTGCATCAGCATGACGACGCCAAGCGCGATCAGGACGGTGGCAAGGTTTTCCCAGGCCCCGCGGCGCAGGCGGAGAAGGCCGTTGAGGAAGGCGGTCATTCAGTCACCCTTTCGTGCTGCGGCGTGGAAAGGGCGACCTGAACCTCGGCCCAAAGGCGCGTGACCAGATCGCCTGCGCTTTCGATGCGGTCGATGTCGCCAACGCTGGTTCCGGCATAGAGGCAGCCCCCGAGCACGTCACCCACGGCGTCGAGGCCGGGAGGGCTGTCGCAATAGCGGACGTGATCCGTGCCGTTCTGGCGGAAGACGATCTCGCTTTCGCCGGGGCGGCAGGGCGGCTTGGGGGAACCGGCGGCCTCCCAGGCGGTGAAGGTCGAATTGCGCAGGACGCGGTGCATGGCGT
>PNJK01000148.1 GCA_013821825.1 Rhodobacter sp.
AGGACAGGCCGGCATCAAGCTTCAGGTCGCCACCAAGTGCCATGTCGGGGTCGAGCCGCCCCAGCACGATCTGGGCATCGGTCACGGTCGGTTCGGTGCCGCCACGGCCATAGCAGGCCGGCCCCGGTTCCGAACCTGCCGAGCGCGGACCGACATGGAATGCCCCCGCCTGGTCGATATAGGCGACCGACCCGCCGCCCGCGCCGATGGTGACCAGGTCGATCATCGGGGTCAGGACAGGATGCCCCGACACATAGGTGTCGCGCGGATTCATGATCTTTACCGCGCCCGCCGGAATCGTCGAAATATCAGCAGATGTGCCGCCGATATCGACGGTGATGATATTGGGCTCGCCCGCCATCGCGCCTTCGGACGCGCCGCCGATGACCCCGCCTGCTGGACCGGACATCAGGATACGGATCGGCCGCCTGGCGCAGGCATCGACCGTGGAAACCCCACCATTGGACTGCATGATCCGCAGCTTGGACATCACCCCCGCTTCGCGCAGGCGACTGTCGAGATCACGCAGGTAGAAGGCTGTCTT
The DNA here is from genome assembly GCA_013821825.1 of Rhodobacter sp. Lineage (GTDB taxonomy): Bacteria > Pseudomonadota > Alphaproteobacteria > Rhodobacterales > Rhodobacteraceae > Tabrizicola. The sequence continues at coordinate 545 of PNJK01000148.1, forward strand.
CGGTCCGACATAAGAGTTCATCGCGGCGGTCGAGAACCGCTCGTATTCGCGCATCACCTTGGCGACTTCGGAGGACAGGGTGACATAGGCGTCGGGCATCTCTTCCAGCACGATTTCCTTGGCGCGGCGTTCGTGCGCGTCGTTGAGGAAGGCGAACATGAAGCCGATCACGACCGAGTTGATGCCGCGCTTTCTAAACAGGGCGCAGGCAGAGCGGACGGCATCTTCGTCAAGCGGGATGGCGACTTCACCGCTGGGTGGCAGGATACGTTCGGCCACTGAAATCCGGTTGCGGCGCTTGACGAGCGGTTGGCTCTGCCACGGCACGTCGAAATGCAGCGAAAAGTTGTAGGGGCGCTTGTGACGGCCGATGTGCAGGATATCGCGGAACCCTTCGGTCGTTATCATCCCGCAAACGGCGCCATTGTGTTCGATGGTGATGTTCGTCGCTGTCGTGGTGCCATGCACGATGGTCTCGACTTCGGAGGGCGCGATGCCTGCCATCCGGCAGATGCCTTCCACGCCTTCGACGACGCCGATGGACTGGTTTTTCAAGGTGGTGGGAACTTTGTGGTAAAACACGCCTTTCGCGCATTCCAGCACGAGATCGGTGTTCGTTCCGCCGACATCTACGCCAATTCTGGCCATTACTTCTCTCCTGCTGCGGTTGGCTTCCGCCTCTGATGGGCGGTGGCGGCCAGACCTGCGGGATGCAGGTCTGGCACGGGGCCGGTTACTCGGCGGCGATCCTCTGGGCGGCAAGGCCGTTAAGGTAGGACACGCAGGTGTCGACCGTCTCGACATCGCCGAACTTGGCGTCGATATCGAAAAGGTTCCACGCCACGGCACCGGGAACCCGGTCACCGATGGCCTCTTTCACCGCGATGGTGCGGAAACCGTCGGCAAGGCCGTCACAGATGGTCTGGCGGACACAGGCACAGGCGGTGACGCCGGTCACGAGGATGGTGTCGACGTTGTTGGCGCGCAGGATGCCCGCCAGTTCGGTGCCGTGGAACGCTGAGGCGCGCTTCTTCAGCAGCGTGTATTCGCCGTCGACCGGGGCGATGCGGCTGTCGATGGCCCAGAGATCCTTGTCTTTCAGGTTCACCACATCGATCGGGATCTTGTTGTGCCACAGGCCCATATCAGTAAATTCGGCGTTGCGGTCGGTGATTTCGTAGGCAGTGGTCACATGGATGACCGGCAGATGCGCGGCGCGGAACGCCTTGAGCAGCTTTTGCATGCCGGGGATGATCTCGTTGTCCATCTTCTCCTGATCGCAGGTGAAGGGGTTCCCGGGGCGCGTCCAGGCATTGGCAAGGTCGACGCTGACCAGCGCGGGGCGCTTGCCGAAGCCGACACGGCGCTGGAAGCCGCGCTCTTGGTAAAGTTTGCTGGCTGTATCGAAGGCCTGCTGCAACAGACGGTCCAGTTCCTTGGCGTCGACATCGCTCATCTTCGTAGTCTCCTATGCGTTTTTGATGTTGCCCGCCTTTCGGCAAAGCAGCGTATCGGAGCCGCCGTTACACCCTGAGATACAAGGTCTGGCGCACCCTCATGCATAGATTGGCAGGTGGATTGACGGCCGTGAAATGGCGTGTCAGCCTTTATTGATGCGCAAAACGCATCACTGATCGCGGGGATCATCCGAATGGCGCAGGTGCCAAGCCTTGAAAATCTCCAGACTTTTCTCGCCCTGGCGCAGGACCTGAATTTCCGCCGCGCTGCCGGGCGTTTGCATCTGGACCAGTCGGCGCTGAGCCGCCGCATCCAGAAGCTTGAACAGACCCTCGGCTTCCGCCTGCTGGACCGGACGACCCGCGAGGTGTCGTTGACGCAGGCCGGGCAGCAATTCTACCAGACCGCCGCCGATCTCTTGCGGACCTATGAAGAACAGGTCGATACAGCCCGCCGCGTGGCCCAGGGCAAGACTGGGCTGTTGCGGGTGGCCTACATGGCCTTTGCCGCCACTGAGCTGATGCCCGCCGCCGTCGCCCGCTTTCGGCAGGCGCATCAGCATGTGGATTTGCGGCTCAGCTATATCCGCACGCAGGGGCAGAAGGTCGCGCTGGCCAATCAGGAAATCGATCTGGGGTATATGATCGGCCCTTTCGACCATCCCGATTACAAGTCGGTCACGCTGTCCTCGGAGCCGCTGTATGTGGTTACGCCCCGGAACCATCCGCTTTTGTTGCTGCCCAGCATCGCGCCACAGGATCTGGCGGGGCACGACATGATCCTTGGCGACATGCGCGAATGGGACGAATACCGATGGCGCCTGAACGACCTGTTCAGTGCCGAGGGCGTGTCCCTCAAGGTGACGCTCGAGGCGTCGAATACACTCGGGTTGATCGGGCTCGTCTCGGCGGGATTGGGGGTAACGATCTATCCCGAAAGCCTGATCGGGTTTCTCGGGCGCACGGTCAAAGTGCGCCAGATCATGCACCCCGCCTTTCGCAGCCGCACCATTCTGGTCTGGAGACGATCAAACCAGTCCAGTCAGGTCCGTTCCTATGTCGAGATCGCGAAACATGTCGGCCCGCGCTGATCCTACGTCACGAAAGCGGAGCACCATCATGAGCGGCTATGTCGACGATCGTCTGGGCCGGACGCAGAACATTATCGAGGTACGCAGGTTAGATTATCGCGAAGGTCGGCTTTCCGCCCACTTCGTCGATCGCTCCGGTGTTGCTGGGGCCGTACTGTGCTCCGTTGCGTCTCATGTTGCGTAGATGATCGTGACCAGGAGACCCTCCGATTTCCCGCCGTGCGCCGCCGTGTCCCGCACACCGCCAAATTACTGTTGAACCAAGCAAAAATCCAGTTCCCTTAATCGGCCCCGAACCGGGGTCCAGCTCAAGCATCCCCGCGCGACGGGGACGAAATGGCGGCGGATCATCGGCATTTGGAAGCAAGGTCGCGCGGAGCGCGCATGCTGCGCACCGCACTTGGCGCGTCGATCGCGCGGCTTCTCGAGGACCCGGGTGTCGTCGAGGTGATGCTGAACCCTGATGGTCGCATCTGGGTCGACCGTCTGTCTCAGGGGCTGGCCGATACGGGGGAGCGGCTCTCTGCCGCCGATGGTGAACGCATCGTTCGGCTGGTCGCCCATCATGTCGGCGCTGAGGTTCATGCGCGGAGCCCCAGGGTGTCGGCGGAGCTGCCCGAAACCGGGGAGCGGTTTGAAGGTCTTCTGCCACCTGTTGTTGCCGCCCCGGCCTTTGCCATCCGGAAACCCGCGGTCGCGGTCTTCACGCTCGGCGATTACGTGACCGGTGGGATCATGACCGATCACCAGGCCGATCTCCTCCGTGGCGCGGTGACCGCGCGGGCCAACATCCTCGTGGCGGGCGGCACATCGACGGGCAAGACCACGCTGACCAACGCTCTCCTGGCCGAGGTTGCGAAGACCTCGGATCGCGTGGTCATCATCGAGGATACCCGCGAGCTGCAATGCGCCGCGCCCAACCTGGTCGCGCTGCGTACCAAGGATGGTGTTGCGACCCTCTCTGATCTGGTCCGGTCCTCGCTGCGCCTGCGCCCGGACCGCATCCCCGTGGGCGAAGTGCGCGGGGCGGAGGCCCTTGATCTTCTGA
>PNJK01000149.1 GCA_013821825.1 Rhodobacter sp.
CGGAAGATGGAAAAGCTGAAGCGTGAACGGGCGCGAGAGTGACCGTATGCCGTTGCCTGCCCTGGCCGAATGCGGTGCTGCGGACAGTGGCGTCGGACGTGGCCGCGATCACCGGCGAGGTCCGGGCGATCTGGGCTGACATGATCGACACGATGGACGCGATGCCGGGCTATGGCCTCGCGGCGGTGCAGATCGGGGTGCCCCTGCGGCTGGCAGTCGTCGACTGTTCGGACGCGCGCGGGCAGGCGGTGCGGCTGGCCAACCCCAAGATCCTGCACGCAAGCGTCCAGTTGCGGGAGCATGAGGAGGCGTCGCCCAACCTGCCCGGCGTGTCGGCGGCGATCCGGCGGCCAAGGGCGGTGACGGTGCGGTTCCTGAATGCCGAGGGAGCGGTCGAGGAGCGGGATTTCGTCGGGCTCTGGGCGACAAGTGTCCAGCACCAGATCGATCATCTGGCGGGCAGGATGTATTTCGACCACCTCTCGCCCCTGAAGCGGAAGATGCTGATTGCCAAGGCGGAAAAGCTGGGGCGTCGCGGATGAAAATTATTTTCATGGGAACGCCGGAGTTCTCGGTTCCAGTGCTGGATGCGCTTCAGGAAGCCCATGAAATCCTTGCGGTCTACTGCCAGCCGCCACGTCCGGCGGGGCGGGGCAAGGCGGACCGGCCAAGCCCGGTCCAGGCGAAGGCCGAGGCGCAGGGGCTGCCGGTCCGCCACCCGGTTTCGCTGCGCAGCGAAGAGGCGATCCGGGACTTCGCTGCGCTGGGGGCCGATGTGGCTGTCGTGGTAGCCTATGGCCTGATCCTGCCGCAAGCGGTGCTGGACGCGCCACGGTTTGGCTGTCTGAACATCCATGCCTCGCTTCTGCCACGCTGGCGCGGGGCAGCGCCGATCCATCGGGCGATCATGGCGGGCGACCGGGAAACCGGGGTCTGCATCATGCAGATGGAGGCGGGGCTGGACACCGGCCCGGTCCTGCTGCGCGAGGCCGTCGCGATCGGTGCCGAGGAGACGACGGCAGACCTCCACGACCGGTTGAGTGCGCTTGGCGCGCGGCTGATCGTCGAGGCGCTGGCGCGGCTCCCCTTGCCAGCAGTGCCGCAGCCCGCCGAAGGCGTGACCTACGCCGCGAAGATCGACAAGGCCGAGGCGCGGGTCGACTGGACCCGCCCGGCGGCCGAGGTCGACCGGCTGATCCGCGGGCTGTCGCCGTTTCCGGGGGCCTGGACGACGGTCGGCGGTGAGCGGGTGAAGCTGCTGCGCTCGCACCTGGCGGAAGGCACGGGAAGGCCCGGGCAGGTGCTGGGCGGGTTCATCGTGGCCTGCGGCGAGGGCGCGGTGGAGATCACCGAGGCGCAGCGCGAGGGCAAGCGCCCGATGGCGGCCCTTGACGTCCTGCGCGGGCTGACCCTGCCCGCGAGCTTTTAGAGCAAGCCACTCCGTCGCATGGAGGTGCCACGGGCTTTCCTGCCGCGGGCGTCGCGAGGGTCACCCCCGACACATCATCCTGCGCCTGGACGTCCCGGATCAGGTAAGCCGCTTCACGGCATCCTTCAGGCGGACGGCCGGGGCACCCGTCCCGGACCAAAGCGCCTGGCCCTGCCAGGCAACGAACAGCAGGGCGGCGCTTTCCCTGGCTTTCTGACCGCCGCCAAGCCGCTGGCAAAGCGCCGTCTCGACCCCGGCGCGCCAGGCGGACGCACGGAGTGCAAGCTCTGCATCACGCAGGTCGGCGGCGATGGCCGTGGCATCGATCGGGCCGATGGCCTTCAGCAGGCCCTGCGGCCCCTTGTCGGCCGTTTCGGCGATCGCGGCGGTGGTGCGGCGCTCCAGCGCGTCCCAGGCGGCTGCCCTTGCGGCGCGGACCATGGCATCGCGATTGCCATAGCGCTGGACCAGGGTGGGCGGCGCAAGGCCGGTGGCGGTTCCGACCGTGGCGAAGGAAACAGCCCTGTCGCCGCCGTCTTCCAGCAGGCGCTGGATGATGGCAAAGACCTGAGCGTCCGGGATCGTGCGGCTGCGTGGCATCCTGTCAGGTTAGACGAAGGGTCGTTCGGCGCGCAAGCGCGCTAGATCATTATGATGCTTTATACAAACATCATCCTGATCTCGATTCCCGGTGGGTCGCGTGATTGACGCGGAAAACCGGAGTCCACCTTTCCTCATCCCGCTAGCGTTTCGGCGCGCCGGGGCTGGGCGGCTGTGATCTGTAGACCGGCAGGCGCCAGCCCAGCGCGATGCTGCCGGCGCGCAGCGACAGGACCACCGAGGCGCAAAGCATCAGGGACAGGCCCTGCGGCAGGCCAAGGCCGATTGCGGCAACGGCCGCGATCGACCCGGCCAGCGCGCAGGTCGCGTAAAGTTCACCCTGCTTCAGGATCAGTGGAACCTCGTTGCAGACCACATCGCGCAAGAGGCCGCCCATGCTGCCGGTGATGACGCCCATGACAATCACGATGGGCCAGGACTGGCTCTCGGCCAGGGCGACGGCAACGCCCGCGGGAACGGCCACGGCCAGGGCGGCTGCGTCGAACCAAAGCAGCGCGCGATACCGGCTTTCCAGGCGATGCGCGGCAAAGAAGACGAGGACCGCCGCCAGGGTGGCGACGGCAAGGGTCAGGGGATCGTCGACCCAGAAGATCTCGCGGTGCAGAAGCGCGTCGCGCAGCGTGCCGCCGCCAAGCGCGGTCAGGCTGGCGATGAAGATGAAGCCGACGATGTCAAGTTGCGAGCGGCTTGCGGCCAAGGCCCCGGTCAGCGCGAAGACCAGAACCGAAGCATAGTCGAGGCTGTCGAGGAGGGTGAAGTTCATGCCGGGGCCTTGAAGGGGGCCATCCCGGCGCGCGCCAGGGCGTCGGCACGTTCGTTTTCGGCGTGTCCCGCATGGCCCTTTATCCAGCGCCAGGTGACGGAGTGGCGTGCCTGGGCCAGGTCAAGCCGCTGCCAAAGCTCGACATTCTTCACCGGACTGCCACCTGCGGTGCGCCAGCCCTTCCGCTTCCAGCCGGCGATCCATTCGGTGATGCCGTTCTTCACATAGGCGCTGTCGGTGACGATGGTCACCTTGGTCGGGCGGTTCAGCGCCTCGAGCGCCGAAATCGCCGCCATCAGTTCCATGCGGTTGTTGGTGGTCAGGGCCTCGCCGCCCTGCAGCTCGCGTTCCTTGACCACCGCCCCGTTCTCGCGCGCGACCATCAGGACGCCCCAGCCGCCGGGGCCGGGGTTTCCGGAACAGGCACCGTCGGTATAGGCGAAAAGCTCGGGCATCGCGGTCAGGCCTGCAGGGGCAAGGAGAGGCTGGCCAGGACGACCACGGTCAGCATCACCCGCAGCCGCAGCCACCAGCGCGGGGCAAGGCCCCAGGCCTGGAACATGGCGTCGAGGAGAAGCAGGCCGACGAACCCCGCCGCCAGGAAGATGCGCGAGGTGTCCGAGGCGTCGGAGACCATGACAAAGGTCCAGAGCGCGGGAATGACCGAAAGGGTATAGGCGATGGCGGCCTCACGTCCCTCGGCCTTGGTGGCAAAGCCCCAAAGGACGCCGGACATGAAGGCCAGGATCATCGCGCCGTAGGTCAGGCCGACGTAGTCGCCGATGAACATCGGCGACAGCCATTGCCCGGCCGAGGTCGCAAGGCCGGGCGACAGGAAGGTGACGGCGGACCAGAGGAAGGGGATCAGCCCGGCAAGGCCGAGGATCAGGGCAGGGCGGGGGATGCGGGCATCATCGGTCATCCGCCTGATCTAGCCTGCGGGCCCGGCCAAGGCCAGCCCGGGCGTTCGGTCAGGCAAAGCAACAGGGCGCGCGATGCGTTTGCGGCGGCCGGCGTCGGCGGGTGCGATCCGGCAGGGCGGCCCGCGCCGCTCAAGCTGCACGCCTCGCACCGGCGCGCCCGGGGCCTTGCCGATCCCTCGGCAAGAAGACCGGAACCGGCCCGCAGGAAGACCCGCACTGGACAG
>PNJK01000150.1 GCA_013821825.1 Rhodobacter sp.
CTCGTGGTGGACGAACCCGCATTACAATCGGCCGGGCGGGGTGGAGAGCGGCTTGGCCACCGCATGGGTGCCGCAATCGAAGCCCATCCGCTTCACTGAACTCGGCTGCCCCGCCATCGACCGGGGCACGAACCAGCCGAACGTCTTTTTCGACCCGAAGTCGTCGGAGAGCTTCACGCCGTATTTCTCGCGCGGCTGGCGCGATGACGCGATTCAGCGGGCCTATCTGGAGGCGAGTTATCTGTACTGGGGCGACCCGGCCAACAACCCGATCTCCACCATCTATGGCAGCCGCATGGTGCATGTGCCGGAATGCGCGGCCTGGACCTGGGACGCGCGGCCCTATCCGTTCTTTCCCGAACTGACCGATGTCTGGACCGATGGCCCGAACTGGCGGCTGGGCCACTGGCTGACCGGCAGGCTGGGGGCGGTGTCCCTTGCCGCCCTCGTGCGCCATCTCTGCCTGCGCGCCGGAATGCCCGAAGCCCTGATCGACGTCTCCGGCCTCTGGGGTGCAGTGGAAGGCTATGCCATCACCGCGCTGGAAGCCCCGCGCTCATCGATCAGCACGCTGGCCCGACATTTCGGGTTCGATGCCATAGAGACCGAAGGCATGATCCGCTTTGTCATGCGCGGGCGGGCTTCCGTTGTGACCTTGGCACATGACGACCTCGTCGCCTCCCGCGAGGGCGAGGCGCTGGAACTGGTCCGCGCGCAGGAAACCGAATTGCCGCAGGCACTGAAGTGGCAGGTCGCCCGCGCCGATGAGGATTATGACGCGGCGCTGGTCGAAGCCCGCCGCATCACCGTCGACACCACCCGCATTGCTTCCGAATCCTTCCCGATGGCGATCCCGCCCGAGGAGGCCGAGCGCCGCTGCCGCCGCGCGCTGATGGAAGCCTGGATCGGCCGCGAGAGCGCCAGCTTCCGCCTGCCGCCCTCGCGGCTGGCACTGGACCCCGCCGACGTGATCCGGCTGATCCATGACGGCCGTGAGATCGAATTTCGGCTGGTGTCCATCGCCGATTCCGATGGCCGGGGCGTTGAGGCCGTCCGCCAGGACCGCGCAGTCTATGACCTGCCGCCCGGCGATCCGCGACCGGCCACGCTGACCCGGTCCGTGGTCTTCGGTGCGCCGGATGTCGTCCTGCTGGATCTGCCGCAACTCTCCGAAGACCAGCCCGCGCATCGGCCGATGGTCGCCGCGCATGCGGTTCCCTGGCCGGGCGAGATGGCGGTGTTCCGCAGCCCGGGGGCGGATGGGTTTGCCTTGCTGACCACCTTTGGCGGCCGCGCCCGGATCGGGATGCTAGTGTCGGATTTCCATGCGGGGCCGACCTCGCGCTTCGACCTCGGCAATGCGCTGGTGGTCGATCTAGCCTCCGGCACGCTGGAAAGCCTCACCGACCTGACGCTGTTCGGTGGCGCCAATGCACTGGCGGTAGAATCCGCGCCGGGCAAATGGGAAATCGTGCAGGCGGGCGCGGCTGAACTGATCGCCCCGAGCCGCTATCGCCTGACCCGTTTTTTGCGGGGCCAGCGCGGCACCGAAGCCGCGATGGGTAATCCCGCCCCGACAGGGGCACGAGTGGTAATACTGGACTCAGCGCTGGCCCCGCTACCCATCGCTGAGGCCGATCTCGGTCTGCCGTGGAACTGGCGCATCGGCCCTGCGGCGCGATCCGTCAGCGACGCAAGCTACACCGCGCTCGCCTTCACGCCAGTCGGTCGCGGCCTTGTACCCTTCGCCCCGGTCCATATCGGGCAGCCGTGGCGCACGGCGCGCAGCTCGGGCGATCTGACGATCCGCTGGACGCGCCGGTCGCGCGCGCTGGTGGCCGATGCCTGGGAACAGGTCGAGGTGCCGTTGGCCGAAGACCTGGAAAGCTACGACGTCCAGATCCTCAACGGGGCTGTCGTCAAGCGAACGCTGACCACCACCACGACGTCCGTCCTCTATACCGCCGCCCAGCAGACCGCCGACTGGGGTGCGCCGTTCGGCACCGGCCAGACACTGGCCATCCGCATCTATCAACTCTCGAACCGCCTCGGTCGCGGCGATCCCGCTGCCGTCACCCTCCAGTTCTGAAGGCCCGTCATGTCCGACACCTCCACCCACCTTGGCCTGCCATTCCTGCTGGCGGCCCAAGCCCAGAAGCATGTCACCCACAACGAGGCCCTGCGCCTGCTCGATGCCATGGTGCAGCTGTCGGTCCTCGACCGCACGCGCACCACGCCGCCAGCCAGCCCCGCTGATGGCGACCGCCACCTCGTCGCATCCGGCGCGACGGGCCTCTGGGCCGGGTGGGACTTGAACATCGCCTTCTGGCTCGATGGCGTCTGGACGCGTCTGGTGCCGCGCCCCGGCTGGCTGGTCTGGATCGCGGCCGAGCAGGTCTTTGTCGTCTGGAATGGAAGTGCCTGGGACCCGGTCGGCGTGCCGCAGGATGTGTCTGACGCGATCTTCAGCCTCGTCAACGATGCCGATCCGACGAAGAAGGCGCTGTTCTCGCTGTCGGGGATCACCACCGGCACAACGCGCACCTTCACACTGCCCAACACCTCGTCGGAACTGGCGATCCTCGCGGGCACCCAGACTTTCACTGGCAACAAGACCTTCTCCGGCACGCTGACCGCCTCGGGCACTGTCACCGTCTCGGCGGCATCGGCCAGCATCGGCACCGCCACGACCACCGCCACCTACGGCATGGGCACCGGGGCGACGACCACCGGCGTCACCAAGACCGTGAACCTTGGCACCGGCGGCGCATCCGGATCGACCACGGTCGTCAACATCGGCTCGGCCACGGCAGGTGCTGGGGGCACCACGGTTGTCAACACGCCCACCGTGACTTTCGCCAATGCGGTCACTCAAGTCGGCATGCCCCAGGCCAACCTGAGCGCCCAGCTTCTGGGCCTCGGCGGGGCGACGGCCGACAGCTACAACCGCGTATCGGTCAACACCCCGGCGCTCCTGTTCAACAACGCCGGGGCCGGGATCGAGGCCACGGTCAACAAGGCGGCGGCTGGGAACGACGCAGCTTTCGCCTTCAAGACCGGGTTTTCGGCCCGGGCGCTGATCGGCCTCTTGGGCAACGATGATTTCAGCTTCAAGGTCAGTCCGGACGGCTCGGCCTTCTTCGATGCCCTGAAGATCGACCGCACCAGCGGCCAGGTAGAACTGCCGCAGCCGACAATCCTGCCGGGGCTCAGTGCCGCGCCACCCCCTCCGCCCACTGGCAAGGCGGCCGTGTATGCCCGCAACCGAGCGGGGACCCCTTGGATCGACGTGATGCGCCCCTCCGGCCGAGACTTCCCGCTGCAACCGCATTTCGGTGTCAACCGGATCGCCAACTGGTCACCATCTGTCACCACCACGATCACCACCGAAGGCTTGCCCGTCACCTCGGTCGGCACCGTGTCCACCCCCACGTTGGCTGCGACGAACCTGGCCGCCAGCATGCGCCGCTGGCGGCTGACATCGGCGGCGGTGGTGGATTCAGCTGCCGAACAGCGTTCTGCGGGTTGGGCCTGCTGGCGCGGCAATGCCGCGGGACTGGGCGGCTGGACCTTCGTGACGCGGATTTCGCTGACGACGCTGCAGGCAACCGGCATGGGCTTCTTCGGGCTTTACGGATCGACAGCCGCGCTCGCCACCACGCTGGCGCTGGCCGCCGCCATCAACTGCATCGGCATCGGCTTCCAGCGCGGCACCCACACCCGCTGGCAGCTGGTAGCAAACGACGGCACCGGCGCGCCGACGCTGACCGACATGGGGGCGAGTTTCGCCATCGCGACGGGTGGGGTGCTGACGCTGTTCATCGCGGCACCGCCTAATGGCAGTTCGGTCTGGGTGCGGGTGGTCGACGAGGTTTCCGGCGCGGTGTTCGAGCAGGAGATCACTGCCGACCTACCTGCCAACACGCAGTTCCTGTCA
>PNJK01000151.1 GCA_013821825.1 Rhodobacter sp.
AACTCGCGCTTGGGGCATGTTGGCCCTTTCCCCTCCGGCGTCAGGCCACTTGAACGATGTCGGCGGTCCCGAGTGCCGAAAAGCGGTTCATCAATGCGATGCGGATGTGAATTTCGGCGGTTTGGCGGGCGGGGTCTCTTGCGGCGATGTGTTCTCCGAAGGCCTTGAGATCGAGCAGGTTGAGCGCCACAGGTTCGAGCGAACCTGCGAGGGCATCTTCGCCGCGATCCGGCTTCGGGCATGGTATCCGGTTCAGCGCTTCCGGATCGCCCTGCCATGGTGAAACCGCGTTGGGGCCGCCAGCGTCAGGGAGTTGGCCTCCAAGCCAGCGTCCGTCAATGCGTGTAACCAAGCGCCATGGGTTGCGGCATCCTCCGAGTGCAGGCAGCCCTGCGCGGCAGCCCAGACCCCCCTGCCCGTCGTGGCCCGATGGCGACTGCCATTGCCGAGACCGTCACCTCCGCCAAGGAACGGCAAGAGATCGAGGCGCAGATCCGCGCCGAGAACGACGCGCTCGCCCATGAACATGCCTGGCTGAAACGCCTTGGTCTGGTGGTCGAGCTGGTGCCGCTTGACCTGATCGAGATGGCAAAGCTGGTGCGCGACCGCAAGAGGGGGTCCGACTTCGAACTGGCCGAGCTGAAGGCTTCTATCGCCGAACTTAGGCTTTCCAACCCGATCCGGCTTGAAGCGCGTGCCGATGGCCGGTTCGAGCTGATCCAGGGCTACCGCCGCCTGTCGGCTTACCAGGAACTGCTGGAGGACACCGGTGATGCCGACCGCTACGGCACGATCCCGGCCGCCGTCAGTCAGCCCGGCAACGATCTTGAGGCGCTCTACCGCAAGATGGTGGACGAGAACCTGGTGCGCAAGGACATCTCCTTTGCCGAGATGGCGATGCTCGCGCTCGACTATGCGCGCGACCCCGGCACCGCCACCAACGACCCGGAAAAGGCGGTGGCGGTCCTCTTCAAGTCGGCGGGCTACCAGAAACGCAGCTACATCCGCACTTTCATGAGCGTGGTCGAGCGGCTGGGGGACGACCTCCTCTATCCCCAGGACATCCTATGTGCACTCGGCCTCGTTCTGGCCCGCTGGCTTGACGAGGTCGAGGGTCTGGTGCCGCTGATCCGCGCCAAGCTGAAGGGCTGGGACAACCGGTCGATCGCCGATGAACTGGGCGTCCTGCGGCGTTTTGCGGGCGAGACGGCGGAGCCTGAGCTTGGCGCGCCGCAACCCGCGCCTGTCCCTGTCCGGTCTGCGGCGCCCGCAAAGGCGCGCACCAGTTTCCAGTTCGACCGCGCCGAGGGCCGTGGCAAATGTGTGGCCGCCGTCGGCAAGCTTGAGATCCAGATGGACCGCGACTTCGCCACCATCGCCCGGCGGCGGCTGGAGCAGGCCGTGCGGCTGATGCTGGACCAGCTGGATGGGTAAAGCAGGGATCTTCCCCGCGGGGAAGGTTTTCGCGGCTCAAAACCCGCTTAGTAGGGCGATGGCGGCGGCCAAGGGCAGAGCGCGGGTGTCCTCGGTGGCCGGGACCTCCCGTGCGCCGGCATAAACCAGTAGCTTACGGCATGCCCCGATATCCTCGGCCGCGATGTGAAAGCCGCGCGACAGTCTGGGCGCGGTGGCGCGCTTGATTTCGATGGCCCAGACTTCGCCTCCGGGCAAGCGCAGGACCGGGTCCGGCTCGGCCCCCGCTGAGGTGCGGTAGAAATGGGTCTCGGTCCCCGCAGGTGCGGTGGCGATCAGGGCTTCAAGGCAGAACCCTTCCCGGCTGCCGCCGGTAACCGGGTGGCCCAACAGGCCCTCCAGCGTGCCAAGCCCCAGAAGCGCATGCACCAGACCAGAGTCCCGGACATAGATCTTGGGCGACTTGACCAGCCGCTTGCTGGTATTCTTGTGCCAGGGCATCAGGCGGCGGACCAGCATCAGGTCGACCAGCAGGTCCAAGTAGCGCCCGGTGGTCTGGCCCGAAACGCTCAAGCCTTCGACGAGCGCGGCCGCGTTCGAGATGCCGCCCTGCGCATGGGCCAGCATGGTCCAGAACCGGCGCAAGGTTACCGCCGGGATGCGGGGCCAAGGGCAGGGATGTCGCGATCCAGACAGGTGCGCTGGAAATCTTCGCGCCAGGTCAGGCTGGCGCGATCGCTGCCCGTCTGGAAGCTGTCGGGAAAGCCGCCGCGCAGCCAAAGGTCGTTCTGGCGGTCGGCCCCGACCTCGTCCAGCTGAAGCGACGGCATCTCGACATAGCGGACCCGGCCGGCAAGGGATTCAGCCGACTGGCGCAGAAGGGCGCTGGAGGCCGAGCCCAGCAGCAGGAACTGCCCGCTGCGCAGCCCCTTGCGGCGGCGGGCGTCGATCTGGCCACGCAGGCTGGCGAAGAGGCCGGGCATCTGCTGGACCTCGTCCAGGATCGCCAGTTTGCCCGCCTGTTCATCGAGAAAGAGGTCAGGTTCGGCGAGCACCACCCGATCCGCCTCGCGCTCGAGGTCGAGATAGATGGCTGGCCGCGCGTCGGCGATGGCCAGCGCAAGGGTGGTCTTGCCGACCTGCCGGGGCCCGAGCAACACAACCGCAGCCTGCTTTTCACGGGCGGAAAGGAGGTCTGGCTGGCTCTGCGTGGGTACATGTCTTGCAAATATTCCAAGCAGTGGAAGAATTGCGAGGATAAAGCAGCACCATACCACCACCCAAACCTTTCGGCCCGCTCCAGCAGCATCTTGACCGACGACGGCTGCCAGCTTGTCCGCCCCCGGGGTGTGCGCTCGCGAATCGCCTCCAGCCGGTCGCAGATGGCCTGCAACGTGATGTCGCGATCCGCGCCCTTGATGGCAGCGACGATGGCGGGCAGGCGGTCGTCCGTTTCGCGTCGACCGGCCCGCGCCAGCACCGCCTCGGGCAGGAAACCGTCGCGGACATAGGCATTCACGGCACGCAGCAGACTGCTTTGCGTCAATTGGCGGTCGCGGGGCAGGGGGGGCGTTGATGACGCGCAGCAGGTCTTCGCACGCCATTTCGGGGCGCAGGCGGCGCACATGGGGCACTCGGTCCTGCGCCATCTGGTTCAGACGCTCGATGTAGCCGTCGGCCCGCGCCAGCCGGACCTTGCGCAGCGCCGCCGGGTCACGGGAGCGCAAGCCCGGGTTGCCGCCGACCCGCCCCCTGGTCCGCGCGCTGGCAAGGCCCGCCTTGGTGGGCTCCCGGATCAGAGCACGCTCGAACTCGGCCGCAGCCCCCAGAACCTACAGTGTGAATTTGCCCTGCGGCGAGGCCGTGTCGATCGGGTCCTGCAGCGAGCGGAAGAAGGCTCCCTTGGCTTCAAGCCGCTCGATCATCTCGAGAAGATGCGACAACGAGCGCGCGAGCCGGTCGATACGCACGACGACCAGCGTGTCACCTTTGCCGATCCGCTCCAGCACCCGCGCAGGGAACGGCCGCGCGCGATTGCCGCCCGAGGCCTGTTCCTCATGGATCTCGGCGCAGCCTGCGGATTTCAGGGCCAGCGACTGGGGCAGGGGGGTCTCATCCTCGGTCGAGACGCGGGCGTAGCCGATCAGGGGCATCAAAACAGGCCATTTGCAGTTTCGTATAGCGCAAAAAAAGATCGTTAAAAAACGAATGCAAGGGCGCGTGCTTTGGTGCGGATTGTCGAAAACCCCTTTGGTTTCCATATAGTGGGCACGATCAGGGAGCTCTCGCGAACCTCCGCGCGCGCGTTCTAGATAAGTAGTGCGAGCACCCTCGGGGAAAACGCTCGGGTAATTTGCAGAATACCCGTATTTTGCACATATGACGCCGCGACGCCCTTCACACTATGATGAATTTGACGACATCCCCGCCGACGTCGAGGAGGCCGAACCCACATCCGAGAACGACCTGTGGCTTCTGCCC
>PNJK01000152.1 GCA_013821825.1 Rhodobacter sp.
AGGAAATGGACGACGCGCTGGCGGTGATCGACTGGCTGTCGCGTCAGCCCTGGTGCACCGGGTCCGTGGGAATGATGGGAAAGTCCTGGGGCGGGTTCAACTGCCTGCAGGCGGCCTGGAACGGGCATCCGGCGCTGAAGGCGGTGGTCAGCGTCTGTTCCACGACCGACCGCTTCGCCGATGACATCCATTTCAAGGGCGGCTGCCTCCTGGGCGAGAATTTCGGCTGGGGCGCGGTGATGCTGGCCTATTCCTCGCGGCCCGCCGATCCCTTGCTGCGCAACGACTGGCGCGGCGACTGGCTGCGGCGGCTGGAGGCGGAGCCCTGGCTTGCGCCGCGCTGGGCCGCGCATCAGGCACGGGACGGCTATTGGCGGCACGGGTCGGTCGGCGAGGACTGGGCGCGCAACCGGGTGCCCGCGATGATCTGGGGCGGGTGGGCCGACAACTACATGAACACGGTCGCGGCGCTGGTGGAACACTCCCCTGCCCCGACCAAGGGCGTGGTCGGGCCCTGGGTGCACCAGTATCCCCATACCGCGGTCCCGGGTCCGCGGGTCGGGTTCCTGCAGATGGCGATCCGCTGGTGGGACCGCTGGCTGAAGGGGGTCGAGAACGGAGCCGAAGCCGACCCGGTCTATCGCGCCTATGTCCTGCACTCCGCGCCTCCTGATGCGAGTGCGCCTCGTCGTGCGGGGCATTGGGTGGAAGAGCGCCTCTGGCCCTCGCCGCGCGTCAAGCCAGAGGTGCTGCATCTGGCCTCTGCCGGAGCGGGGGTTTCACACCCCCGCACCCCCGTGGAGTATTTGCAAAATGAGCAAGCAGCCGGGTTTTCTTGCCGGATTTCGACGCCACAGACCCTTGGGCTAAACGCCGGCGAGTTCTTCCCGATGGGCCTGAATGCCGAGATGCCGGGGGATCAGGCGGCGGATGATGCGCTTTCCTTGTGCTTTGACGGCGAGGTGCTGGCCGAGGACCTGCAGCTGCTGGGAGCGGCAGAGTTGCGGTTGCGGCTCTCCTCGGACAAACCCCTCGCCTTTGTCGTGGCGCGGCTGTGCGACGTGGGGCCGGACGGGTCCTCGGTCCGGATCGCACACGGGATGCTGAATCTGTGTCACCGCGACAGCCGCGAGACGCCTGCGCCGATGGTGCCGGGCGCAGTGGTCGCGGTCGCTTTCACCCTGGACCAGATGGGCTACCGGCTGGCGGCGGGGCATCGGCTGCGGCTGGCCCTGTCCACGAGTTACTGGCCCTTTGTCTGGCCCTCGCCCGAAGCCGCGACCCTGACGCTGACCGGGGGCAGTCTGACCCTGCCGGTCCACATTGGCGCGGATGCGGCGGAATGGACGCCTCCGCCTGCCGAACACGCGGCACCGGCGGCGCTGCGGGTGATCCGCGAGGGCCGCGCCCGGCGCGTCGTCGAGCGCGATCTGATCAGCGGTTTGCAGACGCTTGTCGTGGAGGATGACCAGGGAGAGCGCGAGAACCTGGCGCATGGGCTGATCACCGGCGAAAGGCTGACCGAACGCTGGGAAATCCATCCCGATGACCCCCTTTCAGCGCGGGCGACCCATGTGTGGGAGCAGACCTTGTCACGCGGGGACTGGGCGGTGCGGACCCGGGCCTGGGCGGAAATGACCGGGACCGGGACACACCTGCGCATGAAGGCGCGGCTGACCGCCTGGGAGGGCGACGCGGTCGTGTTCGACCGGCACTGGGACGAGGAGGTGGAACGCACATTCGTCTGAACGAAATGTGTTGCCCGGCGGGGCGGCACGCGGTCTATTGATTGCACAGTCAACAAAAGGTTCCCCGCGATGATCGGGGACCAGACAGGGAGACGACGATGAACGACAAGGTGAACCAGCTGGACTGGATGGTGGCACAAGCGAAGGCGGGCCGGATGTCCCGGCGCGAATTCGTCGGCCGCACGATGGCGCTCGGGGTGTCGGCGGGGCTTGCCTCGGCGCTGTTCGGCAAGGCCGCGCAGGCCCAGGAGGCGAAGAAGGGCGGGGTGATCCGCGTCGGCATGCAGGGCGGCGAATCGACCAACAGCCTTGACCCGGCGCTGGCGGCGTCCGAGGTGCCGTTCCAGGTCAACATGACCTGGGGCGAGATGCTGTGCGACGTGAAGCCGGACGGCACGCTCGACATGCGTGTCGCCGAGGAAGTCTCCTCGTCCCCGGATGCGACCGAGTGGAAGTTCAAGGTGCGCGCGGGCGTGGAGTATCAAGGCGGCGGCACGGTGACAGCCGAGGACGTGGTGGCGACGCTGAAGCGGCACACCGACGAAAAGGCGCAGTCCGGGGCCCTGGGGATCGTGCAGGGCATCGCGGACATGAAGGCCGAGGGCGACATGGTCACGCTTAAGCTGAACGCGGCCAATGCGGACCTGCCCTATCTGATGGCCGACTATCACCTGATCATCCAGCCGGGTGGCGGGGTTGACAATCCGGCGGCGGGAATCGGCGCGGGACCTTATGCGGTCGTGGTGAACGAGCCGGGCGTGCGGCACACTTTCAAGAAGCATCCGAACTATTTCGACAGCACCATCGGCCACGCCGACGAGGTCGAGATCCTGGTTATCAACGACAACACCGCGCGGACGGCGGCGCTGCAGTCGGGCCAGGTCCACATGATCAACCGGGTTGATCCCAAGATCGTCGAGCTGCTCAAGGGTGTGCCCGGCGTGCAGATCAAGGCGGTCGCCGGGCGCGGGCACTATGTCTTCATCATGCATGTCAACAAGGCGCCTTTCGACAACAACGACCTGCGGATGGCCCTGAAATACGCGATCAACCGGCAGGAGATGGTGGACAAGATCCTTGGCGGTCTTGGCAGCCGGGGCAACGACTTCCCGATCAACGCGGCCTACCCGCTGTTCGACGACACCATCCCGCAGCGCGAATATGACGCGGCACTGGCGGCCGAATATTACAAGAAATCCGGCCACGACGGCTCGCCCATCGTGCTGCGCACCGCGGCCGGGGCGTTCCCCGGCGCGGTGGATGCGGCAAACCTGTTCGCGGCCTCGGCCAACGCTGCGGGCATCCCGCTGCAGATCCAGCTTGAGCCCGACGACGGCTACTGGTCGAATGTCTGGAACGTGCAGCCCTTCATCGCCTCGTACTGGGGCGGGCGTCCGGTGCAGGACCAGATGTATTCCACCGCCTATCTGTCCACGGCGGAATGGAACGACACCAAGTTCAAAAATGCCAAGTTCGACGAACTTCTGCTGGCGGCGCGGGGCGAATTGGACACGGCCAAGCGCAAGGGCATGTATTCGGAGATGGCGAAGATCCTGCGCGACGAAGGCGGGCTGATCCTGCCGATGTTCAACGACTTCGTCTCGGGCGTCAGCGACGTGATCGGCGGCTGGGTCGACGATCCGAACGGCGAGCTGATGAACGGGCGTGCGCAAGTGAAGACCTGGCTGAACGCCTGAGGCGGGTCCGGTGCATCCGATCCTGACACTGGTGGTCCAGCGCTTCGCGCTGGGCCTTCTGCTGTTGCTGGCCGTATCTGCGGTCATCTTCCTTGGCGTCGAGGCGCTGCCCGGCGACACGGCGCAGGCGATCCTCGGACAGCAGGCCACGCCCGAGGCTCTGGAGAACCTGCGCGAGAAGATGGGGCTGAACCAGCCGCCGCTCACCCGCTATTTCCAGTGGCTGGGAGGCGTCCTGACCGGCGATCTGGGCAAGGCGCTGACCAATGGCGCGGACATCGCGCAGTCCATCGGGCAGCGTCTGGGCAACACGCTGTTTCTGGCCGGTTGCGCCG
>PNJK01000153.1 GCA_013821825.1 Rhodobacter sp.
CTTCACCGCCCCGATCTACGCCAACCTCTTCGACGACGAGGACGGCGAAGGCTTCTCGCTGATCTGGTCCCGCCCCAACGGCCGCCGCGCCGACTGACGCGGACCCCAAGGCCCCGGTCGCAAGGCCGGGGCCTTTTCCATGCCTGCCGCGAAAGGCGATGCCCACCGCGACCGCGCCGGGGCCACAGCGTGATCTGCAGGGACCGGCGCGGCCGGGCGACGCCGCAAGTGGAGCCGGCGCTAACGGCGAATCGCGGGAATTCACAACGGCATAGGCCGCACGGCGAAACCGCAGTTTCCAGTGGCGGATTGGACTAGAGCGACTAAAATAGTCGTAGTTCTGGAATGCGCGCCGGTCTCGATGGGAGGTGATCATGCATGATCACCGCTCGACAGTCGCGGGCCGCACGCGCGTTGCTGGGTTGGACGCAGGAGACGCTCGCTGACAAGGCCCGAATATCCCTGACTGCCCTGAAACGCCTCGAGTCCGAGAACCGGCTTGAGGTGTATGAATCGACACGGGATCAGGTTCGCCGGGCACTCGAGGCCGCAGGGATCGTCATCCTGTCTGACAAGCGCGGGCAGGGAGTGATGCTGGAGCATGGCCGAGACGAGAAGACCCACTGACGCGACAGGGCGGTGTGACAGACGGCTGGCTGTGCCGATGTTCTTGGGGGCTGCGCCATGAAGCCCACGATCCCGGCCTTCGACGAGCTTGCCCCCACCAGCGCGGACATCACCGAATACGACCGCAGGCACATCAAGCTCTACATGCGGCTTCTCGATGCGACGGCGGATGGCGCTGACTGGACCGAGGCCGTCGAGGTCCTGTTCGGCATCGATCCTGTCCGTGAACCCGATCGCGCGCGGCGGGTCCATGACAGCCATCTGGCGCGGGCGCGCTGGATGACGCAGAATGGCTATCGGCAACTTCTGGGGCCGCGTTCCGGCACTCCGTGACCCCCTGCGCGAGGTGATGCTGCAACGGCATCATCTGCTGCATCCTTCCGAGCCTTTTCCCAGCTTCCCTGCGCTGGAATCTTTTCACCCCATGCGTGTGTTGACTCTGTCGAGGGTTGAAAGATGGGGCCGGATACATCGAAGTGGCGGAACCAGGACTCCTATGACTTCTACGATGAGCTTTCGGTTGAAGGCATCGCCTGGGAATGCCTGCGCCGTGATCTCGACTATCAGGCGCGCTTCGCGGATATCGTGACGCAAAGGGCCGAGCGCGCCCCGTTCGAGGAGGAAGCCCAGCATCGCTGGGGCCTGCGATTTTCCGGCCG
Organism: Rhodobacter sp.; assembly: GCA_013821825.1. Lineage (GTDB taxonomy): Bacteria > Pseudomonadota > Alphaproteobacteria > Rhodobacterales > Rhodobacteraceae > Tabrizicola. The sequence continues at coordinate 1,287 of PNJK01000153.1, forward strand.
ACCCAAAGCTTTCCATCCTCGACCAGCCCGTGATCTGGTCACCGCACGCCAATCCGGGCACTATGCTTGTCGGCGAGGTCCGGGGCTTCCAGCCGCCCTTGCCGCGGCCCATTGCGCTTGATCTGCCGTGGCAGGCGGACGCTGAGGAGGGGCGCTATGGCGCCTTCGGCACGGACGGCTCCGTTCCCTTTCTCAACATGGCGGGGCGCATCGACACCGGGTCCATGGCCATCCTGCTTCCACTCGACGACGACCTGCTGGGTCGGATCGAAGCGATCCAGAGATTCTGGCAGACGCTGAAGGCGCGCCCGGTCCCGCGGGACACCCGCATGACCCCCTACCAGCGTCAGCGGTTCCGGCTGATGATGCAGGCCGCCGACGGTCGCGCCGCAAGCGCGAGCTACCGCGAGATCGGCATCGTTATTTTCGGCGAACGGCGCGTGTCGTCCGAACCCTGGAAGACATCCCCGCTGCGAGCCGCCGTCATCGCGCTCGCCCGCAATGCCTCTGCCCTGATCGGCGGCGGTTATCTCGGCCTCCTGCGTCACCGCCGTAAGCTGTAGGGTGCGCCTCGCCCGGCAAAGGAACCTACGACCGTAGGATGCCCAAACCGACCGAGACCGAACAGACGGAAATCGCGCGTGCAGCGAGGAGCGCCACGTCAAAGACGGCCCTATGCTGACGGTCAAAGTCTCATCATGCTGCAGAGCGGCATGCCCGGAAGCGGCCGCCCAACAGATGACATACCCCAATCCCAAGACTCGCATGTTGCTGTTCATCAATTGTGCATGAAGAACCAATCGGGTCTAAAGCCTATCTGGCCGCAAGGCTTACGGGATTTAAGGTCCCGTGGCTGACGTTTTTGCAGCCGGTGCAGATGCCGTTGCTGCCAGAGCTTTGGCGGCGACAATAGCCGCGTAGTGTTTTATGCAGCCCTCAATTCTTTCAAGCAGTTCCTCAAAGGCCGTGAAATCAATCTTTGCTGCATTTGGTCTGACGACCTTCTCCGCAAAGATAACTTTGCCATAGGCCGTATGATCGCCATGTGCCTTCTTTTTGTCGAACGGCTTGCCGTCAACAAGCTGGCCAAGCAACGCCGCAGGAAAGAGGTCCTCTATGTCGCGCTTGGCAGACGGAACTCCTTCCGGAACTTTTACAAGATAAAGATTCTGACCAAGATGATAGAAAGAACTGGTCGTTGTCAGCGAAATCGGCACGCCCGATTTCTTCTGTGCCTTCGAGAAAACCTCCTTGGGGCCATCGTCATTGTCACACAGGATGATGACTGGGCTGGTCAAGGGCAGGTGGCGGTAGCACTTCAGGCTGGATGCATATTGATCGACAAGGTTTCCCTGCCCGGACGCGCCATGTCCAAGATTCAGAACAGACCGGGACGTTCCCGTTGGATTGAGAAAAGCGACCTCCGGGGTAACGTTGCCTCCCTTGACACTGGCAAGGAGCGGGAATTTGGCGGCCAGCGCCCTGATCGCGCATTTGATATAGGTGATATCCGAAATGCCCTCCGTAACGATCATCGGTGAAGGGCTTGCTACAAAGTGCTTGTAGAACAGAAATTCCTTGTACAGCCTTGTTGAAGTCTTTGGCGTTATGAACCCCGCATCCTTGTTCATCCTTTGCGAGCGGTCTCGCCGTGCCTTCACAAAATAGATATGGGAAAGCATTCCTTCCACCGGCCTGAGACTCGCGGTTGGCACCGGCACTGCCCCGGCTGCCTGCACAGGCCTGTACCACGAACCGGTCGTAAAAACCGAATGACACATCGCCCGGACGCACCGATAATAGTCTTTCGAAATGTTCGGCTTCTCGTTCACCACAAGGCCGGTCACTGTCTGCCGGGACTGGCGCAGCGACATGCGCGTCTTGGCGATGTTGAGCGTGTACCCGGACCGCTCTATGAGGTCCTGAAGTTGCTTTCCGACCTCCCAATTCGCGCCTGCAAGCTCCTTTGCAATCTCGGACGGGAAGATGCTTTTGTTGGTCGAAAAGGTAAGGTCATCCGCATAGCGCGTAAAAGTGCAACCTGCTGCCTTCGCAAGACGAAGGAGTCTTGCATCCAGTATGTTGGCGACGAGGTTTGATATTACGGGCGAACATGAACTGCCCTGGGGCAGTGCGTTCTCGTGACAGGCGATCTGTGCGATGACAGTCGCAACGGCCGGATCAAGGCCGAATGAGTTATCCTTGATGAAGTAACCCCGGACGCGACCAAAGTTTATAGTCCCAAAAAAATCGGCAAGGTCGACATTGAATACATAGCGCCTTTTCCGGTGCGCATCTGCATTTGAAACAATCGTTCGGCTCTTTCGAAAGCCATGGCTGGCGGTCCAGTATCGGGGATTATCCTTGATCAGTTCTTCGACACACTCGGTCAGAAGTTCAGCGA
>PNJK01000154.1 GCA_013821825.1 Rhodobacter sp.
TGGCCGTGCCGGACGGGCCGTTCACCGCAGCCACCGCGCAAGAGATGGCGCGACGCTTCTTTGCGGTGCACCGCACCGAATATGGCCATGCCTTCGAGGATCAGGCGGTGCAGATGGTGACGTTGCGTGTGATCGGATCGTCGCGATCAGACACGCTGCGCCTGCCGGTGATGGAAAAGGGCGGGCGGCGCAACCCGTCGGACGCGGCGCTTTACGCGCGGCCTACCACCTTCGACGATGGCGCAACGATCCAGACTCCGCGCTTTGACCGGCTGAAATTGCGGGCGCAGGATACGGTGGCAGGGCCTGCCGTGATCGTACAGCAGAATTCGACCACCATCGTGCCGCCAGGCTTTGTTGCCACTGTGATGAAACTGGGAGATCTGGTGATCGCCCGCATGTCCGGGGAGGCCTGAGCCATGACCAAGACCATTGATCCGATCACGCTTCAGGTCATCGGCGGGGCGCTTCATGCCATCGCCGAGCAGATGGGCAACGTGCTGTACCGGATGTCCTATTCGTCGATCATCCGCGAAAGCCAGGACCTGGGTGCGGGGCTGTTCGATCTGGATTACAACACCCTGTGCGAAAGCGACTCGACGCCGATGCATATCGGGTCGATCCCCGGTTATCTGCGCGGGATCGAAAAGAGCATTCCGAAAAGCGACTGGCGGGATGGGGATGTAGTGATCCACAACCACCCCTACTATGGCGCCAGCCATTCGCCCGATATCGGGATCGTCATGCCGATCTTCTACCAAGGCGAACTGGTCGGGTTTTCAGCCAACACCGCGCATCATCTGGATATCGGCGCGGCGACGCCGGGCCTGATCATCGACGTGCCGGATGTGTTTGCCGAAGGCATGCTGCTGAACGGCTTGAAGCTGGTCGAGGCCGGAACCCGCAATGACACGCTGTGGCGTTACATCAGCGGCAACACCCGGGTTCCGGGGCTGGTGATGCGCGACTTGGAAGCGCAGATCGCTTCCGCCGAGTTGGGCGTGAAGCGCTTTTGCGATCTGATGGACACCTATGGCCGCAACACGGTGGAACAGGCTGCCAAGCAGTTGATGGACTATTCCGAAACCATGCTGCGACGCGAGATCGCCAAGATTCCGGATGGCGACTATACCGCCGAAGGTTTCATGGATGACGATGGCCGCACGCGGGGCGTGCGTCTGCCGATCAAAGTGACGGTGCGGGTGCGGGGCGACGCTGTCGAGGTCGACCTTACGGGCTCGTCGCCGCAGGTGCCGACGGCCTTCAATGTGCCGTTCGAGGGGTCGACCAAGGTGGCCTGCTACTTCGCCTTCCGTGCGCTTCTGCTGGATACCTATACGCATCAGGAGTATATCCCGCAGAACGAGGGGTCGTTCCGTCCCGTCAAGGTGACTGCGCCGCTGGGCTCGATCTTCAACCCGATCGCGCCGGCCGCCTGCGAGGCGCGGTTCAACCAGATCCAGCGCGTTGTCGATCTGATCATCAAGGCGCTGGCGCCCGTGCTGCCCGACAAATGCACGGCCGGAAATGCGGCTTGCCTGTCCTTCGCGTCCTATTCGGGTTTGCGCGACAGCGGGGATTACTGGGTGCTGATCGAGGTGAACGAGGCGGCAATGGGTGCGCGACCGCGCTCGGACGGGCCGGACACCATCGAAGAACTGATGCGAAATACGCGCAACAACCCGTTGGAAGACCTTGGCATGCATCTGCCGATGATCTGCGACCGCTACGAAATTCGCGACGACGTGTTCCCCGGAGCGGGCGAATACCGGGGCGGGATGGGCGTGGTGAAATCGCAGCGCTTCCTGACGCCGGGGTTCATGACGCACGAGTCCGACCGCAACGAGGATGTGCCCTGGGGCATTTTCGGCGGGCACGAGGGGGCGACAGCCATCGTGCGCATCGAGAATGCGACGAACGGCCATCCGTCGCGCGACGTGGACGCCAAATTTTCGGGCATGCGGGCCGAACTGGGCGATGTGGTGACCTATCTTTCGCCCTGTGGTGGTGGCTATGGCCATCCGTTGAACCGCGATCCGGCGAAGGTGCTGGACGATCTTCTGGACGGCTATATCACGCCCGATCATGCCCGTGAGGTTTATGGCGTGGTGTTCCAGCCGGTGCAGAACGGCTTTGGCTGGGGGCTGGATGCAGAGGGGACCAGCACCCTGCGGGCACGGATGCGGGCTGCCTGAGCGGTGGAGTTTCTGGACCTGCATTACTTCGTCAGCATTGCCGAGACAGGGAGTTTCAGCAAATCGGCCCTGCAGAACAACATCGCGCAATCGGCGCTGAGCCGGCGGGTGCGCGATCTGGAGGCCGAATTGGGCGCGGCCTTGTTCTATCGCAACGGGCGCGGTGTGGTGTTGACCGATGCGGGCGCGGTCTTCCTTGCACGGGCGCGGGGCATCCTGGCCGAGCGCGAAGCGTTGCGGCAGGATATGCGCGCTGCGGCGGGCGAGATGGACGGCACGGTGAAGCTGGCCGTGCCGCCCTCGGTCGGGCTGGTCTTGCTGGCGCCTTTGCTGCGGCAGATCAGGGCCGATCTTCCGCGCGTCAAGATGCGGGTCATGGAAGGGTTCAGCGGCCATGTCGCCGACTGGCTGGCGGCAGGCAAGGTCGACCTTGCCGTGCTTTACAAGATGAAGTCGAGCGCGCTCTTGGATGCCGAGCATCTGCTGTTCGAGGACTTGTTCCTGATTTCGGCCCCCGATGCGCCGCCTTTGGGCGCGGGGGCCGAGGTGCCCTTGGCTGGGATGGTGAGCGACGAACTGGTCCTGCCTGGAATGCCGCACGGGTTGCGCGTGCTGGTCGAAGAGGCTGCGGCCAGGTTGGGGGTCACGCTCAACGTGGCGATGGAGCTGGAAACGCTGCCGACGATTCTTGATCTTGTCGCCACGGGCGGCATCCGGACGGTTTTGCCACTGACCGCGGTGAGCCGCGAATTGCAGGCGGGGCGGCTGGTGGCCCAGCGTATCGCGCCCGTGATCAGCCGCGAGTTGATCCTTGCCCATGCGCCGCATCGTGCGGCGTCCCCCGTCACCAAGGCGGTGGTGCGGCTGATCCGCACGCAGATTTCCGATCTTGTCCGTTCCGGCACTTGGGCCGGGCGGCTGTAATTACCATGGAGTTCGACAGATGGCCGAAGCTTTCCCGAGACTGTTCTCTCCCGTCACTCTGGGGCGCGTCACGCTGCGCAACCGGATCGCGATGGCGCCGTTGACGCGGCAGATGGCCCATCCCGACGGCACGCCGACCGACGAAATGGTCGCCTATTACGCGCGGCGGGCGCGGGGCGGGCTGGGGCTGATCGTAACTGAAGGCACCTACGAGCAGGATGCGTTCCAGTCTCGGGCCTATCTGTCGCAGCCCGGTATCGCCAATGCGGCGCATGTGGCGGGGTGGAAGAAGGTTTGCAACGCGGTTCACGAGCAAGGGGCGAAGATCGTGATCCAGCTTATGCATGGCGGGCGCGTCTGCGATCCGCGCACGCTGGGGGACAAGCCTCCGGTCAGCGCCTCGGCCACGCAGAGCGGTGGGTGGGTGCTTTACACCGACAACGACTATGAAAAGACCATCCGCAACATTGACGGCGACTGGCCGAAAGTGACCTTTCCGCCTGCCCGCGCGCTGAGTGTGGAAGAGTTGCATGCCGTGGCCGATGGCTTTGCGGCAGGGGCCAAGCGGGCG
>PNJK01000155.1 GCA_013821825.1 Rhodobacter sp.
CCTTCGGGGTGGATGCACGCGGGAAGGGCGTCGACGGCATGACCGTCGGCCACCGCCTGATGGCCGCGGGCGAGCCTGAGCTTGCCCTCAAGGCCTATCTTCGCGGCGCGGGCGAAATCGGCATAAACGCCGATGTCCTTTCGGCCATCGGCTCTGCCAATCTCGCGCTCGGGCGCCTTGGCCAGGCCGAAAAGATGCTCGCGCGCGCGCTGGAGCTTGACCCCAACTTTGTCCCCGCCCTGAACAACATGGGCGTGGTGATGATGGAACAGGGCAAGAGCGGCGAGGCCCGGGTCTATTTCCAGAAGGCCTTCGCGCTGGATAGTGGCCAAACGGACTCGATCCGCGAAAATCTGATGCTCGCTATCGCTCAAAGCGAGGCGAATGTGTATGATCCGCAGCAAGTAAAGGCAGCTGGCGGTTTCCGCCTGGTCCGGCAGGAAAAGGGCAAGTTCGTCCTTCTTTCCGATCCCTAGGCGGCGGCGCGTCATGACACGATACGGGCAGTCAACAAAAAGGACGCTGAACATGCGCCATCCGGCTTTCGCAGTGCTGTGCCTTTCCGGCGCAGTCGCCCTGTCGGCCTGTCAGAAAGGGTCCGACGCTCAGGTCCAGAGGGCGCTCAAGGACGTCAATGTCATCGACGAATCCAACCTCAACGATGTGATGCTTTCGGTGGCCGACCCGAATGAGGCGGTCAACTACTTCACCCGCACCCTGCAGCAGAACCCCGACCGGATCGACCTGATGCGCGGCCTTGCCCGCTCGCTGGCGCGGGCGCAGAAACCGACCGAGGCGGCGCAGGTCTGGCGTCAGGCCGTCGCCCATCCCGATGCGACCCCGGAAGACCGGGTCATGCTTGCCGATGCCCTGATCCGCTCGAACCAGTGGCCGGAAGCCAAGGCCGAACTGAACCAGATACCGCCGACCTTCGAAAGCTTCGACCGCTACCGGCTTGAGGCGATGGTGGCCGACAGCGACAAGAACTGGAAAAAGGCCGACAGCTTCTACGAAATCGCCGCCGGTCTGACCACGACGCCATCCGGGGTGTTGAACAACTGGGGCTTTTCCAAGCTGACCCGTGGCGACGCGCCGGGGGCGGAAAAGCTGTTCATGGAGGCGCTGACCTACGATCCTTCGCTTTTCACCGCGAAGAACAACCTGGTCCTCGCCCGCGCGGCCCAGCGCAAGTATGATCTGCCGGTGGTGCGGATGACCCAGGTCGAACGGGCCGAACTGCTGTACTCGATGGCCCTCGCCGCGATCAAGCAAGGCGATGTCACGGTCGGCAAGGGCCTCTTGAACCAGGCCATCGAAACCAACCCGCAGTATTTCGAGGCCGCTGTGCGCAGTCTTGAAGCCCTTGATGCCAATGTGAAAAGCTGATGCTTGAGCCGAGTCTACAGCCGACCGACGCGATGATCCTTCTGGTCCCGGTGCTGCCCATCGCGATCTGGGCGGCGCTGTCGGACCTGAAGCGGATGAAGATCCCCAATTCTTCCGTCCTGGCAATGGCGGCGGTCTGGCCGCTTCTCGGCTGGTATGTGGCACCGACCCTGACGGTCTGGGCCTGGGGCTTTGCGCTGATGGCCATCGTCTTCGTCGCGGGCTTTCTGCTGTATCTCACCGGGACATTCGGGGCCGGCGACGCCAAGTTCGCAGCCGCCATCGCCGGGGTTTTCGTCGGTGGCAATATCGGGGAAATCCTGCTGATCATCTTTGTCAGCATGATCGGTTCATTCGCCCTTCATCGCTTCCTGCGCAGCCTTCCCTTCGTCAGGAACGCCACGCCGGACTGGGAAAGCTGGACCAAGCGGCGCTATTTTCCCTTTGGCCTGGCACTGTCGTCGATCGTCATCTTCTACCTTCTTGCCGCCATCTGGCCACAGGGCTGACACAAGTCACGTTTACGACTCAATCCGTTGATCTTCGCTGGATTGTCTACGGAGCTTGCCGATGAACGCTGAGGCCCCGGTATCGGGCGTGCAACCGCCGCCCTCGCCACGCTCGCTGGAAGATACCGGCTTGTCGATCATCATGATGCGCGACGTCCTGCTGAAGTCGATGTTCCGCACCAACCAGTCGCAGGTCTCGGTCCTGTCCAAGGTCATCTGCCTTCCGGTTCCGCTGACGCAAGAGCTGATCGACCTTGCGCGGACCCAGAAGCTGCTGACGGCAATGGGCACGATGCATGCCACCTCCGGCACCGAAATGGGCTATGAGCTGACCGACGCCGGCAAGGCGCGCGCGCTGGACGCCCTGTCGCAGTCGGAATACTACGGCGCGCTGCCGGTGCCGCTGGACCAGTATTCCGTGCAGATCAAGCGCCAGTCGGTCCGTGACATCCGCCTGAACCGCGAGCAGCTGATGTCCGGCATGGGCCATCTGATCCTGCCGCCCGACCTGATCGACAATCTCGGGCCGGCCGTGACCTCGGGCCGCTCGATCCTGCTTTATGGCCCGCCCGGCAACGGAAAATCCTCGATCAGCCACGGGATCCGCGCCGCGCTTGGTGACAAGGTCTATGTGCCCCGCGCCATCGAATATTCCGGCCAGATCATTTCGGTCTATGACCCGATCGTCCATTCCGCCGCCGAGGCGGCCGTGGACGACCCGAATTCGCTCCGCCGCACCTCGAACCGCTTCGACAACCGCTACGTCTATTGCGAGCGCCCCTCGGTCATAACCGGCGGCGAGCTCAGCCTCGACATGCTTGACCTCACCTACAACCCCACCGCCCGCACCTATCAGGCGCCCTTGCAGCTGAAAGCCACCGGCGGCATCTTCATCATCGACGACCTTGGCCGCCAGGCCGAACCGCCGCAGAAGATCGTCAACCGCTGGATCGTGCCCCTTGAGGAATCCCGCGACATCCTTGCCCTGCAGTCGGGTGAGAAATTCACCGTGCCCTTCGACACGCTGGTGATCTTCTCGACCAACTTCCACCCGAACCAGATCTTCGACGGGGCGGCGCTGCGGCGGATCTTCTTCAAGATCAAGATCGACGGCCCAAGCCAGGAGAACTTCCTGAAGATCTTCGCCATGGTCGCACGGAAGAAGAAGATGCCGCTGGACGAAACCGCCCTCATGCATCTGATGAAGGTCAAGTTCCCGACCATCGCCAACAACTACGCGAACTACCAGCCGGTCTACCTGATCGACCAGATGATCGCGGTCTGCGAGTTCGAGAACATCCCTTACCAGATGACGCCCGAGTTGATCGACCGCGCCTGGGGCAACATGTTCGTCCGCCAGGAAGACATCGCGCACTGAGGGCGCAAAAGTTTTCGAAAACTTTTGCAAAATCCTTCGAAGGATTTTGGGGCGTCACGCGAAAACCGTGACGCCCTTTTCCGTGACCACCGCATCCAGCCGCTGATCGAAGGCATCCGTCGGCACTTTAGCCACCTCCTGCGCCGCAAAGGCGAACCCCACCGCCAGCACTTGCCCCCGCGCCCGCAACCCCGCCAGCGTCCGGTCGTAGAACCCCCCGCCATAGCCCAAGCGGTAGCCGCGCGCGTCAAAGGCCAGCAGCGGCACGATCAGCACCTCCGGTTCAACCCAGGCCCCCTCTGCCGGGATCAGTGCCTTGAACGCGCCCTCGACCAGCCTACAGCCCGGCGACCATTCCCGGAACCGGAGCGGCGTCGCCTTCGCAAT
>PNJK01000156.1 GCA_013821825.1 Rhodobacter sp.
GGCTGGCCAGAGGTGGCGGCATTGGCGCTGTAGGGGTTTGGCTTGGTGTTCCCGAGCGGCACGTCCAGCAGCAGGAAGGGATAGAAAGTCACCCGCAACCCGCGTGCCCTCATCTCCTGGATCGCCTGCACCACCGCGAAGTCGGCCGGGGTGCCGCCATAGACGGGACGGTCCTCGGCGTCGCGACTGACCAGAAACGCACTTGCACGGCTGACGCCGTTCACGACCCAAGCCGACGGTGTCGTGGTCTTGGTGTCCACCTCGACGCCCGGCCGTACCTTGCAGTTCCCGGCCCGCAGGTCGTCGCCGAACCAGGCGACCACCAGGCTGACGCTTTCCACCGCGGGGGCCAGGGAATGCAGCCGGTCCAGCGCCACCACGATGTCGGCGGTGTCGGTGATTGCATTCAGGTTCTCAGCCACCGTCGCGCCACCCGAACCGGTAGTTTTCTTGACTGGCGCGGTCGCATAGGTGAATTCGCCCGAAGCCGGGATCATCGTGACCGCCTCGACCAGTCCTTCGGCGGTGTCGGGATCCGCCAGCGGGCGGAACACCTCAAAGCTGATCTGCGGCAAGCGGTTGCCGAAGGCGCTGAGGTCCAGTTCTTCGAAGACCACATAAGCGGTGCCGCGATAGGCGGGGGTGCTGGCTGCGCCCATCTTGGCAGAGATGAATGGGTCCGGGCCTTGAACCTCGTTGCCCGGATACCAGCGCCAGGTGACCCCGGTCATATCCATCGGCTTGCCGTCGGCCCAGACGCGGCCAATGCCGGTGATCTCGCCCTCGCACAGCGCGACTGCGAAGCTGGCGAAGTAGAGGTATTCGGTCGTCGTGACCTTGGGCTTGCTGCCCTTGCCGCCGCCCTGGCTGGTGGTGTTGACCTCTTCGCGGAAGTCAGTGGCCCAGATGATGTTGCCGCCGATCCGCATCCGACCGAACAGGCGCGGGATCACCGCGCCTTCGGTCGAGGAGGTGATGCGCAGGCTGTCCAGCCGCGCGCCCTCGATGCGCTGAGCCGGGGCGAGGGACGACACGATCCAGTTGTCGACCACAGAGCCAATGGTCGAGCCGATGAAGCCACCGATGGCCGCGCCGGAAAAGCCGAGGATCGCGCCGCCAAAGGCCCCGCCGATGGCAGTGCCGACAGCGCCGAGGACAAGCGTGGCCATGGAAAACTCTCAGCGTTGGGGAAAGAGGAAGGCGAAGGCGATGCGCCGTAGCCAGGTCGGGGTCAGCGGTTCCTCGATGACGCCGAGCCGCTCGTAGGCGTGGAGGAAGGTATTGGGGCCGGTCAGGATGCCGACATGCTTGGCGATGGCGCGCGGCATCATGCGGAACAGGATCAGCGCGCCGGGCGGGGCATCGGCGGGTGCGATTTCCGGCATCATGCGGCGCGCGCCCTCGGCCAGAACCTCACGCGGGCTGCTTTCGCCCCAATCGCGGCTGTAGGGCGGGATCGGGAAAGGTTCGGGCCCCACCACTTCGCGCCAGACGCCACGGGCAAGTCCAAGGCAATCGCAGCCAACGCCCTTGAGGCTGGCCTGATCGTGGTAGGGCGTTCCCAGCCAGGACCGTGCGACGGTGATGACCGTGTCGGGATCGGCGGCTATCACAGCACCGCTCCTTCGTGCCCGCCATCCTTGGTGGCATAGCGCAGGACGGCATCCTGGCCGGGAATATTGGGGAAGCCCCGAAAGTTGGCGACATTGGCGAACTTCGTGCCGCAGGTCGCGATCCGCTTGTCGCACCCGGCGCGGATGGTGAATGTGTCGGTCGCGGCGATGGCGCGCACCGGGGCTTCCAGCAGGGTCAGAATCGCGACGCCATCGACAAGATCGTGGACCAGCACCTCTGCGCGCCGCCCGGCATTGGCACCACTGGTCCAGTCGAGGGTGCCGAAGGTGAACCAGCCGGAGGTGAAGTCGCCTAGCCCAGAGGCAGTGAAGGCGCGGTCGCGCAGCAGGTCGATGATCGCGCCGGAGCCCTTGAACGCCGGGGCATCGAGATTGACCCCGCAGCGCACATCGCCAAGGGCGGCATCGCATGTCGCCTGGAACGTCCGCCCCACCGTCTGGCCGAGAACATGGGCCAGCGACCTGACTTCCGCCACGAACGCCAGCCGCCCGCGCCGGATCTGGCCGATGGCCCCGCGCCGCATCAGCAATCGCTGGCCGGTGTCGGACCAGTTCACCCGCCAGACCTCGACGGCCGCATTGTCCCAGCGGCCGTCGAGGATATCGGTCTCGGTGATCCGGTCCGACGACAACACACCCTGCGCATCCTGCGCATCGACCGAGAGATCGGACCCCGAGCGCACCTCGGACGCCGCGAAGCCGCTCTCTGGCTCGAAATCGGTGCCGTCGAACGTCAGGGTTCGGTCGTGATCGGTGAAGCCGAGCGTCACCCCATCGGCGCGCACAATCCGCCAGCACCAGGCCAGCGTCGTCGTGCCCTCGTCGAGATGGGCCTGAAGCGCGGGTGGGAGGGACTTCACTTCCGCCCCCAGCCCCGCCACAGGGCGACCGAGGCCAGCGCCGAGGAGATCACGCCTCCGGCGGTGCCGGTCAGCGCGTAGAGGTTGAAGGGCCGCAGATCGAAGCTACCGGTCACCAGATCGAAATCCGCCAGCCCGGCCATGGCCAGCCCGGAGGCAGCAAGACAGGCCAGATAGACCAGCCCGCGTGCGAGGTTCCAGTTCATGATGTTGCCTTTCCTTTGAGAAATTCCATCAGCCGCTGCCACCACGACCGGGTGGCAGGCGGTTGGGGCGGCAGAGGCAATGGCTCCGGCGTGCTCGTCGGGCGCAGCAATGCCAGCGCCTCAGCCTCGGGCAGTCGCCGGACTGGCCTCGAGAAATCCACCCGTCCGTTGCGGTCGACCGCCCAGACCGGGATGGTGCCGGTCGGATAGCGGCCATCGCGGAACAGATCGCGTTCGGCCTCGCGGCGCGTGCGGATCGCAGCGGGTCGGAGCCAGCCCATGAACCCCTGCGTGGCGGCGGCGCGGCTGCCCGCGTTCAGATGTCGGGTCAGTGATGCCTTGGCGATGCCGCCGGTGTTGTAGTGGAAACTGACCAGCGCATCGAACTCGTGCGGTTCCAGTGGCACCTTTATCGCGCGAAGCACTGCTGCCTCATAGGCCACGATATCTGCGCGGAAGAGCCGGAACGCTTCGCGGATCCCTGCATCGAGATCGGCGGGCATGCCGCGCGGTATCTGGGCCGGATCGGGCGGTCCCGCCGCAGCTGTATGGCCGATGCCGAAGGTCCAGACGTTTTTGACATCGAGATAGGGTCCGGGCACGAGTGCTTCGTGCCGGACAAGGGCCAACAGGCCCCGGTCTGTCATGGGCATGGGATCACCCGAAGAGAGAGGAAAGGATCAGGATCAGCGCGGCGACCAGAAGGCCGATGCGCAGGCGATGGCTGAAGGCCTGTGCCGGGTCGGCGGCATCGCAGCGGATGGCGCGCGCAAGGCGGAGAATTTCATGCATTTGGGTTGCCCCCCTTGCCGCTCCGCAGCCGGGCGAGGACGACCTCGATGAAGGCAGGGCCGAAGACGCCGACCAGATAGGCGGCCGAGCCCGCCGCGCCCCCGGCCGGGATCGCTTGCGATGGCAGGCTGAGCCAGG
>PNJK01000157.1 GCA_013821825.1 Rhodobacter sp.
CATGGCTTCGGCACTTGCAGATACTGCCGCACCAGTTGCTCAATCGCCCGGTTCTGATCCCGGATTTCCTGCAGGGTTTCCCGCATGCCGCTGAACTGCGCATCGACGCGGGTCTGCGTGTTTTCCATGATGCGGACGCGCTGTTCCACGGCGACGATGGCTTCCCGGCTTTCGCCCGCGACGCTGACCAGTTTTTCAACAGCCCGCATCCGCATATCCATGGCCATGTTGGCGTCCCGGCTTTCGCTGATCGCGACGGTCAGCGTGGCGATGGCCGTCTGCAGGCTGGTCAGCGTGGTGCCGCCCCACCAGACCAGCACGGCCAGCGATGACAGGATCGTCCATGCCAGCGGCTTGTTGAGCGTGATGCCACGGTCGGAGTTTTCGATCATCGGACGCTCGGTCATGCTGTTTCGGCCTTCTTCTGGATTCGGATGCTTTTGATCGGCGTCACAGCGCATCACCGATCAGGATGGTGATGTAGCCCCGGTCGGAATTTTCGATCATTTGGCGCGGCTCGTTCATCTTATGGCATCCTGTGTGGCGATATCCGCGCCCATCGCCCGTCTCGGTGTCGAGAGCAGGGTTTCCAGAACGCACTCAAGACGGAGAATTCGGTGGCTGTATTCATCGCGTTACTTGACCCACTTACCAGAACTGAACTGCTTCGTGGCCTTGATCTTGACGCCGTTGGGGGTCAGCCCGCCAGTCGGCTTGACTGTGACCTTCATCTTTGGGTCGGGCTTACGGTTTGCGGGCTTGCTGTTGCCGTAGTATTTCTTGGCCGCATCGCCGCGCGCCGCAACGCTTGGCTTGTTGCCGAATGTCATTTCCTTTGCCATGTCAGTTCCCTGTGAAGACTGAGAGTGAAGTTGTTGCTTCGGTTTGCGCGGATGTTTGATGCTCCTGCTGACCCCGGTATGCTTGCCCAGAAGCGCATCCGCGACGGCATAGCTGGCGTTCATTTGGTCGCGCTTGTTCATCTTGATCCCCTTAGTAGAAGACGTTGAAACTGGACACATCAAACGTGCCCGCCGTGCTGTTGATCTGGATGCCGTCAACCGCGCCAGCGAGGGCGATGGAACCGGAAGCCGTGACGATGTTTGTGCTCGCGGTGTCAGTTGTGCCGGTCGTTCGGCAGAGCCAAGTGTTTGTCGCCGGATCGTGAAGCGCCGACTTCACCTCCCCGAGTGTGGTCACGACGCCGCCAAGCTGGCCTTCCAGCCGCCCGAGCGCCCGATTGATGCCGAGATCTGTCATGTCAGAACTTCTTCTTCACCTGAACCGCAAAGGATTTTTCACCCAGCCGAAGCTTGGCGACCTTCCACTTGCCGGGCTTCGCTGCCTCGGCGGTGCCCTTGGTCGTCGCACCGTATTGGCGCTCGACCGCGGCGGCGCGTTCCTGCACTGATTTCTTAACGCCGAAATCTATGGTTCGCTCCTTACGCAAGCTTGGTGATCTGGACGACGGAGTAGATTTCGGAGGCGATCGCAGAGGGGCGGCCAAAGCCGTCAGTTGTCTTCGTGCTGCTGCAACGGTGGCGAAGTTCAAAAACTTTGGTCGCCGCGATAGTGATGACACCTTTGACAAAAGAGTAGTTCACGGTGCTGTCCAGTGCATTGCCCGCGAACCCTGCTGTTCCGCTGATCACGGTCGCCGCATCGGTGACGTTGAAAAGCCACGCTACGTGCTGGAGGACCTGATTGGCCGGGGCCATAGCGTCGATCAGATACGTCCCCGCCGGAAGCGTGATCTGGTTGGACGCAAGGCTTGCGCCGCTGATCTGGTTGATCTGCGTGTTGTTGAGGGCGCGCGTCCGGTCGCCGTCCTGCGTAAACGTGCCGCCATCCGTTCCGGCTGTTTTCTGGTCGCGGAAGATCGAAACCGGCGGGGCCGTGGCAGAAGGCAGCGTTGTAGGGACCGGAATGCCGCCCGCGTCGTATGCCAGCACCTGACCCGAAGTCCCGGCCGGGATGCGGGCTACCGCACCGGGGCCGGTCGCACGGATCAGGTCACCCGCCACGAGCGTCTGTCCCGCAAGACTGGTTAGGGTTGCGTTCAGCGGCTGGCTGATCTGGCCCTCCCATTGCGTTGCGCTGCGGGCGAAGAACTCGACTGACTGATTGACGGCCAGCAGAACGGGTGCGTTTGCCGCCAGTGCGCCGATAGATGCGCCGGTCGCGGGATAGATATTCACCGGGTTTGCGCCCCGGTTTGCGATGATGACACGATCACCAGCAACTGCGGTTGGAAGCGTGGCCCCGCTGGGGTTTGCCGCCGCCGTGGTAATCGTGACCTGATCCGTCGTGATCGGGCCTTGGCCCTGGGCGTTGGTTCCGGCTGTCAGTGTCGCCGTGGTCGGGGTGATGCTCGGCAGCTGGTCAAACCGCACCGCGTCACCAGCGTTGGTCGCTGCCGCAAGCCCGGTGATCTTGTTTGACCCCATCGCAAGGTTGCCAGTCATCGGTGCAGACCCATCGCGGGGCAAGCTGTCCGTCAGGGCCTGAGCAATATCCTCCAACGGTGGATTATGCTGCGAGACCTCAATGGTCGTGCCGTCCACGGCGAAGTAGCCTGGAATCAACGAAAATATCCCGCCAGATCGAGGCATCAGTTGCACTCCCTTGAAATTATGACATCATGCGGCATGACCCCAGAAACCTTTCTTGCACCGCTTGCCGCCGTTCTGCTTGGGAACGGCATGACATTCGCATTCATATACTGCATGTGGACACTTACACGCAGGCCGCAAAGCTGGGGGGCCTTGTTGGGTTCCATCGCCATCATTGTCCCCGCACTCCTAGTTTTTCTAGCCCTGCCTCGGTAGCCCGGCCTGTGCTGCCAAACAACAGCGCCTCGATGACGCTGCGTGTCGCTTTTCCCGCTGCGGTATTAATAGGATTCTTGGTCAGCGCGTTCACAATGGCATCAACGGCCTGCAGCCCCTGGCCCTCACGGGTCAGCAGATCGGCAATCTCCCCTTGAACGTCGCGGCCCATACGCTTGATGGCGGCTGGATTGGCGTTCATCAGCGTGGCCCATGCGTCTCCGAGTGCGGGCACCGGACGCCCGCGCGCAAAGGCCCCAGGCGTCACGCTGTCCGTGATTGCCTCTTGCACCACAGTCCGCTGGTTGGTGGCGCTATTTGCTGCTGTGCGGGCGCGTAGCCCAAGTGCTGCCCCAGCCTCGTCAAGCTTGGTGGCAATCGCCCCCCATTCGTCGCCGAACAGCGCCTCCATCTTGCGCCTTGCATTCGGGCTGGAAAACTCGGTGAAGGCCTTCAGGGCTTGCCGCGCGTCAATATTCTGGTCTGATCCGACCGCTTTCACATTACCGATGATTTCATCAACCTGACCGCGCAAGCCGTCGCGCATGGCAGCCTTCTGCCCGCCCGTCGCCGTGGCAATCTCAGCCAAGGCTTCCTCGGTCGTGACGCGCGGGGAATGCATATTTTCAGAAAGCAGATCAGCGCCGAACTTGACCGCGCGGCGCCGGGTAATAGCGTCTGCTGCGGTATCCAGAGCGGTGCGGTATTCTGGCACAAGAATTGCCACGCTGTCGCGGATTTCCTTCGCCAGCCTTTGATATGCCGCCCCCATGCGCGTCTGCCCGCCCAAGGCCCCAGCACC
>PNJK01000158.1 GCA_013821825.1 Rhodobacter sp.
CTTGTATTTGAAGCCGACACGCTGGACCGCCAGATGCTCCAGCTGACCCATCGTCACCCGGCGGCCGAAATCGGTCACTTCCGTGGCCGCCGCGTCCGGATCGACCGGCCCGCCGATCAGCACCAGGCTTTGCGGCTGCGCCTCGGGGTCTTCGGCGGCCAGATAGGCGGTTGCGGCCAGCGCCAGCGGCACCGGCTGGCAGACCGCGATCACATGGGTGTCGGGGCCCATAACCTTCATGAATTCCGCCAGATACAGCGTATAGTCCTCGATATCGAACTTGCCGGCGCTGACCGGAATGTCGCGCGCATTGTGCCAGTCGGTGACGAAGACATCGGCATCGGGCAACAGGCTTGCGACCGTTGACCGCAGAAGCGTCGCATAGTGGCCCGACATCGGTGCCACCAGCAGCACCTTGCGCCCCATGGGCGACCGGCGGCGGACAAAGAACTGCACGAGATTGCCGAAGGGCTTTTCGACCACGGCATTCACATCGACCAGATGGTCCTGCCCATCCGGCCCGACGATCGAGCGGATGCCCCAGTCGGGCTTGGCGACCATTCGGCTGAAGGTGCGTTCCGTCACCTCGCCCCAGGCGGCCATCAGGGGCAGCATCGGGTTCATCGACATCGCGAAGGCGGGATAACTCGCAAAAGCCCTGGCAGATGCACCCAGCCACTCATTCGTGTTGCGGGCGCTTTCCATCAGGTCATAGGTGAACATATACTTCATCACGTCTCCTCGCCCGATCGGGCAGATGTCACATCGCCGTGTCACGCCGGACCGGCCATGCTGCACAGCGGCGACGATAGGGGGGAATGGTTGGCATGACAACAGAAGACAAGGCCCCCGATACCAAAGTCGCGGACCATGAGCGGGCCCGGCGGCTGAATGCTAACCTCGCGAAGGTTGACGAGTTGTCAAAGCGTCTGACCGCCGCGTTGACCCAGCGCCGCCATGTCGATCCCGCGCTGCACGGTCCCGCACCAGACGTCTACATGAAGGCCGCCGCCGCCTATTTCGCCGAGATGATGGCCAATCCCGCCCGCGTCGTCGAACATCAGGTCGCGTACTGGGGCAAGACGCTGAAGCATTATGTCGAGGCGCAACAGACGCTTGCGAAGGGCGAGTTCAAGGCCCCGCCCGACCCTAACCCCAGGGACCGGCGTTTCCAGAACCCCCTGTGGGAGACGCATCCCTTCTTCAACTACCTCAAGCAGCAATACCAGCTGAACGCCGAAGCGATCTCGACCGCCGTTGGCGACATGGAGACGCTTGCGCCCGAGGACCGTCGCCGGGTGGAATATTTCACGAAACAGATTGTCGACATGTTCAGCCCGACCAATTTCCTCGGGACCAACCCCGAGGCGCTGGAAAAGGCCGTGGAAACCGATGGCGAAAGCCTGGTCCAGGGCCTGGAGAACCTGGTCCGCGACATCGAGACGAACCAGGGCGACCTTCTGATCACGCTGGCCGACCGCGAGGCTTTCAAGGTCGGCGAGAATCTGGCGACCACACCCGGCGCGGTGGTCTACCGCAACAAGATGCTGGAGCTGATCCAATACGAACCCAGCACCGAAACGGTCCACCAGACGCCGCTTCTGATCTTTCCGCCCTGGATCAACAAGTTCTACATCCTGGACCTCAAGGCCCAGAATTCGCTGATCAAATGGATTGTCGACCAGGGCTTCACGCTTTTCGTCGTCTCCTGGGTCAACCCTGACGCCTCCTACGCCGGGACGGGCATGGACGATTATATCCGCGACGGCTATCTCCGCGCGATGGCCGAGGTGCGGCGGATCACCGGCGAGAAACAGATCAACGCCGTCGGCTATTGCATCGGGGGCACCACGCTCGGCCTTGCCCTCGCGCATCTGCACAACGCCGGGGACGAGACGGTGAAGGCCGCCACCTTCTTCACCACCCTCACCGATTTTTCCGACCCGGGCGAGGTCGGCGTCTTTCTCAACGACGATTTCGTCGACGGCATCGAACGCCAGACCGAACACGACGGTATCCTGTCGCGCAAGTTCATGAGCCGGACCTTCTCGTTCCTGCGCTCCAACGACCTGATCTACAGCCCCGCGATCAAGTCCTACATGCTGGGCGAGGCGCCGCCCGCCTTCGACCTTCTGTACTGGAACGGCGACGGCACCAACCTGCCCGCGACGATGGCCGTCCAGTATCTGCGCGGTCTTTGCCAGAACGACGGCTTTGCCAAGGGCGAGTTCCGGGTCTTCGGCAAGCCCGTCAGCCTTGTCGACATCACGCTTCCGATCTTCGCGATTGCCTGCGAGACCGACCACATCGCGCACTGGCGCGGCTCCTTCAACGGCATCAAGCAGATGGGGTCGACGGACAAGACGTTCCTTCTGTCGCAAAGCGGGCACATCGCCGGGATCATCAACCCGCCCGCAAAGGACAAATACGGCCATTATGCCAACGATGCCCCGGTCGCGGGCGACCCAGAGGCCTGGCTGAAGTCGGCAACCTTCCACAAAGGCAGCTGGTGGCCACGCTGGGGCGCCTGGTTGGCAGGGCAGTCCGGCCCGATGATCGCGGCGCGGAAACCCGCCGATTCGCTCGCCCCCGCGCCGGGCACCTATGTGGCGGCGACGCCGGAGCCCTGACATTTCTCCGGCTTTCCGCAGGGTTAACCTGGCGCAACCGCGGGTTTTGCTGCACTGCAGAAAGAGACTTGAAATGCTGCAACGCAGCACGTATATGATTGTCATCAAGACAAGACAGACTGACACCATCGTCCCCTCAGATCGGAGTGATTGAGATGACCAAGACCCCGGACTTCACCAAAGTCGTGCAAGACATGATGGCTTCGTTCCCGGTTGACGCCTCGGCGTTCCAGAACGCGTTCAAGACCCAGGCCGCATTCGCCGAGAAATTCTCGAAAGTGGCGATCGAAGCCGCCGAGAAATCGACCGAGATTTCGGCCAAGTGGACCAAGGACACCCTCGCCAAGGTTGGCGACATGGCACGCGCCAAGGCCGAGCCGACCGACTACACCAAGTCGATGACCGACTTCGCGTCTGCCGCCGCCGAAATGGCTGCCGAAAACCTTGCCGCCTTCGCCGAAGTCGCCAAGAAAGTGCAGATGGAAACGGTCGAGCTGATGCTGGCTGCCGGCAAGGACATGTCGGAAGACGCCACCGCCGCCGTCAAGAAAGCCACCGCGGATGTGACCTCGGTCGCCAAGAAAGCCGCTGCGGCTGCGAAGTAAGTCGCACCCAGTTCCGCGTCCCCCATGGCGCGCGCAAGGCCCGGAAAAACTTCCGGGCCTTGTTCTTTTTCCAGACCTCCGCCTATCCTGACCTCGACCCTGAAACGGAGCGTCCGCATGCCTGGTCCCTTCACCGTCTGGACCTACGACTGGGTGCCGCAAGGCCCGCGTGGCCATGTCCGCGACATCCGGCTGCGCTGGGCGCTGGAAGAGGCCGGCCTGCCCTATGCCGTCCGCTCCGTCCGGTTCGAGGACCGCACCGGTCCCGACCATCTGGCGATCCAGCCCTTCGCCCAGGTCCCCGCGCTGCAGGACGGCGAAATCACCCTGTTCGAAAGCGGCGCCTGTCTCTTGCACCTTGCCGACCTGTCCGAAGCCTTGATGCCGCGCGATCC
>PNJK01000159.1 GCA_013821825.1 Rhodobacter sp.
CGTCTACGCCCATGTCGCGGGCAGCTACAAGGACGGGTGGATCCCGGACAACTTCTATGACGAATGCGTTCTGCCACGCACTTCGGGCCTGTATGGCGAGCTGAGCGGCCTGCGCAGTCTGAACATGATCCTGTTCGACGCGCCGGAATTTCCCGACCTTGCCGCCCAGGTCAATGGCATGGTCATCGGCCGCGATGGAAGGCCGGTGGCTGCCACGGACCTGATCGACGTCCTATTCGGTCGGACGGATCGCGTCATCTTCAAGAGCGATGCCACCCAGTCCGGAACCGGAGTGAAGATCATCGATCGCGCCTCGTTCGATCCGGCCGACGTCCGCGCCCTCGGGTCCGGCCTGTTTCAGGCTTTCATCCGCCAGCACGACCTGTTGCGGCGGCTCGGCAACTGTCCGGCGACGGCGACGCTGAGATTGACGACGGCCTGCGATGACCTCGGCAGGATCAGCCTGCGCGGCGGGTATCTGCGCTTTGGCCAGGGCAGCAGCGAATTCCTGAAGTCTGCGGAAGAGGTCAGTGCGCCGGTCGACCTTGCCAGCGGCGAGTTGTCTGCGACCGGCTACCTGCCAAGCTGGCTTCGCTGCGACCGGCACCCGCAGTCGGACATCCCCTTCGCCGGTCAAGCCGTCCCGAATTTCGCTGAATGTGTGCGGGTCGCCGTACGCTGCCATGCGCGCATTCCCTATGTCCGCTGCATCGGCTGGGACCTGACCCTGGACGAGACCGGTGCCGTGAAGATCATGGAGTGGAACGGCGGGCACAACGGCATCAAGTTCACCGAGGCGACGCAAGGCCCCTGTTTCGCCGACCTGAACTGGCAGCGCTTTCGCAGTTAGCCGGATAGGGTGAGCATGCTGATTGAATTCTCCCGTCAGGGGGGCAGGCTGTGGAACATAAGATGAACAGTGGAGGATCGAATGACCTTGCAGGAGATTGCGGACGAACTTATCGTCGGCTGCCGCGAAGATCGGGCGCGGGCGAACCTGGAACGGCTCTACGCCGCGGACGCCGTGTCGGTGGAGGCGATGGACATGGGTGGCGGGACCGTGACCGCGGGGCTCGCCGGTATCCGGGGCAAGCATGACTGGTGGGAAGCGAATTTCACTGTCCATGGCCTGACGGTCGAGGGCCCCTTCGTGCATGGCGATGATCGCTTTGCGGTGATCTTCGGGATGGACACCGAAAACAAGACCAGCGGTGTGCGCAGGAAGGACAGGGAGATTGCGGTCTATCACGTCAAGGACGGCAAGATCGTGCGGGAGGAATTCTTCTATTCCCGCTGAGCCCCCGGTCGGGGCGACTGTCTGGATGATGCCGTTCGCGCGCCGTCGTCGCGCGCTCCCGTGCTTGCGGCACCCTGACACAACCCAGTCGGCATTTTCCAAAGACATTGCTTGTCAGGGGTTTGAAACTGCGGGCTTGCCCCGGCGCGGCTGCCTGCTAAAGCGTGATGCGGAAAAGTGGACTCCGGTTTTCCGCGTCAATCACGCGACCACCGGGAATCGAGATCAGGATAATGTTTCCATCAAGCATCATCCTGATCTGGGCTTGAGCCAAGCGAGAAGGGGGTTGCGATGGATCTGGGGATCAGGGGAAAGCGGGCGCTGGTCTGTGCGTCGTCCAGGGGGCTCGGCCGGGGGTGTGCCGAGGCTTTGGCCGAAGCGGGCGTCGATTTGGTCCTGAACGCGCGCGGGGTCGAGACGCTGGAGGCCACGGCAGATCATATCCGGCAACGGTTCCCGATCCGGGTGACGCCGGTGCCGGGCGACATCACCACCGAAGCGGGCCGCGCGGCAGTGCTGGCAGAGGGGCCGTTCGACATTCTGGTGACCAATGCCGGAGGGCCTCCGCCGGGGATGTGGTCGGATTGGAGGCGGGAGGATTTCATCCGGGCGCTGGACGCGAACATGCTGACGCCCATCGCGCTGATGCAGGCCGTGTTGCCGGGGATGATGGAGCGCGGCTGGGGCCGGGTGGTGAACATCACCAGCGTTTCGGTCAAGGCCCCGGTTGCAGGCCTCGGCCTGTCGAATTCGGCACGCGCCGGTCTGACCGGCTTTGTCGCGGGCACCTCGCGACAGGTCGCGGGGAAGGGGGTTGCGATCAACAACCTCCTGCCCGGCATCCATGCCACCGACCGCGCGATTGCGCTGGACACGGACGTGACCCGGGCGCGCGGGATCAGCATGGAGGAGGCCATCGCCGCGCGGGCCGCAACGATCCCGGCGGGGCGTTACGGAACCCCGGCCGAATTCGGTGCGGCCTGCGCCTTCCTGTGTTCGCGGCATGCGGGCTTCATCATCGGGCAGAATGTGCTGCTGGACGGCGGGGCCACCAACACCACGCTGTAGCTCAGGCGTAAGTCGCCGGGTGCCGCTTGCCCGGATCGATCAGGCCCAGCGTCGCCAGGACGCTTGCCCCCAGGATCCAGGTCCAGGCTCCGGCCCCCAGGACCCGCGCTGCAAGCTCGGACACCTCGGCACCGGAAAACGACAGGATTTCCGCATCCGCGCGCGTCACCAGCGACACCAGCGCCCAGGCGACCAGCGCCACCGGCACCAGGCCGGTCAGGAGCGCCAGAAGGCGCGACTCGCGCCCGATCAAGGCAAAGCCGACGAAAAGCGCGGCAAGGACGAACGAGCAGCCATAGGCAATGGCTTCGGGCCGGGCATCCCGAAGGATCGCCTGAGCCGATCCTGCGTCAAGCCCGCGCAGGACGGTCCAGGGCACGACATTCGCGCCGAACGGCGACGAAAACCAGGGAAGAAAGAGGCTGGCCAGGATGGCGGCAGCGGCAATCAGCGCAAGCGGGCGGGACAGCATTTTTTCGCACCTGTCAGCAAAACGGTTCGACAAGGCAAGCACCGTCCAGAGAGTCCGTCAAATTCCAGCGGTGAAAACCCCGGCATTGGATCGCATACCAGATCAATCCCCAATCAGTGCCAGCTTTGATGCCGTGCCGTCCCGAGTGCATCCGCAGCGACTCACCTGCCCGGTCTTGCCCGCCCCGGTGCGCGCTGCTAATGGAAAGCCTGACGAATTTTCTCGAGTTTCATGCCCGACAGCCTGCCTCTTCGTCTGGAAGTCACCCATCTCGGCCGGTCCTTCGGCGGGCGGCGCGTGGTGGACGATGTTTCTCTGGCCGTGGCTGCCGGGCAGGTGACCTGCCTGCTCGGCCCGTCGGGCTGCGGCAAGTCGACCACGCTGCGCATGATCGCCGGGGTCGAGCGCGCCGCCTTCGGAGAGGTGTGGCTTGACGGCCAGCGGGTTGCGGGGCCGGGGGTGCATGTTCCGCCCGAAGCCCGGTCGGTCGGTCTCATGTTCCAGGACTTCGCCCTCTTTCCGCATCTCACCGTGGCCGAAAACGTGGGCTTCGGCCTGCGCATCGAGCGGACAGAGAAGGCCCGGCGGGTGGGCGAGCTTCTGGAGAAAGTCGATCTGCCCGGCTTCGGCCCGAAGCACCCGCATCAGCTTTCGGGGGGCGAGCAGCAGCGGGTGGCTCTGGCCCGCGCCCTGGCCCCGAACCCGCGCGTGATGCTGATGGACGAGCCATTCTCCGGTCTCGACAACCGTTTGCGCGACGGCA
>PNJK01000160.1 GCA_013821825.1 Rhodobacter sp.
AACGATGGCGACATCGTCGTGATCCGCGAACAGTCCACGGCAGAGAACGGCGATATCGTCGTGGCCCTGGTCGAGGATCACGAGGCCACGCTGAAACGCTATCGCCGACGCGGCACCATGATCGCGCTGGAAGCGGCAAACCCGGCCTACGAGACGCGGGTGTTTCCCGATCACCTGGTCAAGGTGCAGGGCCGGCTGGTGGGTCTGATCCGCAGCTACTGAGCGGCGAGGGTCACCGGCCTGATCGAAAGCTCGGGCAGCACCGCCTTGCGGGCGGGCGGCGACCAAAGCCGCGCCGCCCGCTTGGTGCGTTCGATCCGCACTTCGCCGCCCTTGATCCAGATCGCCAAGGGCCCGGTCGCTGTCAGGGTTCGGGCATCGATCAGGCCGCAGCCATCGGTCGGGCCCTTGGCCTCGGCCCCCAGGATCACCAGCGCCGCACCCGCGCAGGCGGCCGCCAGCTTTGTCTCCGCCCCCTTGCCGGTCAGGACGACCCCGCGAAGCCCGCCAAGGTCGAACCATCGCTCGCCCTTCGGACCTGTGAACCCGGGACGATCCGCCGCGGACACCTGATCCGCCAGATCGCCGTCATTCTGCAGCCAGTTCTCGACGGCAAACCCGCCGCCTTTCGCCGCCGACAGGGCGCGGCCCTCCGGCCCGGTCAGGCCGACAAGCCTGCCGTCGCCCGAAACCAGCAGGGTCGGCCGCTCGGCCATGATCCAAAGCAGCAGCGCCGCCATAAGCGGAACGGCCCCGGCCACCTGCACTCGCCCCCGCCAGAGGATCAGCCAGAGCGCCCCAAGCGTGAACAGGGGCAGCACCCATGGCCCCGGTGCGGGGATCGCGGTCACGGCCCCGTCCAGCCCGGCAATCCAGTGCGCGACAAAGAGAATCCAGCGCGCGCCCTGCTCCATGAACCACAGCGGCAGCCAGGCGAGGCCAAGCGGGGCCAAAAGCGCGGCAACCGCCCCCGCCGGCATGATCACCGCGCCCATCACCGGCACGGTCAAAAGGTTCGCCAGCAGGCCGTAGTCGGTGAATCGGTTGAAATGCGCCGCCGCGTAGGGTGCTGTGGCAAAGCCCCCGATCACCGAGCTGAGCACGAGGGTGAACACAGGCATCAGCCAGCGCGGGATCCGCTGGCGATAGATGCTGCCGTCCAGCGCCGCAAAGCCCACGATCAGCGCGATTGTGGCGGCAAAGGACATCTGGAACCCGGGATTGAGCAGGCTTTCGGGCTTGGCAAGCAACAGAACGACCGCCGCCACCGCCACCGACCGCAGGG
The DNA here is from genome assembly GCA_013821825.1 of Rhodobacter sp. Taxonomy (GTDB): domain Bacteria; phylum Pseudomonadota; class Alphaproteobacteria; order Rhodobacterales; family Rhodobacteraceae; genus Tabrizicola. Next base: position 1,286 of record PNJK01000160.1, read on the forward strand.
TCAGCGCACGGCGATCCAGCAGCACCGCACCAAGAAAGACCGCGATCATGATGAAGGCGCGTTCGGTCGCGACATTCGCCCCGGACAGCAGAAGATAGAACAGCGCGACCCCCAGGCTGACCACGGCAGCGACCTTTCTGGTGTCAATCCGCAGGGCCACGAAGGGTATCAGCGCCAGCCCGTAGCGGAACAGGGCAAAGACGAAACCGGTGAGGAAAGCCATGTTCATCCCCGAGATCGCCAGAAGATGCGCCAGCGAGGAATCGCGCAGCGCGGCCACCGTGTCTTCGGTGATGGCAGAGCGGTCCCCGGTCATCGCCCCCGCGGCAAAGGCGCCGGCCTGCCCGTCCATCTGCGCGAGCATGCCCTTGGTCAGATAGCTGCGCAGCCGGTCGATCGGCAGCGCGCCGCCGGTCGGTTCCTCCAGCAGCAGGACCGGCTTGCGGGTGTAACCCACCGCACCAAGCCGATCGAAATAGGCCATGCGGCGGAAGTCGAAGCCGCCGGGTTCCACCGGCCCCTCGGGAGCCGCAAGCGAGGCCATCAGGACCACGATCTGACCCGGCACCGGATCAAGCCAGGGCTGGTCGTCCTGCAACGAGATCCGGACCCTTTCCGGCGTTCGGTCGGGCGCGACCTCGCGCAGCACGACCCGGTCCAGCGTCAGCCGCAACGCATCGGACTGCGACCGGTCGACAAGGACAATGCGCCCCTCGACCGGACCGTAGTAGCGAAAGTCAAGCATCGGCGCGTCCACCAGCTGCGCCCGCAGCCCCGCGGCCAGCCAGCCTGCGGCGACGGCTGCGAGAGCCAGGGCAAGCGGGCGCCCAAGGTCCGGTCCGCGCCAGGCGAGGGCCGCACCGGCCACCAGGATGATCGCGGCCAGCGCATAGCTGCCGGGCCCGGGCTCGTCCAGGACCGCGAACCATCCGCCGATCCCGCATCCGATCAGGATGGCGATCCAGGGAAACAGCGTGCCACGCACCGATTGCAGGGCAACCAGCGGCCAGAGGATGCCCCGCCAGATCAAGCCAACGGACGCCACCTTGTGTCCCTTCCCCTGAATGCCTAAACCCGCCGCAAGCCTATGCGCTCATGGTTTCCGAAAGGTTAACGCCCGATGTCCGCCCCTGCCCAGGTCGTCACCCGTTTCGCACCCTCGCCCACCGGTTATCTGCACATCGGCGGCGGACGCACGGCGCTGTTCAACTGGCTTTACGCCCGGGGCCGGGGCGGGAAGTTCCTGCTGCGCATCGAAGATACCGACCGCGAACGCTCGACCCCCGAGGCGACGGCAGCGATCCTGCGGGGGTTGACCTGGCTTGGCCTCGACTGGGATGGCGATGTCGTCAGCCAGTTCGAACGCCGTGGCCGCCACGCCGAAGTCGCGCATCAGATGCTTGCGCGAGGAACGGCCTACAAGTGCTTTTCGACACAGGAAGAAATCGCGACCTTCCGCGCGGCGGAAGAAGCCGCGGGGCGCTATCCGGTGTTCCTGTCACCCTGGCGCGACGCCGACGCAGCGACCCATCCGGACGCGCCTTACGTCATCAGGATGAAGGCTCCGCGCACGGGCGAGACGGTGATCGACGACATGGTGCAGGGCCGAGTCGTGATCCAGAACGCGACGCTGGACGACATGATCGTCCTGCGCTCGGACGGCACCCCGGTCTACATGCTGGCCGTGGTGGTCGATGACCATGACATGGGCGTGACCCATGTGATCCGGGGCGACGATCACCTGAACAATGCGGCACGCCAGCAGATGGTCTATGACGCGATGGGCTGGCAGGTGCCGGTCTGGGCGCATATTCCGCTGATCCACGGGCCGGACGGCAAGAAGCTGTCGAAACGTCATGGCGCGACGGGGGTCGAGGAGTATCAGGCGATGGGCTACCCCGCCGCCGGGATGCGCAATTACCTGACGCGGCTTGGCTGGGCGCAGGGCGACGCCGAGATCTTCACCAGTGCCGAAGCGATGAAGATGTTCGACTTGTCCGGAATTGGCCGGGCTCCGGCTCGGCTGGACTTCAAGAAGCTGGAGCATACCTGCGGACAACACATGGCGATGGCCGACGATGCCGCACTGCTGCATGAATTGCAGGCCTACCTCGAGGCTGCGGGCCGCCCGGCGCTGACCGGCCCTCAGGCTGGACGGATGGAACTGGCCCTGCCCTTCCTGAAGAAGTCTGCGAAGACCTTCCCGGAACTCATGGAAAAGGCTGCGTTTCTGCTGGTCGAACGACCCGTCGCGCCCGAGGCCAGGGCGGCAGAGGCGCTGGATACGGTATCCCGTG
>PNJK01000161.1 GCA_013821825.1 Rhodobacter sp.
GCCGCCCGCCATGCCGTCGTTCTGCGCCAGAACGGCGTCCACCTGGTTGTTGTTGGCGGTCAGGATCTGTTCCATGTTCTTCTGGGCGTTCTCGGGCTTCCAGCCGTCCGAGTTCGCTTCGCCGACGATCTTGATGTCGCCCGAGGCGACGGCAGCGCCGATCACTTCTTCCATGCCCTGACGCAGGAAGCCGACGTTCGGGTCACCGGGGTCGCCCTTGATGATGGCGTAGTTGCCCTTCGGCGCGACCTTGAAGACTTCCTGCGCGATGATCCGACCGACACCGACGTTGTCGAAGGTCAGATAGAAGGTGCGGGCGTCTTCGATCAGGCGATCATAGCCGACGACCGGGATCCCCTCGGCAGCGGCCTTTTCGATGGCCGGCCCGATGGCATCCTTGTCCCAGGCGTTGATGATCAGCGCATCCACGCCCTGCGCGATCAGCGCGTCGACGTCGGAGAGCTGCTTTTCCGCCGAGGACTGGGCGTCAGCCGAGACATACTCGTTGCCGGCGGCTTCGATCGCGGCCTTCATCGCCGCTTCGTCGATCTTCCAGCGCTCTTCCTGGAACTGGGCCCAGGACACCCCGATCTTCTTGCCGTCCGCCAGAGCGGCCGACGAAAAACCAGTCACCGCCACGATGGCGGCGAGAATTGCGGTACGCATATGTATCCTCCCTATGGATCGGCCTCTCTCGGGCCGGCCCGGCAGATTCGCCGGAACGCGGAAAAAATGCCGCCAATAATTTCAGTTGTCAAAATAAATTTGCTGACCGAACCTGTGACTGCCGACTAAGGCAGCTCGATTCTGCTGCTGTGCAGCATTTCGCAGGCGCAGCGTCGATGGAAAACGGGATTTTTTCTTCGGAGATCAAACAAATGTCGCCGAAGCCGATCCGGCCAGAGACCAGTGAGGGACGCAAGGGCGTCGGCCCCCTGATTCCGCCGCTGACCGAAAGCCAGCGCCCCCTGCGCCAGCAGGTGTTCGAGCTGGTGCGCGCGGCAGGTCTGATTCCCCGGGTTCATCTGGCCAAGGACCTTGGCGTCAGCCCGGCATCTGTCACCACGATTTCCTCCGAACTGATCGAGGCGGGGCTGATCGAAGAGGTCTCGGCCCAGCGCGACGGCGATGCCGGCCGGGGCCGTCCTGCCGTATCGCTGGGGGTCAGGGCCGCCGCGCATTGCGTGGCCGGGATGAAGCTTTCGGACCGCGAGCACACGGCGGTCATCGTCGATTTCGCCGGCAAGCTGGTCGCCGACGAGGCGATTCCGCGTCATCCCGGCCCGATGCCGCTTGCGGAAATCCTGCGGGCAATCGAGATGTTGCTGGACCGCGTCTGTGCCAAGGCCGGGATCGAGAAGACCGCGCTGTCGGCGGTCGGCATCGGCCTGCCGGGCTTTGTCGACTGCGCCGAAGGCACGGTCCTGTGGTCTTCCATTCTGGCCGAGCGCTCGGTGCCCGTCGCCGCTGCCGCCACCGCGCAACTGGGGCTTCCGGTCTACATCGACAATGATGCGAACCTCGTTGCGCTGGCCGAGCTTTGGTTCGGTGCCGGGCGCAGCCTGCCGGATTTTGCCGTCGTCACCATCGAGCATGGTGTCGGCATGGGCTTCGTGATGAATCACCGCATCTATCGCGGCTCGCAGCGCCTGGGGATGGAGCTTGGCCATACCAAGGTGCAACTGGACGGTGCCCTGTGCCGCTGCGGGCAGCGCGGCTGTCTGGAGGCCTATGTCGCCGACTATGCCCTGGCGCGCGAGGCGACGACGGCGTTGAACTGGGGGCACAAGGAAAGCCAGCCGATCAGCGTGCTTCTGGAAAGCCTCTACGACCATGCCAAGGCCGGGAACGCGACCGCCAAGTCGATCTTCCGCCGTGCCGGGCGCTACCTTGCGGTCGGGCTGTCGAACGTGGTCAACCTGTTCGATCCCGCGCTGATCATCCTGTCCGGCGAGCGGATGCGCTATGACTATCTCTATGCCGCCGAGACACTGGCGGAGATGGACAATCTGACCATCAACACCGGTCGGCCCCGCCCGCCGATCGAGATTCACGCCTGGGGCGACCTTCTCTGGGCGCATGGCGCGGCGGCCCTGGCCTTGTCCGAGGTCACCGAATCCATCCTTGTCACCCAGGCGCGCGAAATCGCGGCAGAATGACCTGCCAGGGTCAGCCCCGATCCTCTGCCAGGAGGGCGGCGAGGCCTTCGGGGTAGTCGGGATACAAGAGGCGCACACCAAGCTCGTCCTTGATCCGGTGGTTCCTGACCCGCTTCGACTCGCTGTAGAAGCCGCGCGCCATCGGGGTCATCGTCGGCTCGACTTCGGCAAAGGGGACAGCGGACGGGTCCGGCAGGCCCAGAAGGTGCGCCGCGTGGGCGATCACCTCTTCCGGCGGGCAGGGATTGTCGTCGCAGACGTTGTAGGCCGCCCCCGGATGCGGGCGACGGATCGAGGCCTCCAGCACCTGGGCGATGTCATCGACATGGATGCGGCTGAACACCTGCCCCGGCTTGATGATCCGCCGCGCCGTGCCGTCGCGCACCTTTTCGAACGGACCCCGACCCGGCCCGTAGATGCCCGCCAGCCGGAAGATGTGCACGGGCAGCCCGGTCGCCCGCCATTGCGCTTCCGCGATCACCCGTTGCCGCCCGCGGTCGGATTGCGGGGTCAGGGGGGTCACTTCATCGACCCAGGCTCCGTGATGGTCGCCATAGACGCCGGTCGTGGACAGATACCCGACCCAGACCGCCTTCGCCTGCGCGATCGCGGGGACTGCCATCAGGAACGGATCGCCCTTTGCGTCCGGGGCGGCGGAACACAGGATATGCGTCGCCGCGTCCAGCGCCGGGCCAAGGTCGGCGGGCCAGAGCAGCGGCTCTACTCCTTCCCGGAGGAAGCTGTCGGCCCGGGCCGGACTGCGGGTGGTGCCGATGATCCGCCAGCCTTGCGGGAGCAGGCGGCGGGCAAGGGCGCGGGCGGAGTAGCCGTGGCCAAGGGACAGAAGCGTTGACATGGCCGGACTATCGGGGCGCCTGCGTACATGCGCAAGATGCGGTGATCCGGCGGGCCCGTCACGATGGCTTCACTTGCGGACCCGCCCGGCTTTCGGCTTATATGCCGGATCAACCGCAGGACCCGGAATGCAAGACGACCACAACAGCGCCACCCTCAGCCCCGATGCCCCGGCAATGGAAAGTTTTTCCAGCGCCGCCGCCGCCGTCGACCGGCTGGAGGCGCTTTACAACCAGGCCACGCAGTTCCTGTCCGACCAGTTCCTGCGCGCGGTCGCGAAAGGCCACCCCGGTCGCCGCATCCGGGCCTTCTATCCGGAAATCCGGCTGACGGTGGCCAGTTTTGACCAGGTCGACACCCGGCTTGCCTTCGGTCATGTTTCGGCGCCGGGAACCTATGCCACCACGGTCACACGGCCAGACCTCTTCCGGAACTACCTGATCCAGCAGATCGAGCTTCTGGTCCGCAACCACGGCGTCACGGTCGAGATCGGCCTCAGCGACACGCCGATGCCGGTGCATTTCGCCGTGTCCGGCAGCACCGTCGCCATCCCGCA
>PNJK01000162.1 GCA_013821825.1 Rhodobacter sp.
AGAACCGCTCGTCATTGAACCAGGCGGTCAGCCCGCCGAAGACGACGACCATCACCGCGACAAAGATCTGCATCCGGCTGATCGCGCCCGTCAACAACCACAGCGTTAGCATTGCAACCAGAAGTAACGGCACCAAGATCAGCGCCGCCACAATGAAGCCAGAATACTCGGTCCCGCCCAGCGTGTAGGACTGATCCTTGATCCGCATGTAGATCAGGAAGAAGACCAGGGTCGGCCCCAGTTCCAGCACCTGCTTGAGAATCGGGTTGATCTTCCGTTCTGCCATTGCCTGTCCCGCCCACTCCATCATCGCCGCACCGGCTGCGATCGCCGCGCACCGCCCGGCCCCACCTTCTCGCCCGGAACCGGCCAGCCGATCAAGGCCGTATCCACTGCCCGGCTCGCGCGACGCAGCGCCGCGCCGCCAGGCCCGCCCGGCCAAGTCGCCCGCACGACCGGACCGACGCCGGGATAGGCCAGGTGGGCGCTTGATACACCGCCTTGCTCCCGGCGCGCGCACCGGGCGGCGGAAACTTGCCGTCGGCGGCCTTGCCACCTGCGGGACGATCATCCCGACCCCGGCTTCTCCGCGCAGCGCGCGCCCGGAGGGCCTAGTCTGCGGCGGGCCGCTCCCAATCACGAGGCGCAGCCCGCGCGCCTGATCCTTTGCGGGCACAGGTCCGCGGCCCGGTCCAGCCCCGGAAGGCAGCCGGGCGTGCCAGGATCAGCGCCCAGAGCCCGGCGCGGATCACCCTTCCGCTCCCACCAGTGCCTTCGCGAAGTCCTCCGGATCGAAAGGGGCAAGATCATCGATCTGCTCGCCCACGCCGATGGCATGGATCGGCAGCCCGAACCGGTCGGCCAGCGCCACCAGCACGCCGCCCTTGGCCGTCCCGTCCAGCTTGGTCATCACCAGCCCGGACACATCGGCGATCTTGCGGAAGATGTCGACCTGCGTCACCGCGTTCTGGCCGGTGGTTGCGTCCAGCACCAGCAAAGTGTTGTGTGGCGCCGTGGGATCGACCTTGCGGATGACGCGGACGATCTTGGCCAGCTCCTCCATGAGATCGGCCCGGTTCTGCAAGCGCCCCGCCGTGTCGATCATCAAGAGGTCAGCCCCGTCCGCCCGCGCCCGGGTCAAGGCGTCGAAGGCAAGCGAGGCCGGATCCGACCCCTCGGGCGCGGTCAGCACCGGCACTCCGGCGCGCTGGCCCCAGATCTGCAACTGCTCCACCGCCGCAGCGCGGAACGTGTCGCCCGCCGCGATCACCACGGTCTTGCCCGCCGCCTTGAACTGGCTGGCAAGTTTGCCGATCGTCGTCGTCTTGCCCGAGCCGTTCACGCCCACCACCAGCACGACCTGCGGCTTCTGGGGATAAAGCGGCATCGGCCGCGCCACGGGTTCCATGATCCGCGCGACCTCGGCAGCAAGGGCGTCGCGCAGCTCCGTGGTCGAGATCCTGCGTCCGAACCGCCCCTCGGCGATGTTGGCGGTGACCCGCACCGCCGTATCCACGCCCATGTCGGCCTGGATCAGCAATTCCTCGAGGCTTTCCAGCATCGCATCGTCCAGGATCCGGCGCGGCTCCTCGGAACGGCCGAGAAGGCGACCGATCAGACCGGGCTTTTCACCGGAAAGTGCCGCAGACACCGGCTTCGCGGCAGGCGCGATATCCGCTGCCCGCGATGCTCCGGATGCCGGACCTGCGCCAAGACCTTCGCCCGGACCGGCCGCCTCGGGACCTGCGACTTCTGCGCCCTCGGCCACCAGCGCCTCAAGCCCGTCGCCGATCCTGTCGGACGACCGCAACAGCCGATCCTTGAGCTTCTTGAAGAACGACATCAGCCAGGCCCCCCGGGAACACGCCCTGTCCTCACCTAGTCGCTTTGGGGGGGCATTGGAAGTCCGTCGCGCCGGACCCGCAGCCCGGGCGCGCCGAGCGCCGCCCAGGTGCCCCGCGACACAAAACCCCGTTGCGCCCGCGCCAGTTTCCTCGAAAACTGCGATCGACCGCCCTCTCATCCGGACCCCGCGCCCTGCCCCAGCATCCTCTGCCCCTAACCGCCTTCGTCGCGGCCTCTCTCCTGCCCCTGCCCCTGATCGGGCTGGGCCTGGCCTTTGGCGGGCCCTGGCTCTGGGCGGCCTTTCTCTACATGGCCGTGCTCACCCTGATCCTGGACCAGATCATCGCCCTGACCGAAGGCCGGTCCGAGGCGACCGGGTTTCCCGCCGCCGATGTCCTCCTCGTCGCCATCGGCCTGTCCGCCCTCGCTCTTCTGCCCCTCGCGACCTGGGGCATCGCGGGACCTTCCGGCCTACCTCCCGACCAGTGCATCCTGCTGTTCCTGGCCACAGGATTCTGGCTTGGTCAGGTCGGCCACCCTGCCGCCCACGAATTGATCCACCGCCCCCGGCGCGAGCATTTCCGCCTTGGCGCCGCAGTCTACACGGCCTTCCTGTTCGGCCAGCACGCCAGCGCCCACCGGCTGGTGCATCACCGGTATGTGGCCAGCCCGGACGACCCCAACACCGCGCGCGAGGGCGAAAGCTTCTACCGCTTTGCCCCCCGCGCCTGGACCGGCAGCTTCCGGCAAGGCCTCCTGGCGGAACAGGCCCTGCGCCGGCGGGCAAGCCATTTCGGTCTGAACCCTTATCTTGTCTACATCGCGGGCGGCCTCGCGTCGCTTGCCCTTGCCGCCCTGGTCGCGGGGCTGCCCGGGCTTCTCGTCTGGACTGGACTGGCGCTTCACGCCCAAAGCCAGATCCTTCTGTCCGACTATGTCCAGCACTACGGCCTGATCCGCGCCCGTGGCACCGACGGCAGGCTGGAACCCGTCGGAACCGCCCACAGCTGGAACACGGCCCACTGGTTCACCTCGGCGATGATGCTGAATGCGCCGCGGCATTCCGACCACCATGTCCACCCGTCCCGTCCCTTCCCCGCGCTGCGCCTGGCCGAGGACGCCCCGCGCCTGCCCTGGCCGCTGCCGCTTGCCTGCGCGCTGGCCCTCGCACCCCGCCTCTGGCGCCGCGCCGTCGGACCGCATCTTGACCGCTGGCGGAAATCCCGACCCCGGCAAAGCTCTGCGGACACGGCGGCTTGACTGGTCAATCGCCCCTCCCTCTGGCACTCTTTCCCCACCCTGACCGGAGCCCCCGATGCGCGCCTTGCTTTTCCCCCTGATCCTTGCGGCCACACCGTCGCTGGCGCAGACCCCGCTGAACGCTGACGAATTCGACGCGGCGACCGTCGGCGACACCATCACCTATGATTATGGCGGCGGGCTTTTCGGCACCGAGGAATACCTGCCGGACCGTCGGGTGCGCTGGGCCTTCGACGGCCAGCTTTGCATTTACGGCGTCTGGTATCAGAAGGACAACCAGATCTGCTTCCGCTACGAGAACGACCCGTCCCCGGCCTGCTGGCTCTACTTCCTGGAAGACGGCAAGATCCGGGGGCGCTACATGGGCGATGGCGGCGGCTGGGAGATCATCGAAACCTCGCGCGACGGCGGCCCGCTGCCCTGCGCCGGCCCCGATCTGGGGGTCTGATTGCAGA
>PNJK01000163.1 GCA_013821825.1 Rhodobacter sp.
GGCGCAAGGCCGAATGGCCGTCCTGGCGACCGACGAACGACATGATCCGCCGAAATCCCGAACGCTATGCGCAATTTGCCGGCGGGGTCCCCGGCGGACCCAACAATCCTCTCGGGGCAAGGGCGCTCTATCTCTACCGGGATGGACACGACACCTACTACCGCATCCACGGCACGACCGAGCCTTGGTCCATTGGCAAGTCAGTCTCAAACGGCTGCATAAGGATGCTGAACGAGCATGTGATCCAACTCTACGAGCAGGTGCCCGTCGGAACGCCAGTGACCGTCTTTTGAACATGAGTCGCCCTACCTTCTCGACTTTGGCGGGATCTCGTCGCCCTGATCTTTGGTCTGCGTGCCCTGCCGTGGGACCGGCTTCCGGGGACCCGGCCGCCTGTCGAAGCGTGCGGCAAGAGCTTCCGATCTATTGACCGGCCTCCGGGCTTGCAGCGCGCGCGTTGGTCGCGGTCCTGCGCACCTTCGCTGGCGCCGGTGTCGTGCATGCCCCTGCGGACTTCCTGACCCATCACGATGACGCCGCCAGGTCTGGCCCGACTCGGAGTGGGTTTTCCGAAGTCTCGTCAGCTATTGGGACGCCCGCTTATACGGCAAGGTTTTCGGGATGTTCGAGGTCGCATTGGTCGTGACGCTGATCGTCCATTTGTGCTGGCGGCCAAGACGATGGCGTAAGCGCGTGCTGGTTTTTTGCCGTCGCCACGCCGCTGCTGGTTCCGGTTCTGCTGACCGGCAGTCTGCACGGGCTGCACGGCATGGGTTGACCGGTGGACGCGCCGGTCCTCCAACCGCGCCCCTTCACGCGCGCCAGGCGGCAAAGACGATCCCGGCAATCGTCAGGACCATTCCCGCCGCCGCAAGCGGAGACAGGTTTTCGCCCAGGAATGCGACACTGATCGCGACACCCAGAACCGGGGCCAGGAAGTTGAAGGCGTTGGCAATGTTCAGCGGACAATCCCTGAGAACCGCTATCCACAGCGTGAATGTCAACGCAGTTCCACCGATAGCCAAGGCGACCACAACCGCAAGAAAGCGGAGGTCCAGGATCGGTGCGGTCAGGGGTTCGGTCAGGAAGGCCAGGATCACAAGCGGGACCGTGCCAAGCAGAAGTTGCGCCGCCGCCGCCGCGATCGGGTCCACATCCGGGGCAAATCGCTTTGTCAGGGCGTTGCCGAAAGCGACGCCCAACGTCGCCGCGATGACAAGCGCCACTCCGGCGACCGCGGAGGTGCCGCCCGCCGAGAGGTCCTGAAGCGTCATTGCCGCGATCCCGGCAAATGCGACCGACATGCCGATCGCCTGCCTTTTTCGGAAGGGCTGGCCGAACATCGCCAAAGCCAGGAGGGCGGCGACAATGGGCTGTGTCCCGGCCACTACGGTGGCAATGCCGGGCGCGATAAGACCGGCCGCGCCGAGCATGCTTGCAAAGCCGATGGTCGTGGCAGAAAGGCCCGACAGGGCCACCATCAGCCAGAGCCGTCTGGTCCGGGGAAAGGGGCGGCGCAGGGCCAGGGCCAGCAGCAGGAGCGCAAACCCGGCGATGCCTGCCCTGATCGCGGCAAACTGGAACGGAGACGCGTAGGTCAGCCCGATCGAAAGCAGCGGGTAGCAAAGCGCCGTCAGCGTCGCCACGGTAAGCAGGCTCGCGACCGTTCCACGCCCAAGCCGGGTGGATACGTCACCCGGCAATGGTGATCGCGGGTGCGCCGGTCGAGTATTCGATTGCATAGGCGATTTCCCCGGCGCTTCCTGCGTGAAGATGAAACAGCGGCTGGCCCTTCACGACGGTGTCGCCAACGCGAACCGCAAGGGTAAGTCCTGCGGCGGGGTTGCCGGGCGCCCCGGCCAGCTTGGCAAGTCGCGCCAGTCGCCGGTTGTCTATCGCGGCAATCCTTCCGGCTTCCAGGGCCCCCACCTCACGGGTCTGGGCTGCCTCGGGCGGCTGGCGCAGGCCGCCTTGCGCCTCGCAGATGGCGGCGAATTTGGCCCAGGCGCGCCCGTCCGCAAGCACGGCGCGTGCAAGGTCGGTGCCGGTGCCGGGCGCTGCCGCCCCGCCGGTTTCCAACAACGCCGCTGCCAGGGCAACTGCGCGCTCGGCAAGGTCCTGCGGTGCCCCTGCGTCACGCCTGAGGACCGCCAGCACATCGCGGGCCTCGGGTGCCGGACCGATGCCGCGTCCGACCGGCTGGCTGCCGTCGGTCAGCAGGCAGGCGATGTTGAGGCCCAGCCTGGCGCCCACAAGCGAAAGCCGGGCCGCCAGCGCCCGCCCGGCCGCCTCCGTGCGGATCTTGGCGGTAGGCCCCACCGGGATGTCGATGATGACATGCGTCGATCCGGCGGCAACCTTCTTCGACAGGACCGAGGCAATGAGCTGGCTTTCGGCGTCGATGTCGATCTCGCGCTCGATCCGCACGAAGGCATCATCCGCCGGGCTAAGCCGCACCGCGCCGCCCCAGACGACACAGCCGCCCTCAGCCTCGACCACGCGGCGGATCGCGGGCAGGTCCAGATCGACCGGCGCCAGCGTTTCCATCATGTCCGCAGTTCCCGCGGGCGAGGTGATGGCCCGCGACGATGTCTTCGGGATCACCAGACCGCAGGCGGCGGTGATGGCCACCACGATTGGCGTCGTCCGGTTGCCGGGAAGCCCGCCGACGCAATGCTTGTCCATCACGGAAGGCACGCCCCAGCTCAGCCGGTCGCCGACCGCGACCATGGCGCGGGTCAGCGCGGTGGTCTCCTCGTCGTCCAGCGGCAGCGCCACACCTGCCGACAGGAAGGCAGCAAGCTGGACATCGCTCAGGTGACCCGCCTGCACATCGCTCAGGATGGCGGCGAAATCCGTCTGGTCCAGATGCCCGCCGTAAAGCGCGCGCCGCACCAGTGACATGGACGCGGCCAGAGGGGCGGGGCGGACCGTGGCCTCGGCGCCCTCGGCGGCGCCAAGGCGGCGCCAGGCATCCTCCGAGAGGCCGATCTCGTGGAGGTTCAGCACCGACGCCTCGACCGGCAGCAGCCGCGCAATCACCCGCCGCCCGCCGGACGCGATTTCCACCCTGGCGCGGGCGTGCAACCCTTCGGCGCGGCAGACATGGCAATCGGTGCGCATCAACGCCATGGGTTCGCCCTGACTGTAGAGCCCGATCCTGACCAGCCGCATCGCCGTATGGGCCGGATGGCCGCCGTCAGCGTCGGCGGTCACAGCCTGTACTCCTGCCCCTGTCGTGCAGCATCCGCGCGCCAGCCGAGCTCGCGGCCGATCTTCACGCGCAGCGCCTCGGCCGCCTCCGGCTCGCCGTGGACGATGGTGACGTGCTTGGGGGCCGCGCGGAAACCGCCAAGCCAGCCCAGCAATTCGCCCGCGTCGGCATGGGCGGAAAGCATCGGCAGGTTGGCGACCTCGGCACGCACCGGCACCCATTCGCCGAACATCTTCACCTCGGTCGCGCCCTCGACCATAGACCGCCCGCGCGTGCCCGCCGCCTGGAACCCCGAGAACAGGATCAGGTTGCGCCGGTC
>PNJK01000164.1 GCA_013821825.1 Rhodobacter sp.
AGGGCGTGATCTGCAAGGCGTAGGCTGGCGGGATGGTCAAAGGGCCGAGGGGGTCAAGCAACCACTTCGGTGCCTTCCGCAGGATGCCGGGCGACGCCAGCGGCAGGATGTCGGTAAAGGCGAAAGCCCCGGCATTGCCCGCCGAAGCCCCTGCGGCGGGGCCTTCGCGGTCGATGACCGTGACCGAAAGATCCCGTGCCTGCGCCATCAGGGCGGCAGAAAGGCCGATGACCCCGGCCCCGATGACGATGACTTTCATGTCAGGCGGCGTATTTCCGGGCCTCTGGCTGCTTGGCCCAATCGGCATACCAGGCGTCGAACATCCGCAGTTGGGCTTCGATAAAGCCCTTCTGGCTGGCCGACAGCTCATCGCCCTCGGTAAAGTGGTGGGTGTAGGCCGCCTCGCCGCGCAGGACCATCATGTGCTTGAAGAACAACACCAAATCAGGCCCTGCGTCGACTTCGGACAGGACCTGCATCGCGCTGTCCAGCTCGAACGCCAGCCGCCGCGCCTCGGCGTCGCCCTTTTGCGCGGCCTTGCAGAGCGACACCAGATGCAGCACCTCACGCGGCAGCACGTTGCCGATTCCGGTGATCGCGCCGTCGGCGTTGCAGTTGACGTAGCCGTGGTAGACGGCGGTATCGACACCGATCATCAGCTTCAAATCCGCGCTGGCCCCGGTGATCGCGTTCGCGGCGTAGGACAGGTCGTCATGGCCGCCGAACTCCTTGAAGCCGACGAGGTTCGGATGCTCGGCCCGGATCTGGAAGAAGAGGTCGGCCTTCGTGGAATAGCCGTAATAGGGGCTGTTGTAGATTACGGCGGGCAGTTTCGGGGCCGCCGACAGGACCGCCTTGAAATGCGCCCGCTGCGCCGCGACAACGGTGCCGCGCGACAGCAGCCGCGGGATCACCATCAGCCCATGTGCGCCGACGCTCTGGGCGTGGGCGGCGATGGCGGCGGAAGTGGCTGTATTCACCGCGCCGGTGCCGACGACGACCCTGATGCCGGCCTTCACCAGACGCTCCACCCCTTCCATCCGTTGTTCGGTGGTCAGAAGCGGCCAGTCCCCCATCGAGCCGCAGTAGACCGCGGCCGACATGCCAAGGCCGACCAACTCTTTCGCCTTGGCGACCAATGCGTCGAAGTCCGGCATCCGGTCGGCCTTGCAGGGCGTCATCAAGGCCGGGATCGTGCCCGAGAAGATATCGGATTTCATGCTGCATCCTCCTGAAAGCGGGCGAATCCGCGCGTGCCTGGGTCTCAGGATAAACTTTGTATTTAGTTTGTCGACAAGATTTTCAAAGCGTGATGTCCTGCCGCAGATCGCGCGCCAGCATGTCTTGGATCTGCTGCACGATGCTGTCGGCATGTTCCTTTGCCAGCCGGTCGCATGTATCGACATCGCGGGCGGCGATCGCCGCGATGATCGCCTCATGTTCCTGTATATACGGATGCGGCAGACCGGGCTCGAACGTCGGGTAGAAGTACGGCCGCAGGATGCGCCGCCCCTCGTCCAGCAGGCGCGAGAAAAAGCTGCAGGTAGTACGGATTCTGCCCGGCCTTCGCGATGGCGACGTGGAAGTCGCGGTTCAACAGGATCATTGCCGCCGTATCGCCCGCCGGCACCGCCCCGGCGAAGGCGTCCTGCCGCGCCCGGATTTCGCGAAGATCATCGGTGTGATGAAACTGCCCGGCAAGGCGCGTCGTCACCCGATACATCAGGGTCAGCGCGTCAAGGAACTTGTGCAGGTTCGGGAAGTCGATCTGCGAGGCGACCGTCGACCGGGTCGGCGACAGGAATACAGCCGTGATCCCGAAGACCAACCGATTTGTCCTTTGGCAAGGCGACCGATCCCCAGAGTGTCCGGGGCAAGGCCAGCACATCATGGAAATCATTTTAAAGAAATCCGGCATATACACATGCGTTTCGATACCGGACAGAAACAAGGCTCACGGATCCACGCCACCGATCCGGCAGATGATCGCCCATTCCTCGGGCCGCACCGGCTGCACCGAAAGCCGGGTGTTGTTCACAAGAATCATTTTCTCCAGCCCCGGAATCGTCCTGCATTCGTCCAGAGTGATCGGGCGCGCCAGCGGCGCAACCGCCTTGATCCAGACGCAGTCCCAGCGCGGGTCGTCGGTTGTCGAATCCGGGGCACTTTCCCGGCAGACTTCAACGATTCCGACGATCGCCTTGCCGATGTTCGAGTGGTAGAAGAACCCCCGGTCGCCGAGCTTCATCGCCCGCATGTTGTTGCGCGCCTGGTAGTTCCTGACCCCGTGCCATTCCTCACCGGCGTCGCCCCGTGCGACCTGATGCTCCCAGCCCCAGACATCGGGTTCCGATTTGAACAGCCAGTGACTCATCCGATTACCCGCTTCCATTCCTGGATCGTCACGGACTGGAACAGACCGGCCTTGGCATAGGGATCGTCCGCTGCCCAGGCTTCGGCTTCGGCCTTCGATGCCACCCCCAGGATCAGCAGGCTGCCGCACATCTGGCCGGCGGCATCGATGAACGGACCAGCCTGTTCGACCACGCCGGTATCTTGTATATACGCCAGATGCGCCGCGCGGTTTTCGACCCTGGTCTGCAGGGCGTTCGGCTTGTCGATACAGATCAACGCATAGCGCATGGTCATTCCTGTTTCAGGGGGCGGCGCATAAGCTGGCCGACGGCATCATTCAGCGCGATGCGCCCGGACGCAAGTGCGTCGACCATGGCGGTCACCGGCATGTCGATCCCCTGTTCCGCCGCCAGCCGCACCGCCGCACGCGACGTCGCCACCCCCTCGACGGTGATCCCCTCTTCAAAGCGTGTGCCTTGACCGAGGGCCAGACCAAAGCGGAAGTTGCGCGACTGCGCCGACGTGCAGGTCAGCACCAGGTCGCCCAGACCGGATAGACCGGCGAGCGTCTCCGGCTTCGCACCCAGGGCGCTCGCAAGGCGCACCATCTCGGCATAGCCCCGCGTCATCAGAGCCGCGCGGGCGCTGTCGCCGAGGCCTGCGCCGATCACCGTGCCTGCCGCGATCGCCACGACATTCTTCAGCGCCCCGCCAAGTTCGGCCCCGATGATGTCATCCGAGCGATACAGGCGGAGGGTCGGGGTCGACAGCAGGTCCTGCAGCCGGGCACCCTCTGCCGTCGCGGCCAGGGTCAGGGCTGTCGGGAGTCCCCTGGCGATGTCCGCCGCAAAGCTTGGCCCGGTCAGGATCGCGGCCGTGGCACCCGGCAGGCGGGCAAGGATCAGCGCGACCGGCCCGCGCAGACTGGCGAGATCGACGCCCTTGCAGCAAGCGACAAGCGGCTGGCCCGGACCGATCTCGGAATGGTGGGCCAGCACTCCGCCAAGCGCCTGCATCGGAACCGCCAGCAGCAAGGCCTCACCGCCGCAGATTTCGCGGATAGCGGCGTGAACCGAGACCGTTTGCGGCAGATCGACGCCCGGCAAGGCGCGGTCGTTGCGCCAGG
>PNJK01000165.1 GCA_013821825.1 Rhodobacter sp.
GGACGCCGGTTCCGGGTCGAGGGGAAAGCCCCCGGCATTGCGGCGGAAGTGCAGGTGGTGAACCCCGATCTGTTCGCGCGTCTCGTGCGCGAGGGGGATCTCGGCTTTTGCGACGCCTATCTGGATGGGTGGTGGACGACGCCGGACCTGCAGGCATTTCTGGACCTGATGCAGTGCCAGGCGAACAATGTCGTGGGCGACGGCTTTCCCGGCTTGAGCCTGGTGCGCGCCTATGAGCGGATGCGGTTCTGGCTGCAGGCCAATTCCAGGCGACAGGCAAAGAAGAACATCGCCCATCACTATGACCTGGGCAACGACTTCTACCGGCTGTGGCTGGACGAGACGATGACCTATTCCTCGGCGATCTTCCTGAACCCGCAGGAAAGTCTGGAGGCGGCGCAGACCCGGAAATATGCCAGCATGGTCGACCAGATCGGCGCCTGCGCTGGCGAGCATGTGCTGGAAATCGGCTGCGGTTGGGGCGGTTTCGCGGAATATGCGGCGAAGGAGCGCGGGTTGCGGGTCACGGGGCTGACCATCAGCCGCGCCCAGCACGATTTCGCGGTCGAGCGGATCGCGAAGGCGGGGCTGGCCGACCGGGTCGAGATCAAGTTGCAGGATTATCGCGACGAGCGCGGAAGCTATGACGGCATCGCCTCGATCGAGATGTTCGAGGCGGTGGGCGAAAGATACTGGCCGGTGTATTTCGACACGCTGCGCGAGCGGCTGAAGCCCGGGCGCAATGCGACCTTGCAGATCATCACGGTGGCGGATGCGCGGTGGCATCTTTACCGGCGGAGCGTCGATTTCATCCAGAAATACATCTTTCCGGGCGGCATGTTGCCCGCGCCTTCCGTCCTGCGGGCCGAGGTGGAGAAGGCGGGTCTGCGGGTGAAGGGATCCATCGAATTCGGCGAAAGCTACAGCCTGACCCTGCGGCGCTGGCATGAAACCTTTGCCGAACGCTGGGGCGAGGTCAGGAAGCTGGGGTTCGACGACAGGTTCAAGCGGATGTGGGATTTCTACCTCGCCTCTTGCGCGGGGGCGTTTCAGGGTGGAAACTGCGACGTGACGCAGATCACGGTGACGCGTCCTGGCTGAGGACATCCGAATGGCTCAACCCATGCCGACTGGTGCCAAGCTGACGGCGGCGATCTGTTTTGCGGTCGTGGGCTGGGTGCTGGCAAACTATTACGCGCAGAACATGCCGGATGCCTCGGCAGCGGGCAGGATCCGCGAGGCGGCGGGCGTGCTGGGTGCGTTGGTCGGCTGGATGGTGATGGGCCCCTCGGTCGGCAAGGGCTATGTCGAGGCGGCGGGCGCGGGGATCAAGACGGCGGTGGTCCTGGCGGTGGTCGCGCTTTTCCTTCTGGCCTTGCGCGAAATGCTCGATAACTCGGTCAGGATGCGCTATGACGGCGCGCTGGAAGCGATCGTCGACGTGTTCCAGACCATGGCGAAACGGTCCGAGGCGTTGTTGTCGCTGGGCGTTTTCGGCACGATCCTGCTGGGCGGGATCATCGGCGGGCTTTTGACCGAAAATGCCGGACGGCGCTGGAAATAGCGTGACCCCATCGCTGCAAGCGGTGTCGGCGGACCTGCGTCTGGCGGTTCTGGACGGAGCCGATCCGGGCACGGTGACCGCGCGGCTTGGCTATCTGGCCGGAGTCGTCGCCGCGGCGGGGGCGGACTGGTCGATTTTCGCAGGCGCGGAAGGCGCAGTCCTGGCCAGGCTGGTGTTGCGGGCGTTGGACCGCTTGCCCCCGGGCGTGGTCGGTCGTCGGCTCGGCGCGCTGCGGGTCGAGGCCGCGAGCCGGGTTCGGGCGGCGGGCGCTTCGGCACGGGGCCAGCGGGTCGGATCGGGGGAAGTGGAAGCCGGGACGCCGGAACCGTCGCATGCCGGGTTCTTCGGGCTCGACCTCTGGACGCTGCGGCACCGGCGTTTCGATGGCCGGATGAGCCCGAAATTGCGGCGCGAGGTCTTCGTGATGGGCGATGCCGTGACGGTGTTGCCCTATGATCCGGCGCGCGACCGGGTGCTGCTGATCGAACAACTGCGGATGGGACCCTTGGGACGCGGCGATCCATTGCCCTGGCAACTGGAGGCGATCGCGGGGCGAATCGACCCGGGCGAGACGCCGGAAGCGGCCGCGCGGCGCGAGGCGGTCGAGGAAGCCGGTCTGCTGCTGGGTGCGCTGGAGCAGGTGGCGGAATACTACCCGACACCGGGGGCGGTGACGGAGTATCTCTATTCCTATGTCGCGCTGTGCGATCTGCCGGATGGGGTGGCGGGTGTCCATGGCGCGGCGGCGGAGGCCGAGGATATCCAGGGGCATCTGGTGAGCTTCGACCGGCTGGTCGAGCTGCTGGCCTCGGGCGAGATCGGGAATGCCCCGCTGCTCTTGACCGTCTTGTGGCTGCAGCGGGAACGGGCGCGGTTGCGGGGGACGTGAGGCCGGGCGGATTGCCCAGCCAGCGCCGACGCCTTGCCTTGGCGGGAGCGCCTCTTGCCGGACCCCGGAGGGTTTCGCACCCTCCGGACCTCCCGCGGGATATTTGCGGAAGAGAAAGCCGCTACAGGTTCAGGCTGACCCAGGCGCCGTCGCGGGCCGAGGAGCGCACGCAGGCGTCGACGAAGGCGACACCTTCGAGGCCCGCTTTCAGGCCGGGGTAGGTGGTGCCGTCGGGCACGGGCGTCCCGGTCTTGGCGGCGCGGATCGCCCGGGCGGCTTCGGTGTAGATGTTGGCGAAGCCTTCGAGATAGCCCTCGGGGTGGCCGGGCGGCACGCGGGTCACGCGGGCGGCTTCGGGGCCGGAGCCTGCGCCGCCCCTTGTGATCAGGCGCTTTGGCTGACCGAATGGCGTGAACCAGAGGTGGTTCGGGTCCTCCTGCGCCCATTCAAGCCCGCCCTTGGTGCCATAGACGCGCAGGCGCAGGCCGTTCTCGTTGCCGGGAGCGACCTGGCTGCACCAGAGCATGCCCTTGGCCCCGCCCTGGTAGCGCATCAGCACATGGCCGTTGTCGTCGACCCGGCGACCGGGGACGAAGGCGGTGAGGTCGGCGGCAAGGCTGTCCAGCGTCAGGCCGGTGACGAAATTCGCCAGATTGAAGGCGTGGGTGCCGATGTCGCCGGTCGAGCCACCCGCGCCGGACCGGGCCGGGTCGGTGCGCCAGTCGGCCTGCTTGTTGTCGACGGGTTCGGTCAGCCAGTCCTGCACATATTCGACATTGACGAGGCGCAGGTCGCCGAGGTCTCCGGCAGCGACCATCGCCTTGGCCTGCCGGATCATCGGATAGCCGGTGTAATTGTGGGTCAGCGCGAAGACGACGCCGGCGGTTTCGGCGGCTTTTGCCAGCTTCTTCGCCTCGGTCAGGGTCGCGGTCAGCGGCTTGTCGCAGATGACGTGGATGCCGCGGCGCAGGAACTGCATCGCCACGGGGGCGTGCATGTGGTTCGGCGTGACGATGGCGACAACGTC
>PNJK01000166.1 GCA_013821825.1 Rhodobacter sp.
CTCGCGCCGTTGCCGCCGCGATGCCGGGTATTTAGGGTAGCTGGCCGGGGGGCGCAAGGGGATTTTTCAGCCCCGCCGCCGCCGCTGGCCCTCTGCCTCAGACCTCTTCCTCGTCGCCCGCGACATCCGCCAGATCGTCGAGCGAGACGTTGTCGTCGGCGTCGTCTTCCAGCAGGTCGTCGTCCAGTTCGGGGTCGTCCGCGACGGCTGCTTCCAGCAGATCGTCCTCGGCTTCCAGATCCTCGACCAGGACGTCATCGTCCTTTTCAGGCACGGCGCGAGAGATGACCGAGGCGGCCATCTTGCGGCGGGCGGATTCGATGTCCACAACCTCGCCCGTGTAGGGGCTGACGATCGGGGAACGGTTCAGGTCGTAAAAGCGCTTGCCTGTCGTCGGGCAGATGCGCTTCGTACCCCATTCTGCTTTGGGCATGGTCGTCCCTTTAAGTGGTGGGTGTCGGAAAAATCGTCGCTTGCCACAGGTGCGGGCGACTGTCAAAGCCTTTCGTGCGTCGCAAGAGGTGGCTATCCTCGGGCGAAAGATCAAGGGGTTTTCATGCCGGTTCTGCCAGGCCCTCCGCCGGTCGAGGTGCATCTGAAACGCAGCGCCACAGCGCGGCGATTCTCGCTTCGGGTGTCGCGGCTTGATGGCAAGGTCACGCTTTCCATGCCGCTTCGCGCGCGTGAGGGTGAGGCGATGGCTTTCCTGCGCGGGCACGAGGGCTGGCTGCGCGAAACGCTGGAGGCGATGCCCGATTCGGCCGTCCGCCCCATCGGCATCGGCTCGATGATCCCCGTTGAAGGGCGTCAGCTTCTGCTGGCCCCCGGCACCGGGCGGGGCATCCGCGCGGTGGATGACCAGCTCCTGGTCCCCGGTAACCCAGCCACGGCGGGGGCCCGGGTGGCGGCCTGGCTGAGGGTGCTGGCGCGCGACCGGCTGGCAAAAGCCTCCACGCATTACGCGGGACTTGTCGACCGGCGCTACAGCCAGCTTGCGCTGCGCGACACCCGTTCGCGCTGGGGATCCTGCTCGCCTGACGGCAGGCTGATGTATTCCTGGCGGCTGATCATGGCCCCTTCGTCGGTGCTGGATTACGTGGCGGCACATGAGGTGGCGCATCTGGTGGAACTGAACCACTCGCCCGACTACTGGGCGGTGGTTGGACGCATCTATCCCGGCTGGAAGGCTGAACGGAACTGGCTGCATACCCATGGTCAGGCACTGCACCGCTTGCGCTTTCAGGATTGACCCCCCAGCCTGCGGGTGTTTCCCTTCGCCCCATGCTGACCCCGCGCCCCACAGACCCAAACGCCGCCGCGCATGAAAGGGTGTATCGGTCCCTTCGCCAGCAGGTCATGCATGGCGAGATGGACCCCGGCCAGTCACTTACCCTGCGGGGGTTGGGCAAGGCTTATGGGGTGTCGATGACTCCGGCGCGGGAAGCCGTGCGGCGGCTGGTGGCCGAAGGGGCGCTGACGCTGTCGTCGTCGGGCCGGATTTCAACGCCGGAACTGACGCCCGAGCGGATCGAGGAGCTGGCAGCGATCCGGGCGCTGTTGGAACCCGAGATGGCGGCGCGGGCTCTCCCACGGGCCCACTTTGCCCTGATCGAGCGGCTTGCGGCGATCAACCTTCTGAACGGCGAGGCGGCGGTCAGGGGGGATGCGGTGGCCTATGTCCGCACGAACCTGGAATTTCACCGGACGCTCTACCTGCGCGCCCAGACCCCGGCGATGCTGGCGATGTGCGAGACGGTCTGGCTGCAGTTGGGTCCGACGATGCGGGCGCTCTATGCGCGGGTGAAGCGGCGGGATCCGCCGCAACATCACCGGATGATCCTGGCGGCGCTGAAGGCGGGGGACGAGCCGGGGCTGCGGCTGGCGGTGCGGACCGACGTGACCCAGGGGCTGCGGCATCTGGCCGGGTAGTGTCCACGGCGGACTGGCTTTGCAGATGCAGGGAAATCAAAGGGTTGGGTGGGGGCGTTAAGGATTTTGTAAGGAGTAGCCGAGGTTGCTTTAGGGCGGCGTTCCTGTCGGCATTGCACCCCCACTAAGAATCAATCGACCACGGAGCAATTTCGAGCTTCACGGCCAAATGCGACTTTGAGGCAAACCCTGCGTCGTCATATCGGATACCCGATAATGGCGCCAACCTTCTTGGCGCATGGAAATTCTCGGGCCGAAACCAAGCTTCATCACGTCTTCGGCGCTGCCTTGGTCTTTCTAGTGGCTGCTGTCGTGTTGCCACGGCGCCTCATGCGCTGGGCATTCCGCAAGCGCAGGGATCGTCGCTGACTGAAACGTTTCACCGGTTTAAGCGAGTTCGCAGTCGCCAATTGCGGCACTTGCCCGGAATCAAGGGCGAAGCCCGCCGGGCAGCGCCCGACCGCCCCCTCGGGCGGGCGCTTTTGCAACGTCAGCCTGCAGAATGTCGGTGGAATGTGTTGAACCATAAAGTGCCTAGAACTGCGGTTGCTCGCCCACCCGGCGGTCGGGCGCCGCCCTGTGGCACGCGTATCAGTGCATCCCCGCACAGATGACCCCCGCATTTGCGCCTTGGCGGGCGGGCCCAATGGCCCCATCTTGTGCCCAACGCAATCAGGAGACAGCCCATGTCCATCCGTCCCGTCATCGAGACCCGCCGCGCCCAGCCGCATATCGAGGGGGCGGGCGTTCACCTCCACCGCGCCTTCGGGTTTCAGGACCCGACGGAGGCGGACCCGTTCCTGCTCTTTGACGACTTCCGGGGAGATCATCCGCGGGATTACTCGGCGGGGTTTCCCTGGCATCCGCATCGGGGGATCGAGACCATCACCTATGTTCTTGCGGGGACGGTGGAGCATGGCGACTCGCTTGGCAACCGGGGCATCCTCGGGCCGGGGTCGTTGCAGCTGATGACGGCTGGACGCGGCATCCTGCATCAGGAGATGCCGAAGGGCGATGCCATGGGCCGGATGCATGGCTTCCAGCTTTGGGGCAACCTGCCGCGCGCGCTGAAGATGACGGCGCCGCGGTATCAGGACCTGCCCGCCGAGGCTTTGCCCGAGCGGCATGAGGATGACGGCACCTCGATCCGGGTGGTGATCGGCGACTGGCGCGGGGTGAAAAGCCCGGTCGACGGCATCGCGGCCGATCCACAATATCTGGATATTTTCGTGCCCGCAGGAAGGCGCAAGAGTTTCAGGGTCGACACAAGGCGCCGGACCTTTGCCTATGTCTTTGATGGAGCGGCAAATTTCCGCGACGCGGCGCGGCCGGAGGGCGTGCTGCTGGAGAAGGAAGTGGCGGGCAAGGAAGTGAACATCCGCGACCTTTCCGGCAACCGGACGCTGGTCCGTTTTGGGGCGGGCGACGAGGTGACGGTGACGGCAGGACCGGAGGGCGTGCGGTTCCTGCTGATCTCCGGCGCGCCGATCGAGGAGCCGGTGGCCTGGGCCGGGCCGATCGTGATGAACACGGAAGCCGA
>PNJK01000167.1 GCA_013821825.1 Rhodobacter sp.
CGTCGGTGACCAGGGACTGTGCTTCGCCCAGCGCCACGTCGGCCGTCTTCTGGCCGGCCAGCGCCGCCGAGAAGATTTCGCCCACGCTGGTGCCAAGACCCTGGAACTCAGGGATCGCGACGAACTGGACGCCGACATAGGGAACCGGCTTGACCGTCGGCTTGTTCGGGTCGGCCGAGTTGATGCTGTCGATGGTCATCTTTGCGAAGGGCACCTTGGCGTATTCCGGGTTCGCATAAAGCGAGGTCCGGGTTCCCGGAGGCACGTTGGCCCAGCCTTCCTTGGACGCGACAAGGGCCAGATAGTCCTTGTTGGTCGCCCAGTTGATGAAGGTCTTGGCGGCTTCCTGCTTCTGGCTGGAGGCCGGGATCGCCAGCGACCACGCCCAGAGCCAGTTGCCGCGCTTGCCCAGACCATTGTCGGGGGCCAGGGCGAAGCCCACCTTGTCGGCCACCGTCGAATCCTTCGGGTTGGTCACGAAGGAGGCCGCCACGGTGGCGTCGATCCACATGCCGCACTTGCCCTGCTGGAACAGCGTCAGGTTCTCGTTGAAGCCGTTGTTGGACGCGCCCGGAGGACCATAGTTGGTCATCAGGTTCAGATAGAAGTCGAGCGTCGCCTTCCACTCGGGCTGGTCGAACTGGGGAACCCAGTTTTCATCGAACCAGCGCGCACCGAACGAGTTCGACATGGCGGTCAGGAAGGCCATGTTCTCGCCCCAGCCGGCCTTGCCGCGCAGGCAGATACCGTTGATCCCGGCGTCGCGGTTGGTCATCGCCTTGGCGGCGGCTTCGATGTCGGCCCAGGTCGGCGCGTCGGGCATGGTCATCCCGGCGGCTTCCATCAGGTCCTTGCGGTACATCACCATCGAGGATTCACCGTAGAACGGCGAAGCGTAAAGGTTGCCGTCCACGGTCAGACCGCCGCGGATCGCCGGCAGAAGGTCGTTCACGTCATAGTCGGCCGGCAGGTCGTTGAGGCTGGCCAGCCAGCCCTGCTTGCCCCAGATCGGAACCTCGTAGGTGCCGATGGTGATCACGTCATACTGACCGCCGCCAGTGGCGATATCGGTCGTCACGTTCTGGCGCAGGACGTTCTCTTCCAGCGTCACCCACTCGACCTTGATATCGGGGTATTTGGCGTTGAAGTCGTCCATCAGGCCCTGCATGCGGACCATGTCGCCGTTGTTGACGGTCGCGACGGTGATGGTGGTTTCGGCCAGCGCAGCACCCGCAAGGGTAAACGCAACCGACGCCCCGAGAAGGGCGCGGAAAGTCACTGTCATCGTAATCCTCCCTGGATTGGCGAAATGAGCAAATCATCGCCTAATGAGCATTTATTCATACCTTGGCCAGAGTCGTCAAGTGCCTACTTACGCCGCACCTGCGAAGGAACCCGCCCGCTCAGTCAGCCTGCAAAAGGGCCGCGGCCGTATTTTCGTCGGTGACAAGGCCATTGATGATCCGGCCGGTCAGCGCCGCCCGGATCGCGGGCACCTTGGCCCGCCCCGCGGCGACCGCTATCACCGGCTGGGTCTGGCCTGGTTCGACCCGGACCCCGCCCACCAGCGCGTTGCGCGGCGAATCGATATAGCGGCCGTCGGCGTCGAAGACCCAGCTGCCGATCTCGCCCACCGATCCCTGCGCCTGCAGTTCGCGCAGGGTCTCGGGGGTGACGAAGCCGTCCAGCGCCAGCGGTGCATCCGGTCCCATCTGCCCGACGCCGACAAAGGTCACGTCCGCCTGCCGCGCCAGGTTGAAGACGGTCCGAACGGGGCGCAGGTGCATGAAGAACTCGCGTTCCTCGGGCGTGTCGGAAATCACCGGGACCGGCATCGGGTAGTAGGTCGCCTTCAGCTTCTCGGCGATCCGGCTGATCACGTCATACAGCGTCGCCGACCCATCCGGCGCGATGTTGCCCAGCAGCGAGACGATGCGGTGCTTGACCGGCTCGGCAAAGGTGAACTGCTCGGCCATCGCCCGCAGCGCCCGCCCGGTACCGAAGGCGATCACCAGGGGTTCGGTCGCGCGCAGCACGCGCTCGAGCTCGGCGGCGGCGGCGGGCGCAATGGCCCTGGCGGGATCGACTCCGGCACCCAGCGACGGTGCCACGCGGCAGCGCGTCAGGTGAAAACGGTCGGTCAGCGCGGCTTCAAGGTCAAGGCAGGCGCCGATCTGGTGGTTCAGGCGCACATGGATCAGACCCTCGGTCATGGCCCGGCTGACCAGCCGCTGTGCCCGCTGGCGGCTGACGCCAAGCTCGGTCGCGATCTGATCCTGGGTCATGCCCGCGACATAATAGAGCCAGCCCGCGCGGGCAGCTTCGTCCTGGAGGCTTGGCTCAACGCTCATGCGGTCTGGGGATCCTGCTTCAAGGTCGGGGCAATCTGGAAGAATTGGGAAAACGCCACAAGCCTGCGATGCGGGCGGGCATCCTCGGGTTCCAGGGGGGTATCCGGCCCGAGGTGGCTGCCACCGACAAAGCGCCAGACCGTCATTCCGGCGGCCAGACCGGCGCGGATGCCGGTCAGAGTGTCCTCGATCACCAGAGTGCGCGCCGGAGCCGCACCCATCCGTGCAGCGGCATGAAGAAACAGGTCCGGTGCCGGCTTTCCCCGCGCCACCATGGTCGAGGTGAAAAGCCGCCCGGCCACGCGCCCGCTGAGCCCGACGAGGGCCAGCGACATTTCGGCCCGGCGCGGACTGGACGAGGTGGCCACGCAGAACGGCACACCCATCGCGGCCAGCACCTCGGGGACATGCGGGACGACCCTGAGGTCTCGCCGAAATGCGGCGAGCAGTGCCTCGCGGTATTGCGCCTCGAAAGCGTCGGGCAGGTCCAGCCCGAATTCGCGCCGGATCGTGTCCATCACCACGGGATAACTGCGCCCCAGGAAATGGCGTTCGACATAGGACAGGTCGATCTGCAGCCCCAGCCGGGCCAGTTCGGCCACCAGCATCCGGGCGCTGATGATCTCGCTGTCGATCAGCACGCCGTCGCAATCGAAGATCACAAGGTCGAACTCGCTCATGCGTTCCTGCCCGGAGCCTGTCCGACAAAAGTGGGAGCCGGTTTTGTCGAATGACGGGCGACCACGGTATACCTGCTGCATGATTGACGCTTCCTGCGTCAGTCATGCGTAGCGCAAGGCGTGAGCTAAAGGTAGCCCTGTGAGCGAAAGCTCAACTCACGGCTTTTGCCGATGATCAGGTGATCGTGGAGCGTCAGGCCCAGCGCCTCGCAAGCATCCTTGACCTGCCGGGTCATCGACAGGTCGGCGTCCGACGGAGTCGGGTCGCCCGAGGGATGGTTGTGGACAAGGATCAGAGCGGAGGCGTTCAGCTCCAGCGCCCGCTTGACGATCTCGCGCGGGTAGACCGGCACATGATCGACAGTGCCCCTGGCCTGCTCTTCATCCGCGATCAGCACGTTCTTGCGGTCAAGGTAAAG
>PNJK01000168.1 GCA_013821825.1 Rhodobacter sp.
CTTAACATGCCGTCCAAGAAAACCGGCAGAAGCAGCGGGCAAGCTCTACCTCTTCGTGGGCATCGACCGGACAGCCAAGTTCGCCGTTGCCCAACTCGTTGAAACATCTGACAGACGCTCCGCCTGGGAGTTCCTCCAACACATGCTCGAGGCCGTGCCCTATCAGGTCCATACCATTCTCACAGATCGAACCTTGGAGCGCCATTGGTCCAAGAGACAATGGCGAGGGGCATCCAGTTTGCCGATCAGCCCCGCAACCGGAACTCCATCTATTCCCGGCCGATGCGTTTCGACTTGATCTGCGAGGTCGAGACCTGGATCCGCCACCGGTTCGAGGAACCTTGCCGAGGGGGCATCGAACACCATCTGACCAAGCTGAACCACACGTGGACCAAAGGCCAGGTCGAGCGGATGGACCGCACGATCAAGGACGAGACCGTGAAGCGCTTTCACTACGAAAACCATGACCAGCTGCGCACGCACCTCGCCGACTTCATTGCAGCCTACAACTCCGCCGGTCGGCTGAAGACCCTGAACGGTCTCACACCCTACGAATACATCTGCAAGGTCCGGACCTCAGAGCCGGACCGATTCATCCTTGATCCGATCCGCCAGACGCCGGCATTAAACGGCTGGGGTCGACAGATAACCCATTGGAATTCTTTAAGCCCCCAACTTGCCCAGCGTGGACCGCCCCTCTCACCCCAACGGCAAAATCACCGAGAACCGGCTCCCTTCCCCCGGCGTGCTTTCGATGCGGAGCCACCCCCGGTGCCGGCTCACGATGTGCTTCACGATGGCCAGCCCCAGCCCCGTCCCCCCCATCTCGCGCGACCGGTGGGAATCGACCCGGTAGAACCTCTCGGACAGCCGAGGCAGGTGGACCGGGTCGATCCCCTCGCCCTGATCGGCAACCTCGACCCGCAAGGCCGGCCCCCGCACCGTCTCCTCGACCGAGAGCGTGACCCGCACCACCTGCCCCGCGGCCCCATACTTGATCGCGTTCTCGATCAGGTTGGTGAAGACCTGGGTCAGCTGGTCGGCATCCCCCGGCACCACCGCCCCCTCGCCCTCCAGCAACACGCTATCCCCGGTCTGCTCGGCCACCGGGCGCAGGGTTGCGATGACGCTTTCCAGAAGCGGGCGCACCTTTACCGCCTCCCTCGGGCGGACCCTCTCCTCCGCCTCGACCCGCGACAGCTGAAGAAGGTCACGGATCAGCCGGTTCATCCGCCCCGCCTCCTGCTCCATGATGCCAAGGAACATGTCGCGGGCCTTCGGGTCGTCCTTGGCGGCGTGTTTCAGTGTCTCGATGAACCCCATCAAAGCGGTCAGGGGGGTGCGAAGCTCATGGCTGACGTTCGCGACAAAGTCCCGCCGCATCGCCCCCGCCTGTTCTTCCTCGGTCACGTTGCGAAAGACGCAGAGCACCAGACCCTGTCCCTGCGCGGAAACGGTGACCTGGAAGATCTGTTCCTGCCCGTCGCGCCGGGTGGTCATCCGCGCCTCGTGTACGCCGCCGCTCTTGCTGGCAGCGCTGATCGCTGCAAGCACCGCAGGGGTCCGGACGGCCATCGCCGGGTTACGACCTAGGATGCCCTCGCCCAGAAGTTGAACTGCCTGCGGGTTGCAGACCGCAATGCGGTCGTCGCCTTCGACAAGCATCGCGGGCATCGGCAGCCCCCGCAACACCCGGGAAAACCCTTCATCATCCATCGTTTCACGCCCCCAACTTCAAATTTCCAGGATTTTTGGCTTTGCGCAGTCTTGCAACATGGCCAAATCCCGTTAGAATTGAACTCTGTATGTCATGTAACGTGCTCCTGGCAGTTGCCCGGAATCAATGTGGGACAGACGGAATGATCCGACGCCAAACGGTTTTCGCGGTTCCCCCTGATGAGGGATGTGCGCCAGAGTACATAGCGACGGCCTTGCGATGCCTGGTCATCGGCGTTTCCGGTGTGACCTTTCCGGAAGGCAGCGTCAAACCTGAGCAAGCAGCATCGATCCACTACGACGAGTTGTCCAAGTACAGCCCCTTTGACGCGAAGCTGGAACTGATCGTGGCGCCGCTGTTCTGCGCGGATTTCGATGCGCTTGAAATCATCGAGGAACTGGGAAATCTTGGCTATCGCAAGGCCCTGCGCATTGTGGCGCCGAAACTGCCGAACCGGCAGATCGTGCTTCGGGAACTGCGGGCACATGCGGTGCGGCAAGGCATCACCCTTGACATGGTCGAGGCGGTTTAGGCCCTTCACACTTCGCTCAGGCCAGCACGGAAGCGACGGGCATTGGCCCGGTATCCTGCGGCCGAAGCCAGAAGTCCATGCTGCGCTTCGGCATCAAGTATCCGGACCACCTTTCCCGGCGCCCCCATGACCAGCGCCCCGTCGGGGATTTCCTTGCCTTCCGTGATCAGGGCGCAGGCGCCGATCAGGCAGCCCTTGCCGATCCGCGCTCCGTTCAGGATGGTGGCGCCCATGCCGATCAGCGTGCCCGCGCCAACCGTGCAGCCATGCAACATGGCGCGATGACCGATGGTGCAATCGGCCCCGATGACCAGTGGAAAGCCCATGTCGGTATGCAGGACCGAAGCCTCTTGCACATTGGTGCCGCGCCCCACCCGGATTTCCTCGTTGTCGCCGCGCAGGGTGGCGCCGAACCAGACCGAGGTTTCGTCTTCCAGCACCACGCGGCCGATCACATTGGCGTCGGGGGCAACCCAGGCTGTAGCGGCGACAAAGGGCACAAGACCTTCAAGGGCATAGATCATCGGGCTTCGAACTCCTCGTTCAGGGCGCGGACGAAGGCCGAAAGCTGCGGTTGGCGGTCGCGTTTCAGCCGTTCGGCGCTCAGGATCGTCTTCAGCCGGTCAAAGGTCTGGTCAAGGTCGTCGTTGACCAGAACGTAGTCATATTCCGCCCAATGGCTGATTTCATCCCGGCTTTTGGCCATCCGACCGGCGATCACCGCGTTGCTGTCTTGCGCACGGGTCCTTAGGCGGCGGTCAAGTTCGGCAATCGAGGGCGGCAGGATGAAGATGGAGACGACATCTCCGCGCATCGCCTGCTTGATCTGCTGGCCACCCTGCCAATCGATGTCGAACACCGTGTCGGTGCCTGCTTCCATCGCCGCAAGGACCGGGCCGCGCGGGCTGCCGTAAAGGTTGCCGAAAACCTCGGCATGTTCCAGCATATCGCCGGATTTCACCATGGCTTCAAAGGTATCCCGGTCACGGAAGTAGTATTCCCGCCCGTCCGCCTCGCCCGGGCGCGGGGGGCGGGTGGTGGCGGACACCGAAAAGCGCATGGTTGTGTCCCAGGCCATCAGCATCTGTGACAGCGTGGATTTTCCGGCCCCGGAGGGCGAGGAAAGGATCAGAAGAAGCCCGCGCCGAACCGAACCTGAA
>PNJK01000169.1 GCA_013821825.1 Rhodobacter sp.
GTCTCGGCCCAGACACTTACCGTCATGCAGGGCCAGGCCACCGAATCGCTCAACGTTCCGATGAACCGGGCCGTTGTCGTGGAAAGTGAGGTTCCTTTCGCGGAACTCTCGATCGCCAACCCCGGCATTGCCGACATCTCGACCTTGTCGGACCGCACGATCTACGTGCTCGGCAAGGCGCCCGGGCGCACCACGCTCACGCTGTTGGCGCCGGACGGGAAACTGATCTCGAACGTCGAGGTCAATGTCACCCCCGACATCGCCGAGTTCAAGGAACGTCTTCAGCAGATCCTGCCGGGCGAACAGATCGAGGTGCGCACCGCAAACGACGGCATCGTGCTGTCGGGTCAGGTCTCCTCGACCGCGAAACTGGACCGCGCGATGGATCTTGCCAACCGCTATGCGCCGGACCGGGTGTCGAACCTGATGGTGGTGGGCGGCACGCAGCAGGTGATGCTGAAGGTCCGCTTTGCCGAAGTGAACCGGACCATCTCGAAGACCCTTTCGTCCTCAATCGCATTCGGTGATGGCGCGCGCCTCTCCGGCGGGACCGGCACCCTGACCACTGCCGGTGCAACCCCGCCCACGACCCCAATCATTTCGGGTACATCGGCAGGCGGCATCCGGCTTGGCGGCACCGTCGGCGGGCTTGAGTTCAGCGTGCTGCTTGAAGCACTTGAAAAGAAGGGCTTGGTCCGCACCCTTTCGGAACCGAACCTGACCGCGCTGTCAGGCCAGGAGGCGAAGTTCCTTGCCGGCGGCGAATACCCGGTCCCGGTGTCGCAGGACAACAACACCGTCACCGTGGAATACAAGCCCTTTGGCGTGGAACTCAACTTCACGCCGGTCGTCGTCGATCAGGACATCATCAACCTGACCATCGACGCTGCAGTATCTTCGATCGACCCTGTGAACGGGATCAGCGTTCAGGGCTTCTCGATCGATGCCTTCAAGCGGCGCCAAACCTCGACCACGGTGGAAATGCGCGATGGCGAAAGCTTTGCCATCGCGGGCCTGCTGCAGGACGACTTCGACAATCTGAATACGCAACTGCCCTGGCTCGGCGACGTTCCGATTCTCGGCGCGCTGTTCCGCAGCACAAGATACCAGCGGTCGCAGACCGAACTGGTGATCATCGTCACGCCCTACCTCGTCACCCCGGTTTCAGGTGAGGCCTTGGCCCTGCCGACGGATCGGGTCCGCATCCCGACCGAACGTGAGCTGTTCCTGTTCGGCAAGGTGGCAACTGGTCCGAAGAAGGGCGCAGCCGCAGAGGTGGCCCGGCAGGACTTCAGTTCGTCCTATGGCTATGTGATGGAGTAAGCAGATGATCCACATGCTTCCAAAGCTCCTTGCGGTTTCTGCCCTCCTTGCCCTGGGCGCCTGCGGCGAATCCGCGGTCTCATGGGACCGGGAGCTCGGCTCGGAGGTTGACAAGGGGCAGTTCGGCAACGCCACGATGAACAACACGCTTATCCAGACGGGCGAGTTGTCGTACACAGTGGCCCTGGCCGAACGCTTTGCCGCCGAAGTGCCGGACACCATCAACTTCGCCTTCGACAGCGCCGAGCTGTCGGACGAGGCCCGGTCGGTCCTCAAGCGTCAGGCCGACTTCATCCGCCAGTTCCCGGAGGTCCGCTTCCGCGTCTTCGGCTACGCTGACAAGGTCGGCTCCGACGCCTACAACCAGCGTCTCGGCCTGCGCCGGGCCAAAGCTGCGGTCGCGTATCTGATCTCGCAGGGGATCAGCCGCTCGCGGCTGGAGGCGGTCGTCTCCTACGGCGAGACCCGTCCGCTGATTGCGACGAACGCGGCGGAGGTCCGCAACCGCCGCACGGTGACCGAGGTCTCGGGCTTCGTGAAGTCGAATCCGCTGGTCCTGAACGGCAAATATGCCGAGATCATCTGGCGCGAATACGTTGCCAGCGGGGTGCGCCCGCACGCCGGCACACCGGCCAATGCCGCGGGTCAGGGTGGCGGCTGATACGGCCTGCATCCTTCCAGAAAAGAGGCCGGGCCCTGTGCCCGGCCTCTTCGTTTCCAGAATCGTCATAATCCCAGAAACAGGCCCATTTAGCCCAATTATCGCCACCATTCTTGAACATGGTCCACCCGATAGGATGAGTACTGGGGCCTGACGTTCCACACGGTGACCGGCAAGACCACTGCGCTGCCAACGTTCTGGAATTCAAGTTTAAACCGCCCCACACCGAAAGGACCTGACGCGTTATGACGAGCAAAGCCACAGTTCAGAGCGATCCGGCACCGATCCTCGCCTGCACCATTTCGCGCGACGTGCAGCGATTCGATCTTCTGATCGACGACATGGAGCAAGAGCTGGGCGAGGCCTGGGGCGACCTCAATTTCGAGGATGCGCTGGTGTTCCTCAAGCAGCCCGACAGCACCGGCATGCAGTTCGTCGCCATCGCCGTCGACAGCGAGGACGAGAGCGAGCTGACGAAGATGAATGACGTGATCAAGGCGGCGAAAGCCAAGAAGATCAAGGTCCTCCTGATTGCCAACCAGGTCAGCCCGTCGGTGCTGCACCAGATGCTCAAGCTTGGGGCCGACGATTTCGTGCCCTACCCGCTGCCCGAAGGTGCCCTGCACGAGTCGATCGAGCGCCTGCGCAAGCCCGCCCCGGTGATGCCGGATGGCTATGACCCGGAAACCGGAACCTTCAACCCGGTCTTCAAGGCCAAGGGCGACCGCAACGGCGTCATCCTTCCGGTGCATGGCATGGCCGGCGGCGTGGGTGCCACCACCTTTGCCGCCAATCTGGCCTGGGAGTTGTGCCTGATCCCGGAAACCGAAGGCATGCGCGTCTGCGTCATCGACCTCGACCTGCAGTTCGGTTCGGTCGCCACCTACCTCGACTTGCCGCGCAAGGAAGCCGTGCTGGAAATCCTGACCGACACTGCGAGCATCGACGCGGATTCGCTGATCAAGTCGATGCTGACCTTCAACGAAAAGCTGCACGTCTTCACCGCGCCCGCCGACATGCTGCCGCTGGAAGTGGTGTCACCGGAAGACGTCGGTCGCATCCTCGACACCGCGCAGGCCAACTTCGACTTCGTGATCGTCGACATGCCCTCGACCGTTGTCGCCTGGACCGAGGCCGTCCTGACCCGGTCCCACGTCTATTTCGCGCTGCTCGAGCTTGATCTGCGTTCGGCCCAGAACATCCTGCGCTTCATCCGTGCGCTGAAGGCCGAGGCTCTGCCGCATGAAAAGGTGCGCTATGTGCTGAACCGCGCACCGAAGTTCACCGATCTTTCGGCGAAGGCCCGGGTCAAGCGCATGGCCGAAAGCCTGGACATCGATATTGAAGTGCAACTGCCGGATGGCGGTGAACAGGTCACCCAGGCCAACGATCACGGCCTGCCGATT
>PNJK01000170.1 GCA_013821825.1 Rhodobacter sp.
GTGAAAGGTCTGTTCAAGGACCATGTCGACACCTTGCGAAAAGGCGTCGATCGCAACATGGCAGAGCCTGGCGAATACGCGGCCGAGAACCTGAAGCCCGGCGAGGGCGGTCGCTTCTTCGACGACTATTGCAACTGGAGCCGCATTCCCGAGTTCGAAGACGTGATCCGGACCTCGCCAGCTTCCGAAGTTGCCGCTGATCTCATGGGCTCGAACATGGTGCAGCTTTTCCATGACCATGTATTGGTCAAAGAGCCAGGGACATCGAAACCGACACCCTGGCACCAGGATGGCCCCTATTACTTTGTGGAGGGTCGACAGACGGTCAGCTTCTGGTCCCCACTTGACCCGGTCCGCGAAGCGACGCTGCGCTGTGTGGCTGGATCGCATCTCTGGCCCAAGGCTGTCCTGCCCACCCGCTGGCTGTCCGAAACCAACTTCTACCCGGACGAAGAAAACTACATGCCCGTGCCCGACCCGGATGCCGAGGGCATGGACATTCGCGAGTTCGCGATGGAACCCGGCGATGCCGTCGCCTTCAACTACATGACGCTGCACGGCGCGCGCGGGAACACCAGCACGACGCGCCGGCGGGCGTTCTCGCTGCGACTGGTGGGCGACGACGCCCGCTATGTCGAACGGCCCGGCCGTACGTCGCCGCCGTTTCCCGGCCACGACATGGTTGCGGGCCAGCGCCTGCGCGAGGACTGGTTTCCGCGACTGTTCGACAGAGCGTCCGCATAAGCGGGCTGGTGTCGCGATGCTCAGGCAGCCTCGCGCTGCCCGAGCGCCGCGGCACTGAAGCTGCAGCTGTAGATGTGGTGCATGGCATCGACGCGGCCCGGAATCAGCGGAATGTCGTCGCGCAGCCAGAACCACGGCTGGGCCGACAACCTGTGCTCAAACCGTAGAGACGTGGTGGCCGACCAGAACGCAACCACGCCCTTCGGACCGAGGGACCTTGCCACCGCGCCGAGACCGCAATCCTCATAGAGCCCCGTGTTCGCCTCCCGGACAAGGGACTCGGGACCATTGTCAGTATCCATCAGGATCAGGTCATAGGCCGTGTCGATCGCTGCCAGATGCGCCTGCACATCGCCGATCAGAACCCTTGTCCGCGGATCGTCCAGCACATGGCCAGCCAGATGGACCAGGGGACCCCGGTTCCATTCGACGATCTCCGGGATCAGTTCGCAGACAGTCACTTCGGCATCGGGTGGGGCAAGGTCAAGCACCGCGCGCAACGTAAAGCCCAGACCCAGGCCTCCAATCAGAACGCGACGCGCCTCAAAGTTCATCCGGCGCATGGACCGCAGCGCAAGCTGGTCCTCGGACTGATGGTTCAGGTTCGACATCAGCTCGATGCCGTTATAGCAAATTTCGAAGACGTCGCCGCGCTGGCGCAAGATAATGTCGTCTCCCGACGCCGTCCCGGCGCGGGCAAGTATGGTCCACGAAGTCATGTCAGGTCCTGTACAGAAAGGGACCCCGCGCGCTGCGGCGGGGGCGATCAGGGGTTCATCACTTTCCGGGGTTGCCCTAGGCCTCAGGCGATCGGGCAACCCTCAGACATTGTTTGAACTGAACCCGCACAGGAGGGGGAAGACAGCCGAAATGTTGAACAGGGAATTCATTCGCCCAACATGTCTGAAAGGCGCCCTCACGGAGAGCGCCGCCATTCCGGCATGGTGCCAAGGGGCCATCGAAGCGCGACGCACGCCGTCAACCCGCAGCTATCAGGCGCCAGAAGAAGATCGCGCTCATCC
Source organism: Rhodobacter sp. (assembly GCA_013821825.1). Lineage (GTDB taxonomy): Bacteria > Pseudomonadota > Alphaproteobacteria > Rhodobacterales > Rhodobacteraceae > Tabrizicola. The sequence continues at coordinate 1,767 of PNJK01000170.1, forward strand.
CAAAGCCCACCGTGGCGATGACCCCACGGACGACCGGTTTGGGCAGGGCGCGCGCCAGGGGGGCCCCAGCATAGCCGCCAGCAGTCGCAGCCAGCATCATGACGGCAGCCTGCGGCCAGGCTACCAGACCCGCCACGGCGAACACCGCCACCGAGATGGCCGACAACAGAAAGCTCAACCCCGATTTCAGGGCGTTCATGCGGTCGAGGTCCGCCATCCCCCAAAGCGAGAACAGCGCCAGCAGAATGATGCCAAGACCGCCGTTGAAATAGCCGCCATAAAGCGCCACCGCAAACAAACCCAATGCGCCGTCTGCCGTAACATCCCGTGCTCTTGCTGCGGCCCATGATCGAACAAGGTCCCCAAAAAGAAATGCCAGAGTCGCAGCCAAGAGCAGGAAGGGGACCACCACGGCAAAGGCTTCGTTTGACGAAACCAGCAGCAGGCCTGAGCCGACCAGCCCTCCCGCAAGGGTGATACCGGCAAGTCGCAACAGCCGGCGGCGGTCAAAACCGCCCAGCTCTTGCCGAAAACCCAGTGCGCCCCCCAGATATCCCGGAAAGACAGCCACTGTGCTCGTAGCATTGGCCATGACCGGCGGCATGCCAGTGAAGACCAGCGCCGGGAAGGTAAGAAAGGTTCCCCCACCCGCAATCGTGTTCAACACCCCCGCACCAAAGGCGGCAGAAATCAGCACCAGAAATTCCATCACGATCTTCTTTCCTGCAACTCCGGACAAAGGTTTGGTCCCGGCGTCGGATTGGGGCTGACCGTGTCAACAACCACAAGCGACTTTACAGAACCGTCTTCGCACAGAAGCGGCGCGCGCTGCCCAATACGCATGCCGATAAGCGTCGCGCCTAAAATTGACGAGACCGGAATGATTCCCCGTTGCCGGGGTCCAGCGTTCGGCTGGTGCACGAGCAGGCCAGCTTCGACCGATGCCCCACTCACCGAGTATATGACCTCGTTCCGGCTGACCACTATGTCTCGGTCCACTGGCTGGTGGGATGGTTCGCTGTTAACGATCCGGTTCTGCAGGACATAGGCAAGCAAGGCCCAGTTCGGTCCCCTGTCACGTTCACAGATTTCGAGATATTCAAGAAGAAGATCATAGTCCGCCACTGGCAGGACCGCCCTGCCCCGCGGCCGTACCCGGGCGGTGGTGGCAAACGGATGGACTTCGGGTTGGAGGGTGCAGCTTCTGGCCATGATTTCTCCTCGGGCGGCGCGTGGCCGCAAGATTTCTGGGAATGCGAGGAGGCCCCGGGAGGTTCAGCAGGCGCGCAAACGCCTAGACCGCCCGGGGACAAGGGCGGTTCAGCAGAGGAAACCGATAGTGGTTTGCTTGCGACACCATGCATCAACGGTATGTAGCCGTCCCAGACAAGTCAACCGATGCGGCGGCTATGCGTTGTTGCCCATAAGGCATTGTTTCAGGAAATCCGCCTGATCGGCGCGTTTGCGCCGGTCAGGCCACCGGACCGGCTTTGGCGAGATTGAAATCCTGGAGCGCAGCGGCCATATGGGTTCCATGACGATGTTCAGCTTCCATATGAGGTTCCTGCGCGCAGCAGGGATTCTACTGAACCGC
>PNJK01000171.1 GCA_013821825.1 Rhodobacter sp.
CTATCTGCCCCCCGGCCCACGGGCAGAACGCCGTGAAAGCGAGATTGTCGAAGATTGGATGAGAGCCGAGGCGGGGTGTGCTGCACGTCTTGCTCGGGTGGCCGGACGGCTCGGGGCGCTAGACGACCGGCTGCGCCGCGCCCCGGAGGGGTAGCGGCACAGGCTCGCCCTTATCGAAGCCGCAGACATCAGCTGGTTTGTGGGCGATCGGGTTGGCCCGGATCGCCTTGCCATCTGGATGTCCTCGCGCCTGTCGGGCGTGCAGGACGATACCGCTTCGCTCGTGCGTGTCGGATGGGCGGTGCGGCGTCTGACAGGCGGTCCCGGACCCGAGGCGGACCTGGCCGCGTTCCTTGACCGCGACCCCGGAAACATGGCCGATGAGGCCGAGCCGTTCACGGACCGCGCAGGCGGGTGGCTCGACCGGATGACGGCCGCGTGTGATCTGCATCCGATCAGTCGGGCCTGCATGGGCTTTCACCTCTGGAGCCTCGCGGGCCTTGGGCAGCAAAGCGACCGCATGGAAGCGGCCGTCATCGCGGCGCGCATCGCGGCCAGCGAGGGCAGGGGGGCGGTCTTCGTGCCGCTGGCCATGGTGGGCGGGGCAGGGGGGTTGCGTGCCGGCGGCCTGCCCAGCGAGCGTCTGGCGCACTGGATCGACGGAATGGAAAGCGCCCTTCTCAGAGCGATGCGTCATCTGGACGATTTCGAAGCCTGGTCAGTGCGGGCGACAGCCAAGATGACCCCGCTCTCGGGGAAAACACCGCGAGCCTTGCGCGCTGTCTTGACCGAATGGCCCCTGGTCTCTGCCCCGATGGCCGAGGCCCTGACGGGAGCCAGCCGCGCGGCAGTTCAGCGCAACCTCGCGTGGATGGAGGAAAAAGGCTTGATCCGCGAGGTCACGGGCCAAGGGCGGTTCCGCATGTGGCGAGTCGTCGTCTGAAATATTTGGCGGGACACGTACTGTCAGTTGGGCTTTGTCGCAAGGTTCAGCCTTGGACGGAGGATGGTCTTGATCTCTTCCACTTACACGTCGAGTTCCGCGAACTGGGCGAAGGGCAGAGTCCGGGCGTGTACTGATCTTTCGGAACTGCGCGCCTTTGAACGAAATCGTGTGGAGTCCTCCAAGCAATGTTGCTTCGGACTAGAATCGTCGATCCTCCCAGACACACGGGTCAACAGCCGAAGTCTGCGACAGAACCCTTCGCTCAGGCCGCTGTTCGGGGTTTTGACGCCGACACTGCGGCGAACACGTTGAGGGCGACAGACATCTGCAACCCCGTCGGATCCAACGCACAGGTTGAATCCGACGTGAACTCCTCGTCATCAGGCCTTGCCGCCTGCCTGCATCCACGCAGCGCAATCGGCTCCCAGTTCCTCAAGCATCCGCGCCTCCAGGACAACGCTGTCGGCCTCGGGCAGCTTGACCTGCCGCGGAGGAATGCGCAGATCGACCCAGGGGCTGAGGACGGCGGTCTGGATCCCTTCGGCTCCATCAAAGATCAGCTGACTGACGATCTGCTGCATCCAGGTTGTGCCGGATTTGGCATAGGTGGCGATCACGATGTCGTCGTCGCGAAAGGTGATGCCATCCCACATTGTGCTGTCGAGATGGTGATTGTGGATGTCGCGAGCCTTAACCAGAAGAGCTCGGGCAAGCCGATGGGCATGTGTTCCATGTGCTGTCTCCTTGACGGTGCGATGGACGGTTAAGGCGATCAGGTCTTGAGCCTAGGCGGCCCGGTTGGGCGGCCCCTTAGGAACAGGGGGCCGGCTTGGCGTGCAACGCCCGCCCCTGATAGCTTTTCGGGTCAGGCGGCTGACGCTAAGAGGATCGTCGGAGGCGCAGTGACGCCTCCGCGCTTCATGGCGGCTGCCAGATCCGGGTTCTGGAAGAAGCCTTGCGCGGCTTCGATGGACGGGAAGCGGTGAATGATCACCACCATCGACGGGTTCGCGGCGTCAACAAAGACCTCGGCCCCGGTGACTCCGGCGGCATCGCGGACCGGCTGGGCTTCATCGTAGACGACCCGCCAGGCGGCAAAGTCGGCCACAGGATGGCTCACCACGGCTAGCACCGGCCCAAGCGCAGACACATCGGCGGATGCCGCAGACGGAGCGCCGTAGTAAGCGTCCATGGCAGCGGCTCCGGCAAAGGCATAGGTTCCAGCTTTACGGCGATTCATGATGATTATCCCTTCATGTCATGGTGTTGCAGGTATGAGGCACCATGACACGAAGCCTTTGAAGCCTGTATCCCGCTTGAATACTAATCGCTCTGCGTCTTTGCAGAACCGAAGTAAGCTGCAGCGCATGTACGAATGGAGCGACCTGCGCATCTTCCTGGCTGTGGCGCGCGAAGGCTCCACGCTTGCGGCAGCACGCATCCTGAACCGCAACCAGACAACCGTCAGCCGCCGGATCGAGGCGCTGGAACACGCGCTTGGCCTTGTCCTCTTTACCCGGACCACGCGCGGATTCGCCCTGACCCCGCAGGGTCAGGCGCTTCGTCAGAGAATCGAAGCGGTAGAGGTCGCCGCCGCGGATGTCGAAGTCGACGCGACGCGGCTGACCCGGGATTTATCGGGCTCGATCCGGGTGACCGCGGCCGAGGCGATCATGACCCATGTGGCAAGCCCGATCATTCTGGCCTATCGCGCGCTGCACCCCGAAGTCCGGTTCGAGAGCCTGTCGGCCGAGCATCGGGTCAGCCTGGAAAGAGGTGAAGCCGACATCGCCTTTCGTGCGACCGGCGGCAACCTGACCGGCGATACATTGATCTCGATGCGCCTGCCCGATTTCACATGGGGGGTCTATTGCTCGGAGGCCTATGTTCAGCGGAACGGCATGCCTCTCTCGATGGACGACCTTAAGGACCATGCCGTCGTGGCCTATAGCGGGCTGGTCGCCACGCTGCATTTCTCGATCATCTTCATGAGCTTCGTGCGCGGCGAGCAGGTGGCGACGACATCCAATTCGAATCCGAACATGTCAGGTGCGGTTCGGGCCGGGCTGGGAGTTGGGCTCTTGTCCGTCATGGTTGGCATGACGACACCGGGACTTGTGCTGTGCTTTCCACCACTTGTCGAGACCGACAGCGCCTGGTGGCTCTTGGCTTCACCTGAAGCCTATCGGCAGCCACGCGTTCGAAGCTTCATGGCCTTTGCCGCAGAGCGGATCCGGCAAGACAAGTCCGGCTACTTGCGACACTAGGTCCAGAGACGGTGAATTCAGGGGCAAGGCTGGCATGCTGGTCCGCAGATGAACGAGGGATCGTTCGATTGCCTGGGGTCAAGCGGCGTGTTGGAAGGGAGGCACCGGGGCAAAGGGATCGATCCGGGATACCCGTGTTGG
>PNJK01000172.1 GCA_013821825.1 Rhodobacter sp.
CCTGTTGATCGCTGCTTGACCATGGCCGGCCGGTCCTGAGCGCGTCCGGACCCGGCCCGTCCCGACCTCGGCCTGCCCGTCCCGACCCCGGCCCGTCCCGAGCCCGGTGTGCCCTGTCCGGCCCGTGCGCTGCGATGCTTCGGTGACCCGCCGGGCGGTCCGGTCCTACCGCCGACGAGGACGCAGACGAGGTCCTCGGTCACCGTCCGCGCCAGGGTCCCGATTGCGTCGGCCACCGGTCGGGCGCAGCGGTTCCCGCGGTGCGGGTCGCTGAGTGGCCTGGCCGTCCCGGCTGCCGATGACCGGGCGTCACGCCTCCTCTGGCTGGATCAGGGTGATTTCGCCCGATGTCTCCAGCATGCGGATCGCGCCGATGATCGCGGTCATCGCCTCTTCGGCGTCTTTCTCCTTGACGCGGCCCCGCGCGCCCATTTCCTCACGCAGGCCCTGCGCCAGGCGTTGCGAGATGTTGGCCAGGATGAACTCGGCCGCTTCTTCCAGCCCGGGTTTGCCGATCGCGGCGGCAAGTGCGGTGACCAGTTGCGGCTGTTCGACAAGGCGGGTGATCTTCGGCGTGTCGCGCGGGTTGAGGCGCGCGGGGATGTGGACGAAGGTGAAGATCGCCTTCCTGACCTCGGCCGCGAAGACGGCATCCTCGGCCTCCAGCCCTTGCAGCACGTCGTCGCGGGTCAGCGAGGGCGAGACGTTCAGGATCGCCCCCACCCGTTCGACCGGCCCGATGTCGAAGGCCTTGGGCGGCTGGTTGTCCAGTTCGGTCAGCAGGGCGGCCCCGATCCTGCGCACGGTCTCGGGATCGACATTTCCGGTCAGCGACACCGCAAAGGCCACGCGGCGGGCCCGTTCGCCGGGAAGTTTCCCCAAAAGCTCCGCCGCCTTGCCGACCGGCAGCTTCGACAGCATCACGGCGCCGACCTCGACCGCCTCGTTCACCAGGATCGGCAGCAGACGGTCCGGGGGCAGCGCCATGATGCGTTCCCAGGGGTCGATCTTCGACGAGGTCGAGGACATGCGCCGCAGTCGCTGGGCGGCGGATTGTGAGATATGGCCGTCCATCATCGACAAGGCACCTTCGATCCCGCCAGGAAAGGCGAGGCCCACGGATTCGAGTTCGGCCAGAAACTCCGACACCACCTCGTCAAGGGTCGACCGGTCGACCAGCCGCATCTGTCCCATCTGTTCGGCCAGCGCGGCCTGCATGTGTTCGGGCAGCGAGGACAAGGGCAGGGCGGTGCCTTCGGTCAAGAGATAGCGCACGATCACGGCGGCCTTCTGCCGGGGCGTCAGAACCCGGCGGGGCAGTGGAGCGACCTGCACAACCCGGCGCTCCGGGGTGATCCGCGCCAGCGGTACCATGTCCTGCGGCATCTGGTCCTCATCGATTCCTGTCCCGCACAGCCTCGCAGCCCCGGGTTAACGGGACCTTGACGGCTGCCTCCCGGCGGGTCGGTTTTTCCCGCGCTGAGGGCCGCTCTGGCGGCACACCTCCGGTTTCGCGCCCGGCACCCGGTGCCGACGCGGTCGGCATCAGCCGCCGAACACCCGGGCAAAGATCGTGTCGACATGACGGGTGTGGTAGCCGAGGTCGAACTTTTCCTCGATCTCGGCGGGCGACAGGGCTGCGGTGACCTCCGGGTCGGCAAGAAGCTCGGTCTTGAAATCCGCCCCCGTCTCCCAGACCTTCATCGCGTTCCTTTGCACCAGCCGATAGCTGTCCTCGCGGCTGACGCCCGCCTGCGTCAGCGCCAGAAGCACCCGTTGCGACATGACCAGGCCTTTGAACTTGTTCATGTTTCGCAGCATGTTCTTCGGGTAGACCACCAGCTTTTCGATCAGCCCGGCAAGCCGGTGCAGCGCGAAATCCAGTGTGATCGTCGCGTCCGGGCCGATCATGCGCTCGACCGAGGAATGGCTGATGTCCCGCTCGTGCCAAAGCGCCACGTTCTCCAGCGCCGGGACAACCGCCATCCGCACCAGCCGCGCCAGGCCCGTCAGGTTCTCGCTGAGCACCGGGTTGCGCTTGTGCGGCATGGCCGACGAGCCCTTCTGCCCGGGGGAGAAGAATTCTTCCGCTTCCAGCACCTCGGTCCGCTGCATGTGGCGGATCTCGGTCGCGATGTTCTCGATGCCACTGGCGACGACGCCCAGCGTCGCGAAGAACATCGCATGCCGGTCGCGCGGGATCACCTGGGTCGAGATCGGCTCGGGGCGAAGGCCCAGCATCTTGCAGACATGCGCTTCGACGCGCGGGTCGATGTTGGCGAAGGTTCCGACCGCACCGGAAATCGCTCCGGTCGCGACCTCGGCCCGTGCCGCCACCAGCCGGTCGCGGTTGCGCGCCATCTCGGCGTAGAACCGCGCGAAGGTCAGGCCCAGCGTCGTCGGCTCGGCATGGATGCCGTGGCTGCGACCGATGCGGACGGTGTCCTTGTGCTCATAGGCGCGGGTCTTCAGCGCGGCCAGCACGCGGTCCAGCGCCTTGAGCAGAAGGTCCGCCGCCCGGCAGAGCTGGATGTTCAGCGTGGTGTCGAGGACATCGGACGAGGTCATCCCCTGATGCACGAACCGCGCGTCATCCGCCCCGATATGTTCGGCGAGATGGGTGAGGAACGCGATCACGTCATGCTTCGTGACCGCCTCGATCTCGTCGATGCGGGCGACATTGAAGGTGACGTCCTTCGCCCGCCACACTGCCTCGGCATTGGCCTTCGGGATCACGCCAAGGGCGGCCTGCGCGTCGCAGGCATGGGCCTCGATCTCGAACCAGATCCTGAAACGGGACTCGGGGGACCAGATCGCCACCATTTCGGGACGGGAATAGCGCGGGATCATCACGACCTCAGGGCAGGAAATGTCGCGCTGCCTTACGCCGCGCACCACCGGGGCGCAAGGATTCGGGCCAAAAGGATCCGGGGGGGCAAGGATCCGGGGGGCAAGCGCCGCACGGCCGGGGCCGCCCCGAGCCGCGCGCCCGGATGGTTCGGGAACGGATGGTTCGGGAACGGACCGACCGGCGGCCCCTGCGCGATCCGCGCGCTGCCCCGCGCGGTGCCGGGGTGGCGGAAACCGAACTGTTGTCAAAGGCGCAACGCATTTATGCCGCAGTGATCGGGTTAGGAATGGTGCGGCTGACCGCCGGGCCTGACAGGAGACCACCCTTGCCAGACCCGGCGGCCGACGAGACACTTTGATCCGGTGGCCGCGGCCACGCGCGGCGGAACGAGACGGGAATGGACGACGAAAACGGCAACTGGCAACTGGTGATCGGTGTCGCCCTCGGGATTGCGGTGACAGCCCTGGCCGGGGGGTATC
>PNJK01000173.1 GCA_013821825.1 Rhodobacter sp.
TGTTTGGAACGCCCATCGGGAAGAACCAGGGGGTGCAGTTTCCGCTGGCGCGGGCCTATGCGCATATGATGGCGGCCGAGGCGATCGTCTATCGGGCGGCGGGGCTTTACGATGCGGGGCACAATCCCGGGGTCGAAGCGAATGCCGCCAAGATGCTGGCCGCCGATGCAAGCTGGGAGGCGGCCGAGGCCTGTTTGCAGACCCATGGCGGTTTCGGCTTTGCCGAGGAATATGATGTCGAGCGCAAGTTCCGCGAGGCGCGGCTGTATCAGGTGGCGCCGATTTCGACCAACATGATCCTGTGCTACATCGCCGAGCAGGTGCTGGGCCTGCCCAAAAGCTATGGGCGGGCATGATGGGGCGTGACCTAGAAGGGTTGCTGGTCGTCTCGCTGGAACAGGCGGTGGCGGCACCTTTGGCGACGGCGCGTCTGGCGGATGCGGGTGCGCGGGTCATCAAGATCGAACGGCCCGAGGGGGATTTCTCGCGCAGTTACGACCGGCTGGTGCATGGCGAAAGCGCCTACTTCGTCTGGATCAACCGCGGGAAGGAGTCGATCTGCCTCGACCTGCGGCAGGATAAGGATATGGCGCTGCTGCGCCGGATGATCGGGCAGGCGGATGTCTTCGTGCAGAACCTTGCGCCGGGAGCCGTCGACCGGCTGGGGGTCGGGGCCGAGGCGATGCGTGAGGCCCATCCGTCGCTGATCTATGTCTCGATCTCGGGCTATGGCGAGGAGGGGCCTTATCGTGACGCCAAGGCCTATGACATGCTGATCCAGGGCGAAAGCGGGCTTCTGTCGATCAACGGCACGCCCGAAAGTGCTGCGCGGGTGGGGCTTTCGGTCTGCGACATCGCCGCCGGTGAAACGGCCTTTGCCGCTGTGCTGCAATCGCTGATCGCGCGGGGGCGGACGGGGCAGGGACGGGTGGTCGAGGTGTCCTTGTTCCACACGATGGCCGACTGGATGAACGTGCCCTATCTGCAAGCCACTTATGGTGGGGCGGCACCGGGACGTCTGGGCATGCGACATCCGTCGATTGCACCCTACGCCGCCTTTCCTTGCTCGGACGGGCGCGAGGTGTTGCTGGCCGTGCAGAGCGATCGGGAATGGATGATGCTGGTCACCCATGCGCTGGGGCGGCCCGAATTGGCCGCGGATGGGCGGTATGCGACGAACGTGGCCCGCGTGGCGCATCGCGACGAAGTAGAGGCATTGATCGCGCCGGTTCTGGTGGCACTGGACCGCGAGGCGGCGATGCGGCTGTTGCAGGGGGCCGGAATCGCTTGTGGGCGGATTTCGGACCTCGACGATCTGCAGGTTCACCCGCAGGCGCGGCATGTGACGGTGGACAGCCCCACTGGCCCCGTGCGGATGATGGGGCGGGGCGTGCGTTTCGGCGATGGCGGGATCGGAACCGGTCCGGTGCCCGCGAAGGACCAGCATGGCGCTGACTTGCGGCGCGAGTTTTCCTGAACGGCAAAGGGGGCGGGCATGGCACGGCATCTGATCACGGCAGCAGCGCAGATGGGGCCGATCGCTCGGTCGGAAACGCGGGCCGATGCGGTGCGGCGTCTGATCGAAATGATGCGCGAGGCCAAGGCGCGGGGCTGTGACCTGGTGGTTTTCGCCGAACTGGCGCTGACCACGTTCTTTCCGCGCTGGATGATCGAGGACGAGGCCGAACTGGACAGTTTCTACGAGGCCGAAATGCCCTCGGCGGCGACCATGCCCTTGTTCGACGAGGCGAAGCGGCTGGGGATAGGCTTCAACCTTGGCTATGCCGAGTTGGTGGTCGAAGGCGGGGTGAGGCGCCGGTTCAATACCAGCATCCTGGTCGATCAGGCGGGGCGGATCATCGGGAAATACCGCAAGGTGCATCTGCCCGGACATGACGCGCCGCAGCCCGGGCGGGCGTTCCAGCACCTTGAAAAACGCTACTTCGAACCTGGCGACCTGGGGTTTCCGGTGTTTCGCGGCTTTGGCGGCATCATGGGGATGGCGATCTGCAACGACCGGCGCTGGCCGGAAACCTATAGGGTGATGGGGTTGCAGGGGGTCGATATGGTCATGCTGGGCTACAACACGCCGTTCGACCATACCGGCGACGAGGTCGTCAACAGTCTGACGCTGTTTCACAACCACCTGTCGATGCAGGCCGGGGCCTACCAGAATGCGACCTGGGTGGTTGGGACGGCGAAATGCGGGACCGAGGAAGGGTCGCGCATGGGCGGGCAAAGCGTGATCATCGCCCCCTCGGGCGAGCTTGTGGCGCAGGCGGTGACGGTCGAGGACGAGGTCATCACCGCGAAATGCGATCTCGACATGGGGCGGGTCTACAAGGAGACGATCTTCAACTTCGCCCGTCATCGCAGACCCGAACATTACCGGCTGATCGTCGAACGCACAGGCGCGATCCTGCCTCCGAACGGGTAGGGTACGGCGTGTATCTTGTGCGCCGAGGGCTGCAAAGTTGCGAAATCAGCTATCGGCTTTGCGCATGGCGCAGGGGCTGGCTGTGCTTATTGCGCATGGCTTGTGTGCCAAATCACTGCTTTAGCAAGGGAATTCAGGCAAGGAGGTCATCTGGGAAGGGTCCGGGGCGGTTGTAGGCGGTATGCAAAATCCGCTTTGTGCCCGGGCGGTTCCGTGTCTCAATCAGCCTGATAAAGCCGTTCAGCGGGGTGTGGAATGATACGGGTCGGTGTCGATGTCGGCGGGACGTTCACGGACCTTGTGCTTGAACAGGTCGAAGCGGGCGGCTTGCAGCGGGTATTTACGCACAAGGTATCGTCGACCACCGCAGACCAGTCGATTGGCGTCGTCCAGGGGGTGGTCGAGCTTTGCGCGATTGCGGGTGTGCAGCCGTCGCAGATCGACGCCCTGTTTCACGGCACCACGGTTGCGACCAACATCGTGATCGAACGCAACGGGGCCGAGGTCGGGATGATCACCACGCGCGGCTTTCGGGACATTCTGCATATGGGGCGGCACAAGCGGCCTCATAACTTCAGCCTGCAGTTCGATGTGCCGTGGCAAAGCGCACCGCTGATCAAGCGGCGCAACCGGATCGTGGTGGACGAGCGGATCCTGCCGCCCGACGGTCGGGTGGAAACCGCGCTGGCGCTGGATCAGGTTGAGGCGGCGGCGGAGCTGTTCGCCGCGCGCGGGCTGGATGCGGTGATGATCGGGTTCCTCTATTCCTTCGTGAACCCCGAGCACGAGATGAAGGCGGCCGAGATCGTCCGCCGCGTGCTGCCGGATGCGTTCGTCTGCACCTCGTCCGAGGTGGTCAACAC
>PNJK01000174.1 GCA_013821825.1 Rhodobacter sp.
GCGGTTTCTGGAGGCCAGATCAACAAGATGAGCCAGGATGTTGAGTTCTGCGGCGGGCAGGAGACTGCGAGGGATATCGTGGTACAACCGGGCGGCAAGCTCGGGAATGCGCGCCGGGCCATCGCCCAGGGCGGACAGGATCTGCGCCTCGCGCGTCTGGCGGTGGGTGATCAGGTCCCGCAAACGTTGCCCCGGGTCTTCGACCGGGGCCCCGTGTCCGGGCAGAAAGCGGAGCCAGCGCCGACGTGCCAGGCGGTGCAGCGAAGCCATGTAGGCGCCCATGTCGCCATCGGGGGGCGAGACGGTGGACGTCGACCAGCCCATGACATGATCGCCCGAGAAGAGTGTGTCGCCGAGCGCAAGGCAGAGATGCCCGCCGAGATGGCCGGGTGTATGGATCGCGCGCAGCTCCCACCCGGGGCCAAGGAGCGCGTCGCCGTCCGACAGGCGACGATCCGGAGCGAAGGTCAGGTCGAGCCCGTCACCGCGAACCGGAAGTCCGGGGGCCAGGCGGGTCATCACGGGGCTGCGCCCCTCGGTTGCGGTGCCGTAGGCGTAGACGGGTGCCCGGGCAACCGCGCCAAGGCGACGGGCGAGGCCGGAGTGATCGAGATGGGCGTGGGTCACGACGATGTGGCTGATCCGCTGGCCGGGGCCGACCGCGGCGAGGATCGCCGCGAGATGCGCGGGGTCGTCAGGCCCGGGATCGATCACGGCAAGATCGGTCGCCCCGAGGATCCAGGTGTTGGTGCCGTTCCCGGTCAGAGCCGAGGGGTTCGGGGCCAGAAGGCTGCGGATCGGCGGGTGGGCGGTCATGTGCGGCTTTCCAAGGCAGGGCGAGACGGATAGGCTTTCCGGCGATGTCGGTCGTCAAACGTATCATTCCCAGGGGCCTCTATGGCCGCGCGGCGCTGATCCTGATCGTGCCGATCCTTGCGATTCAGCTGGTCTTTTCGACCGAGTTCATCCAGCGCTTCTATGAAGACGTGACCCGGCAGATGACGCAAGGGGTGGCGATCGACCTGGCGTTTCTTCTGGACGAGATCGAGGCAAATGGCAGTCTGGAGGCGGCCAGGGCACGGGTGGTGCCGCTTGCCCGGGCGCTGGAAATCAGCCTGACGCTGCCGGCGGGTCAGGATGCTCCGGTCGCGGATCGGATGGCGGTCATCGACCTGTCGGGCGGCACGATCATCGCGACGCTGCGCAGCAGGCTTCCGGCGCTGGCGGCGGTCGATCTGACGGCCCGGAACCGGGGCGTCCGCCTTCGGTTCGACAGCCGCTTCGGTCCGTTCGAGGCCGAAGTCAGCCGTCGCCGCATGTCGGCGGCGAACCCTCACCAGCTGATCGTGCTGATGGTGGTGACGTCGGCGCTCATGACGGTGATCGCGTATTTCTTCCTGCGACGGCAGTTGCGGCCGATCACCAAGCTGGCCGAGGTGGCCGAGGAGTTCGGCAAGGGCCGTGCGGTTCCCTACAAGGCGCGCGGGGCGCTGGAAGTGCGGGCAGCGGGGCGGGCGTTCCTTGACATGCGCGCGCGGATCGAGCGGCAGATCGAGCAGCGCACCCTGATGCTGTCGGGGGTGAGCCATGACCTGCGCACGCCGTTGACCCGGATGCGGCTGGCGCTGTCGCTGATGCCCGAGGATGCGGAGGTTGCGGCGCTGCAGGCCGACGTCATGCAGATGGAGCGGATGGTCGACGAGTTTTTGGCCTTCGTGCGGGGCGATGCGATGGAGGGTTCAGCGCCAACGGACGCGGTCTTGCTGGTGCAGGAGGTGGTCGAACGCGCCGGGACGGGGGTGCGCCTGGCGGGGGTCGAGGGCCGGGCAGGGCCGGTGGAGATGCGTCCGCAGGCGATCCGGCGGGCGGTGGAAAACCTGGTCAGCAATGCCCGGCGTTATGGCGGCAGGGTCGAGGTCCGGCTGGTCTTTCAGGATCGCAGCCTGCGGATATCGGTCGAAGACGACGGGCCGGGCATCCCCGCCGGTCAGCGTGACGAGGCGATGCGACCCTTCACCCGGCTGGATGCCTCACGCGATCCGAACCTGGGCGCCGGGGTCGGCCTGGGCCTGTCGATTGCCTCGGATATCGCCTTCAGCCACGGCGGGGCGCTGCGGCTGTCGGAAAGCGACGCCCTGGGCGGGCTGAAGGCCGAGCTGATGATCGCGAGATAGGGCTATTTCGCCGCGCCGACGACGAGGATCCAGTGCAGTTTGCTGTCCGGTGCCGGGCTGACGGCAATGCCGATGCCGACCTCACGCGCCTTGCGCAGAAGGATGTTGTCCCGGTGCTTCGGCGAGTTCATCCACCATTCGACGGCCCGGGTGCCGCTGGCAAAGCCGCGGCCGGTATTTTCGGCAGCGGTGCGGAAGCCATAGCCCACGCGGCGCAGGCGGGTTTTCAACGTGCCGCCGTCCGACGAGATGTGGCTGATGGACTTGCGTTTGGCTTTGTCGCAGGCCTGGCCTTGCGCGGCCTTGTCGAGCTTGGCCGACAGCACCAGCGCCGACAGCCCGCGCGCCTGTCGTTCGGCATTCAGGCTGGTCAGGAGTTCCTTCTGCAAGGCCGCCGCATTGCCGGGATCCGAGCAGGCCCGGGCGGCAGAGGCGAACGAAAACAGTGCCGCGACGGCAACAACCGCAATCGTCAGGCGCGTGAACATGACAAAACCCCCGGAATGGCGCAGGACAAGCGTTGCAGCCCATTTGGGCCGCAATCGGGCAGAATGTGGCGCAGACGGTGAAATAGCAGTGATGCGGACTGGGCGCGCCCCACTTGCGCCGAAGAAGGCCAATTCCGGCCGAGAGTTCGGCGGAAATGCGCGGAAAGTTGACTTCCCATGCGGGGAGCAACCGGAGAGGATGCAGCCCGGGCGAGGAAGAACCATGCTGGACGGGCTGATGCGCGGGGTGATCGACGCCCCCTTGAACGAAAGCGGGCGCTGGCTGGCTGCGCGCGGGGCGACGGCAAACGGGGTGACACTGGCCGGACTGGCACTGGGTCTGGCGGCCGCGGGTCTCATCGCTGCCGGTTGGTCGGGTGTCCTGGTCGGGCTGGTCCTGTTGGCCAGTCGACTGGCTGACGGGCTGGACGGCGCGGTGGCCCGGGCGCGGGGCAAGACGGATTTCGGCGGTTATCTCGATATCGTCTGCGATTTTGCCTTCTACGGGGCGATCCCCCTGGCCTTCGTGCTGATGGATCCGGTCGCGAACGGCGCGGCAGGTGCGTTCCTGCTGTTCAGCTTCTATGTGAACGGCGCGACCTTCCTTGGCTTTTCGGTTCTGGCCGCCAAGCGCGGGC
>PNJK01000175.1 GCA_013821825.1 Rhodobacter sp.
CGCGATCCGTGACCGCGATGTGGCGCGGGCGGATGCATTGGCGCATGCCCATACCCGGCAGTTCCGTGACACGATCATCACCTACATGAAGCGGACCTACCTGGATGACGCTTCATTCGATGCGCCAGGTTTGCGGACCTGATGCAAATAACGCAGCCAAGGCGCGGTGCTGCGCCGAAGTCGTGACCCCGGACGACTTTGATCGAGACTCAGCCCTGCCGGCTTCGCAAGGCTGTGACCCTTGCGGTCGGAACCTCGATGCCGCCTTCCAGAAGAAGGGATGTGCCGTTGGTTCCGCCGCCCCGTGCCTCGACCACACGGGCATAATGCTCGACCGGGCGCGAATCGATGACTGTCTCGCCATTCAGGCTTTCCAGGGAAATCGAGTAGAGTCCGGACGGGAGCGGCGTGCCATCCATCCCGCCCCCGAGCCATTGATAGGGTTCGGCGCTGACTGGAATTTCCTCGCGCGAGACGAGGTTTCCGGCCGTATCACGAACCGCAAGGACCGCACGGGTCGCACCGACCGCCGGGGTCGGCGACAAGGTGACAGGGGTGCCCTGATACAGGACAGGCGCATCAGAACGTGCTTCCTTGCCGATCCAGCTGGCCATATCCGCCATGCCGAACTGCTGGAACCGGCCTTGCAGGTCGGCAAGCAACTGGTTCGTGCGCACCTGCTGTTCGACCCCTGAAAATGTGGCAAGCTGCACGGCGTAATCGGCCGAGTCGATCGGGTTCATCGGATCCTGGTTCTGCATCTGCACCGTCAGCATCCGCAGGAAGGTGTTGAAGTCCGAGGTGATCTTCGGGGGGGCCGGGGTGCCCGGATTTGCACTTGCGGCGGAAGTTACTGGAGAGATGTCCATTTTTCTGGCCTCACAGTCTAAGGTCTAGGGTGGCTCCGACGGCATCGCGTCGGGTCGGAGAAATCGGTGTCTGCTCATCACGAGACCGTCCCGGTCCAAGGGCATTCGGTTCATGCCGCCGGTCTGGACTTCTGCCTTGGCCATCCTGTCCAAAGCCGATGTCCGCCCCGGAATAGCCGGCAGCCTTGATTGCCGCGGCAAGGTCGCCCGCATGGCGCCGGAACAGATCAAGTGTTTCGGGCCGCTCGACGCTGATCAGGATCACCAGCCTGTCCGGGTTCGCTGCATCCGCTTCGAGCCGCAATCTCACGCGACCGAGTTCTTCCGGGGCGAGTGCAAGCTCGGTCGCCTTGTCCGAGGTTTCGACCAGAACTCCGGCAAGTTGCGCGGCGACCTGCTGAACCGGCAACGACGACGGGCTCTGCGGGACCGAGGCGGCACCAGACCAGGAGTGCAGCGAAGGACCGGCCAAGACCGGAAAGCCAGGCTCTGCACGGCTTTCCAAGAGACCCCTGTCCCACTCCGACAGAAGGATCAGTGCTGGCTGCTCTGTCTGCGCTGCCGACGGGGAGAGAGGCGCGACCGTGATCGCGCGCGCACTGACCTTCGCCGGAGCTTCGTTCGAGACCACCGTTTCCGACCGTCTGCGCGGCGGATCCATGATCTGTTGGCCGATCGAGTTCGCCAAGGTTCCCAGCGACACGTTGGGTTCCGTCGCGCTGGTCGCCGGAAGCAGGGCAATGGCGACCGGGTCAGGATCGGCATTCCGATCCGCTTGCAGTCCGGTGGCGGACCCTTGCGGCGCGGTCAATCCTGCAAAGGCGCGCTCCCAGAAACTGCTGGCGGACGGGGTCGGTGCAGCCAATGGCTCTTTCGACGGCAGGAGGGCGGCCACCACGGACGGGCCGCCGAGGTCGTCCGGCCTGACCTGCGCTGTCGGGTCCATGGCCCGGTCGTATGGTCCCGAGGACTCGGCAGCAGGCGCGTCTCTTGCGATCCGGGCGTCCTGCGGTGGTTCCCTACGATCCAGACCTTCAGGAACCGGGGGGTCGATCCGCGCAGTCTGCGCACCGGTGTTTCCAGTCACGGCGCTTGTCGGGGCGGCGGCGACCTCGACCGTATCACCGGTGCCGCCTGGCCCGGCCTGTCCGGCACGGACGGAAGTTTCGGGCACCGCAGCATTCGTTTGTTGCGCGGGCAATCGCAAAGCGGGCGATTCGTCTGGCCAGGATCCCGATGGCACCTTTTCAGGTTGGGCACCCTCTGGTGGATCAGGAGGAAACGCACGATCTGACGGCATGCCGGTCTGGTCAGGGCCGACCGGCCCTGCGCGCATGGGACTGGCCAGCTCTGCCTGCCCCGAAGGCATCGTGCCTTTGGGCGTGTCGCCCGATTCGACAGCTTGCAGACCCGCGGTGCCAAATGCAGCCGCCGCCGGCGAGAGACCCGTGCCAGTCAAATCCCCATCCGACACCGGGGCAGATGCACTGTCGCTTTCCGCGCCACCGGTTCTTGGTGCGGGCTGCACGACGACGGGAATCGACATGGCCGCACCAATCCACGCGGGCTGAACACCAGTGCCGACCCCGGTTGCATCGGATGGAGCAATGTCACCTTCGGAGGCCGGCAGATCCGCTTCGAAGGCCATGGCAAAGCCCCGATCGGTCGGCTCTGCGCCCGGCGATGGCACATCGACTGTGGCCGAGGGGAAAAGAGTGATAGCCAGCGCGCTTTGCATTGTTCCACGACTTCTGCCGCAATGACCGAGGTATTGCAGCCAGAAGTTACTCATTCTTTACGCGCTTGCCGGATGATTGCGGAAAATCCGACCGATCAGGAGCAAGGAATGGACACCTCCCCAATTTCGACTCAACTCACCGGACGGCAGCAGAAACTGATGCAGAAAGCGAAAGAGCTTGAAGCCACTTTCCTTGCCGAAATGCTGGCCTACTCCGGCCTGGGCGAGCAGCAGGGCGCTTTCGCTGGCGGTCAGGGTGAGGCGCAGTTTTCCTCGTTCCTGCGACAGGAACAGGCCAGGCTCATGGTCGAAAGCGGTGGCATCGGGCTTGCGGAGCTGATCTTCAATTCAATGGCGAGGTCCGAAAGTGACGCAACTTGAGCTCCTGCTTGACCAGACTGCCGAAGCTCTGCTTTCAGGCGATCTTGCAGCACTGTCCCGGTTTGCCCCGCTGATCGAGGCGATCGACCTCAAGCCAACGGACCGCCCGACCGCCGAGAGACTCAGGACCAAGGCCGAGCGAAATGCCCGCCTGCTTGAGGCCGCAACGCGCGGTGTAAAATCGGCCGGCCTCCGCGTGGCAGAGATCAAGCGTGGCCCGACGCTGACCACCTATGACGCCCGGGGCCACAAGGCGCTGATCGCGCCCAAGGGCCTTGAGCC
>PNJK01000176.1 GCA_013821825.1 Rhodobacter sp.
CTTGAGGTTCTCCAGAAGTCACAAGGACTTCAGGAAAGCCATCAGGTCTTTGTCGCCTTTCCATGATCGCCCGCCCATCGGTGTGCCGACCTCGCAAAGTGCGATGGCGTTAGCCTTCATCGTCATGTCTATTTCAGCATAGATGTTGGTCGTGCTGATCGAGACATGACCGAGCCAGGCCCGAATGGTATTGATGTCCACCCCGGCCTGAACCAGATGGCAGGCCGTCGTGTGCCGGATCACATGGGGCGTGATCGCGCGCTTGGCCAGTTGCGGCACTTGCAAGGCGCATCGTTCTATCAGCCGGTAGACGCCGAAGCGGGTATATTGTTCGCCCAAACGGCTGACAAAGACCGCAGCATCGGCTGCCCGGCCATGGATCTCGGCCGTCAATATCTGCTCGGTCTCGGGCCAAAGCGGACATTGGCGCACCTTGCCACCCTTTCCGAGGAGTGTAGCAAGGTCATGGCCACCCCGGGCACGGGCAAGGTTCAGGTCGCGCACCCTCAGCTGGACCGCCTCAGAGACACGAGCGCCCGTGTTGTAAAGGAAGAGCAGAAGCGCATACTCTCTGCGGCCTTGGCTGGTTCTTCTGTCCGGAACCGCGAGCATCGCATCCATTTCAGTCCGCGACAGCCATCCGATTGCTGGCGGCAGCGCCTTCTTTGATGCGATTGCTCGGATGTGGCCGCACCACTCGACGAGAACCGGGTCTCTGCTGCCGACATAGCGCGCAAAAGCCCGGATTGCCGCAAGACGTTGATTTCGCGTGCGAACAGAGCAATGCCGGTCGGTTTCCAGATAACCGAGGAACTTCAGAACCAGAGCGGAGGTGAGATCGGTCACGGCCAACCGCTCGACAGGCTTGTGGAGGTTTTGGCTGACATAGGGCAGCAACAAGCTGAACGTGTCCCTATAGCTGGAGCGGGTGTTTTGGGCCAGATTCCGTTCAGTTACGATATATTCGACGAGGAAGCGCCGCAGCCACGGGCCAAGGATTTCGCGATCGGTCATGCGCCCGCTCCCTCTTGGGCAAACTGCTCGAAGCGCAACGACGCCTGCTGAAGGAGTTCCGGTGTCATCGTGAGATAAACTTTCGTGCCTTCCAGATCGGAATGGCCGAGATAGGTCGAAAGAACCGGCAGCAAGCGCTGCACGTCCGCGGCCCCACGATACCAAGCCGTCAAGCTGTGAACTGCAAAGCTGTGCCGCAGATCATGCATCCGCGGAACTTCTCGCCGGCCTGTGGTGCCATGAATCCCGGCTATGCCGCGCAGCCTGTCGAACGCGACCTGAACGGTGCTGCTTGCCAAGCGCGTGCCGCTTCGCGTCGACAGGAAGTAATCTGCCGTCCAATCTCCAGTGAGGACGAGCGGGCGTATGGTCAGGTAGTCCGCCAGCGCAGTCGCCAAATGCGGCCCCACAGGGACGAGGCGGCTCTTTTGGAACTTTGTGTCGCGGACCGTCAAGATGGCGTCCGCCAGGTCCACATCTGCCATGGTCAGTCCGGTCGCCTCGCTGAAGCGCAACCCGGCGCCATAAAGAAGAAGTAGCAGGATCCTGAACGTGCCGGCGGTCAATTGCTTTGCCCCAGCCAGGCTGGCTTCGATATTTCCCCGATCAAGAAGACGCTGGAGCTCTGCCTGCGTGAAGATGAAGGGCAGAGGCCGATAGCGCGATCTGGCTTCCCGGACGGGCAAAGGCGAACGGGTCGCATAGCCGCGACTGATCGCAAACTGCCAGAACCCCGTGAGGGCATACACCTTGTTTTCACGATGCGGCGTCACGGGACCAGCAAGAAAGCTCGCGACCTGTGCTTGGGTGACGGCATCACAGCCGTCTTCGCCATCGGTGTGTCGCAGGAACTGGCGCAGCAAATTGCGCGCCGTGTTGAACTTCGCGCCATGGGCCTGTCGCCAGACGACATAGTGTTCGATCGCCTCGCGCAAGTTCATGCCAGCCCCTCCAGGTCCAGAGCGGCCACTTCACGCAAGGATTTCAGGTCAACTTTCGCGTAGATCGCGGTGGAAGCAGGATGTCGATGCCCGAGGAAGTCTCCAATGACTTTCATCGACGTTCCACGGTCGAGAAGGTGTTGGGCGGCAGCATGGCGCAGGGCATGTGGACCCCGTCGACCGGATACTACCCCTATTCTTGCCAAACGGTCGGAGACCAACTTGGTGAGATTCTTTCTCCCGAGAGGTTTGATCGGCGCACATACGGTCAGAAAGAGACAGCGCCCATGCCCGGTGGGCCGGGCGTCCCGAATGTAGCGTAAAATGGCGTGCCCGACAGCCTGCGACAACGGCCATATGTGAATCCTGCCCGGCTTTGTGCAGCGGACCCGGATCGTCGAATTCTCCCAGTCAATATCATCAAGGGTCAATCCGGCGACTTCGCTGGCCCGCAGGCCATAATTCGCCAAGAGCATCAGAACGGCAAAGTCTCGCTTGCATGACGGTTTTTCTCCCTGGGTCGATTCCAGCAAAAGAATGACGTCGGACCGCTTGATGCCCTTGGGGATGGTCTCATCGGGCCTGAAGCCCGGAGCCATGATCCCGGCTGCCAACCCTGGTCGGCACCATCCGCGGTCTTGCGCAAAGGCAATAAAGGTCCGCAGCCTGTTGGCATAATTATGGATTGTCCTGCGCGACCATGCTCCGCGTTCGAATTCAGCGGCGACCGAGCCGTCGATGTCGACAATTCTCAAAGCCGCGAGAGCCAGATTCCTCTCTGCCAGCCAGAAGAGGAAGTGATCTGCAGCTAAACGAAGACTGGCGACCGAGGCTTCCGAAAGACCACGCACCGTGCGCAGCCAGCCTTCATATTCAACAACGTGGTCGTGATTGGGATGACGGGGCTTTTCGACCTCGTGTACCCAGCCGATATGACGCAGGAGGTTGCGGCAATGGCTTATGAACCGTTGGCGGGCTTTTGCAGTTGCGGCACTCTCACTACGGCGGCCAAGTGGCTGGCTCCATGTCGATGCGGCGGCCAGAACATCGTCCATACCAAGCTGTTCGCCGTCCTTAAGGTCCAGATGGAGAACGAGATTCAGATGATCGTTGGCACATTTTCGTAGGCTGGCGCGACTGGTGCCGACTTCCTTGAGATGGCACAGATACCGCGCCCTTTCGTCAGCAAGCGCTGCGGCCCGATATCTTCTTGCTGCAGGGGGAAAGAATATTTCTTCAAACATACCAAAGCCTCCGTGTTGTTGGAGGCTCAGGATTTCAGAACAGGGTCCAGCGTGTCAGTTACTTCCCTTT
>PNJK01000177.1 GCA_013821825.1 Rhodobacter sp.
TGGTGATCATGGCATCCAGCGAGCCGTCGCATTTCATCGACTTGATCGCCGCATCGAACTTGGCCCGCAGAGCGTCGTCGCTGTCGCGAAAGCCGAGCCCTTCGCCATCGCCGATCGACTCTTCCCTGGCCAGCAGCACCAGCGCGCCACCCGATTCCGCCGCGATCGGCACCAGGTATTCCTTGTCGGCGAGAACCGCCACCGCCTCGCCGTTCTTCACCGCCGCAACGGTTTCCTCGGGCGTGGCATATTCGACCAGGCTCATCCCGTTCTCGGCCAAGAAGGCGGCCTGGACGGTCGAAGTCTGCGCCGCAACCGGGCCGGACATCAGGTCGACATCAGCCGAGGCCGCCAGGTAGGCCGACGAGGCCGGGGGCAGATAGGCCTGGCTGAAGTCGATGACCTGTTCACGCTCGGCGGTGATCGACATCCCGGCGATGATCACGTCGTAGTTGCCCGATTGCAGGTTCGGGATGATCGAATCCCATGCGTTCGTGGTCCATTCGCAGGTCAGATTCGCGCGCTTGCACAGCTCGTCACCAAGTTCGCGTTCGAACCCCGCGACTTCGCCGGCATCGTTGATGAAGTTGTAGGGCGGATAGGCACCCTCGGTGCCCAGGCGCACGACCTCCTGCGCGAATGCCGCGCCCGAAATCGCAATCAGTGCAGTTGCAAGAAGTAGCTTGTTCATCCGTGGTCTCTCCTTGTGGATGGTTTTGTGCGGCTCATTCGAACCAGCGGTTTTCAAGGCTTGCAAGCGTTCCGTCGTGGCTGACCGCCTTACCCGCCGGCTCCGATGCGGCTAGAACCAGCCCGGAGACGACCGGAGCGATGGCACTGGCGCAAGACATCAGGCCGCCGTCGCCGACAGGAAGCCGCGCAGCCGTTCGCTTTGCGGATTGCCGAACAGAGCAGCGGGCGTGCCCTGTTCCTCGATCTTGCCCAAGTGCAGGAAGATGACGTGGTCGGAACAATCCGCCGCAAGTTTCATGTCATGGGTGACCAACAGCATCGTGCGCCCTTCGTCCGCCAGCGCCTTGATCACGCGGACGACCTCCTGTTCCAGTTCGGGGTCGAGCGCGCTGGTCGGCTCGTCGAACAACAGCGCGCGGGGCTCCATGCACAGCGCGCGCGCAATCGCCGCGCGCTGCTGCTGGCCGCCCGAAAGCTGCGCCGGCCAGGCATCGGCCTTGTCGGCGATCCCCACCTTGGCCAGATATTCCCGGGCTTTGGCCTCGACCTCCTTTTGATCGCGCCTGAGGACGGTGACCGGGGCCTCCATGACATTCTGCAGGATCGTCAGGTGGGACCAGAGATTGAACTGCTGGAACACCATCGACAGATTGGTGCGGATCCGGGTGACCTGATCCCGGTCCCTGGGGTGGCGGCCCTGCCCCTCGCCCTTCCAGCGCACGGCCTCGCCCTCAAAGCGGATCTCGCCCTGCTGGCTGTCTTCAAGCAGGTTGCAGCAGCGCAAGAGCGTGGATTTTCCCGAACCCGACGATCCGATAAGCGACACGACATGCCCGCGCGGCGCGGTCAGATCGACACCTTTCAGGACATCAAGCCGACCATAGCTCTTGTGCAGGTCACGGATCTCGATGACCGGGGTGTCAGAGGCGGCGTCGGGCATGGGACTACTGAGCTTTGGCAACTGGTCAGGCAGTAGGGCCGAGATTCTGCGCCATTGCAACGCCGAATTGGCTTGTTAGAGGGCTTTTTGCTGGCGATTTGGGCCTTCCCGCGCGTCAAACTGTCAGGGCGGCGGCGGATTGGGCACCGACAGGTAAAGCGCAGTCGGGATGCGCACCAGACCCTTCAGCCGCAGCGTCGCGCGGTCCTCTGGCGTCAGCGCGGCGATGGCCTGATCGACGGCCGCGAAGATTGGCTCCGGATCGCGGTCGATCGCGGTGATCAGGGGCAGGCCGGGGGTCGGCGCGGTCGCCTCGACCACGCGCAGGCGGCTTGCCAGCGGGTCCGCCCCCTGCATCAGCGCATGGGTCACCGCGTCAAGTGCGGCAATGTCGGCGCGCCCATCGGCCACGGCCCTGGCCGAAAGCCGGTGGGAACCGGTCTGCACGACCGGGGTCAGCCGCAGCCCGGCCTCTGCCGCATGGATCTGCGGGGCAGCCCAGCCGGACTGCGACAGGGCCTCGTTGTAGGCAAAGCCGGCTCCGTGGAACGCGGCCAGGGTCCGGCGCCTGTCATCGGCCCGGGCCACGAAGACGGACCGGTAGAACCCGGGCAAGGCACCCTCGACCCCGTAATCGGGGGTTCCGACATAGGTCACCCGGCCCTGCAGCCGGGCGCGGAACGGATACCCGCAGGTCTGGGACAGAACAAGGTCGGGCGCGGTCCAGGCGTCCCAGTAGGCCGCCTCGCCCCGGGTCAGCCGGTCGGGAGCCGCCACTCCCCGCGCGCGAAGCCCGTCCCGGATCAGCGCCCAGAGCCGGTCATTGGCGGCCTGTGCCGGGCCGAAGTCATACATCGCCAGGCTGGCGATCACTGCCGCTCTGCCCGCTGCCGGGCCAGGGCCGAGTCGACATCCGTCAGCCCCAGCAGGCTTGCCACCAGCCGCATCAGTCGGTCCTCATGCGCTTCCCGCTGACCGTCCGCCAGCGCCACCGACCAGAGTGCGGTCAAAAGCTCGGCCCGGTCTTCCAGCGGCGTCGCGTCCTTCAGCGCGCGGGTGAAGCGGACGGTATCGGGGGCCTCGCGCTCCAGCTCCTCCGCCGCGCTGCGCAGTTTCGCGGCGGCGAACGGGTCCAGCCCGTGATGCAGGGCCAGCACGCGGTCGATCCGCTCGGTCTCTTCAGCCGCATAAAGCCCGTCCGATCGCGCAAGGCGCACCAGAAGGGCAGCAAAGGCAAGACGCGCTTCGGCTTCGGGAAGCGGGGCGGGAGCGGGGCCCAGAAGGCGGCGAAGAATGTCGATCATCCGCCCTATCTATGCGCTTCGGCGTGGCTTGCAAAGCTGTGCAAGACGATCTGCAGTCGCGGCAAGCTCGGTCTGCAGTCCGAAGGGAGGGTTGACGATGAAAAGGCCGCTTCCCTCCATCCGATGCCCGGCGCGCACCGGGGGAAAGCGCACCTCGTGCCGCAGTCCTTCCGGACATGCGGCCGCCAGCGCCCCCAGCATTACCGCATGCGGTGCCCCGCGCAGGATCGGATACCACAGGATCAGGACACCGACATTCCATTTGCGGTGAATGTTCGCCAGGTGCCGGGGGATGGCCTCGTA
>PNJK01000178.1 GCA_013821825.1 Rhodobacter sp.
ATCTTCGGCCCGGCGGGGACGGATGCGGATGAACACCTCGCCCGACAAAAACACTTCGCGCGCCGCCCGGCGCTGCAAGCCGTAGAAATCCGTCAACCCTTCGGCATCGGCATCGTCGGTCCAGGCGAGCCACAGCGCCTGCAGCTCTTCTTTCTTGGCGGCATCGGCGATGGTCGACGAAGGCTTGATCCCGTCTCCCACCACATTGCTGGCGAAGCTTTCCACGGCATTGGCGGCATAGCCATTGTTCCGGACCAGCCAGCGCGCCCGGGCGGTGATGGTTTCTCCCGAGGCAGCGATCAGTGTGTTCACATGGGCGCGGCTGGCACGGAACCCACGCAGGCGACGGTGGGCCTGTGCGGCATCGAAGCCGCCAATGATCGACCCCAGCCGCTGACGGAAAGCCTCGAACGCCATGGATCACAGACCCTTCGAGGCGACCGTGCCCCAGCGCCGACGGCGCGGCGTACCGGTCGTGGCGGTCGCAATCCGGGTTTCCAGATCGCTGATGGCGTTTGCCAGTTCCGTGTCCGAGCCATAGTTGATCGATTTGCCGTCATAGCTGACCGAGCGGACGCCCGCATAACGGGCCTCCTGCAGCGCGGCCAAAAGCGCGCGCATCCGTTCCAGATCCATCTCAGTCCCTCATGAAGTTCGGTGTGTAAGCCCGGCGTTTGCGCCGGGGCGTTGTCGGTGTTCCGGCCTTGGGCGGGGCGGGTGCTGTCGGTTCTGAGGGCTCCAATCCGACAGCTGCCGGGGCGACTGGCGGTCGGGTTTCCACTCCGGCCTGTGCTTCCAGCCGTCGCCAGGTCGCCTCATCCCAGCGATCCGCGCCCATGATCCAGGCCGCCGCCCGGGCATAAACCCGGGTATCGAGCGCCTCATTGCGTTCGCGCATCTTCTGCCATTCGGGGTGGGCATAGCCGCGCTTGTTGCGCACCGTGACCAGCTGTTCGGCCACCAGCTGCTTCAGCCATTCGGTGTCGATCCAGTCGGGCAAGTGCACGGTGCCGGGCGCATCGAGAACGCCCAGCGCCCGGTCCTCATCCGAGGGGCGCTCCAGCCGCAGGAAGCGGTAGGTTTCGGTCTTGAACGTCGCCGTGGCCACGGACCACAGCCGCGCGCCCCGGCGCAGACGCTTGCCGCCGATGGTGGCGTCGACGAATGTCGGGCCCGACACCGGCGTGGCGCGGTTGAAGCCCTCGAGACCCTTGATCGGGGCCACCTGGTCGAACCCCTGCTTGCGCGCCCATGCGTAAACCGCCGGGGCTTCATAGCCCGTGTCGATGGCGAGCTTTCCGATCAGCATCACTGCGCCATTGGCGCAGGTCCATGTACGACCCAGAAGGGCCGTCAGCTTGTCCCAGCAGGCGGGATCGTCCGGGCCACCGGCAATCACGACGTGATCGACCAGCCAGGACTCCAGGCCGCGCCCCCAGGCCCAGACATCGACCTCGATCCGATCCTTTTGCACATCGACGCCAGCCGTCAGGAACAACCCGCCGACCGGGATTTGCACACCGGCGTAATTTTCGCGGCGTTCCGCCAGCCGTTGCCACTCGGGGGCGTCGCCGCTTTCGACCCACGTCTCGCCCAGCAGGGTGTTGCGCGCGACGCGCAGCATCTCCTCCGAACCTTGGGCCGCCAGCCATTCCCGTGCGATCTGCTGCCAGCTTTTCCAGCCCAAGGGCGAATAGAGCGCCGAGATGTGGAAGCCGATGGAGTGGGGATCGGCGGATACAGCCGTCGCCCGCCATTCGCCCCGTTCCAGCATCTGCGTCTTGTGATGCTCGGCGATGGGCTTTTCGCAGCCCTCGCAGTGATAGGCCGCCGTGTCGGGCCGTCCCTTGTCCCAACGAAGGCGTTCGAACTGCAGCCACTGCATCGCCCCGCAATGCGGGCAGGGCACAAAGTACCGCCGCTGGTCGCTGGCATCAAACTCCCGTTCAATGCGCGACAATCCCCGGATCGTCGGGGTCGAGACCATGAACACCTTGCGCCGATGCGAAAAGGTGGTGGTCCGCGCTTCGGCCAGCGTGACCGGGTCGCCTTCCTCGTCAGCCGAGGCCGGATATGCGTCTACCTCGTCGAGAAAGATGTAACGCGCGGGCATCGACCGCAGGCCGGTGGCACTGTTGGCACCGGTCAACACCAGGATGCCGCCGGGGAACTCCTTCGACAGCATCGAATTGCCAGCATCGCGCGACCTGGCAGGGTTGACCCGTTCGCGCAGAGCCGCGCTGTCCGCGATCAGGGGGTCAAGTCGGCCCCGCGACGTGCGTTTGGCCAGTTCCAGCGATGGCAATACCGCAAGCATCGGCCCCGGTGCATGATGAATGACGAAGCCGATCCAGTTGTTGCCTGCCTCGGTCGCGCCAACCTGTGCCGCCTTCATGAAGGTCACACGCTGCGCGGGATGGCGCGGCGACAGAGCATCCATGATCTCGCGCAGGTATGGCGCACGCGCCGTGCGATACCGCCCCGGTTCAGCCGCCCCGCGCGAGGACAGCCAGCGGTGTTCATCGGCCCATTCCGACACCGTCAGGTCCGGGTCGGGCCGCATTCCCTTGCGCCAGCTGCGCAGGATCTCCTCGGCCCCGTCAAATTCGAGGTCGAGATCGGTGCTCAGGTCGAGTTCTTCTCCTTCATCCAAGCGAGACCCTGAGATCGGCGAGGGCGTCGAGGTGCTGTCTGACATGGGCTTCCAACACCCTCTGCAGGATCGCGGCCTCGATGATCACCGGCACACCGGTTTGTTTCTCCACTCCCAAGGCCACTTCAGCCGCCATCAGCGCTGCCACTCTGTTGGGCCAGGTGACCCAAGTATCGCGTTCCTGTCGGGCCAACCGGAACACCAGCGCTTCTGCGCGCGCGCGATCAACCAGCGTGCCCTTCTTCTTCTGGATGCCCAGCTGCTTGTCCTGCGCTTGGTAGACCGTCAGCGCGGTGCGGGCCTTCAAGTAAGACGAGCTGTCCGCTGGACCGCTGAACCCGCTGTCGCCGGTGCTTCGCCGCTGCTGGTCGGGGTCGGTCATGTCGGCCCGCCGCACATCGGACGCGGCCGCGTTGATCGACCCGTCGCTGTAGACTACCAGCCGACTGGCGCGGCGGGCCTTCTGGATGGCCCCACGCGACAGGCCGGAATGGGCGGAATACTCCCGCTCGGACATACCTTCCATGGTGATTGGAGTCGCCTCAAGATATTGAAGT
>PNJK01000179.1 GCA_013821825.1 Rhodobacter sp.
TTGCAGCGGGCCACGGGTTCCAGGCGCATGTCGGGCCGATGCGGTCGAAGTCGCGGGGATCGGTCACCTTGCGCTCGGGCGATCCGTCGGACGCTCCGGTCATCCGCTTCAACTACATGTCGCATCCCGACGACTGGGAGGACTTCCGCACCTCGATCCGGCTGACGCGCGAGATTTTCGCTCAGGAGGCGTTCCGGCCGTTCCTCAAGGCCGAGCTGCAGCCGGGCCCGAAGGTTCGGACCGACACCGAACTGGACGACTTCCTGCGCGAGCATGTGGAAAGCGCCTATCACCCCTGCGGCACCGCCCGCATGGGGCGGGCGAGCGATCCGATGGCCGTGGTCGATCCGGAATGCCGGGTGATCGGGGTCGAAGGGCTGCGCGTTGCCGATTCGTCGATCTTCCCGCAGGTGACCAATGGCAACCTGAACGCGCCGTCGATCATGACCGGCGAGAAGGCGGCGGATCATATCCTGGGGCGGGCACCGTTGCCCGCCTCGAACCTCGAACCGTGGATCAACCCGAATTGGCGGGTGTCGCAACGCTGAAACTCCAAGCGTTTGATCCCGGTCAAGGTCAGCGGATCGCCTCCCTTGCAGGCTGCAGCGGACAGTCAAGAAGGAGACAGGCATGTCGAACACCCCGCACACGCTGCACGAGGAATTCCCGGCAGAAGCGCAGAAGATCAGTGCGCTGAAGGCCGCGGATGCGCATTTCGCCAAGCTGCTGGTCGAATATGACGTGATCAACGACAAGGTGCATCGGGCAGAGACGCGGCTGGATCCGGTGAGCGACACCGAAGAAGAGACACTGCGCAAGCTGCGGTTGCGGCTGAAGGACCAGATCGCGGCGGCACTTCGCGCATAATCGCTCGTCGTTCGTCTTCGACTTCTCCTTGCGGGCGTCGCCGAGGAGGACCGAAAGGAACGACGAGGGTCAGCCGATCTCGTAGGGCAAAACGTCGCGAGCGTTGGGATTGATCTTCAGACGCCCCTCCAGCGGCGGAACGCTGCGCTGGTGGCAGTTCACCCGCTCACAGATCCGGCAGGAAATGCCGATGGGCTCGAACCGGCCTTTCAGGTCGAGCCCGTCGGAATAGACGAGGTGCGGGGCGTGTTGCACTTCGCACCCGAGGCCGATGGCATAGCGACGGACGGGGGCGAGGAAAGCCCCGGCGGGCTTCGAGACATCGCGGGCCAGACACAGGTAGCGCACGCCGTCGGGTGTTTCCGCAAGCTGGCGCAGGAACTGCCCCGGTGTTTCAAAGGCACGGTGGACATTCCACAACGGGCAGGCGCCGCCGAAGCGGGCGAACTGCAGCCGGGTCGAGGAATGGCGCTTGGTGATCGTGCCCGCCTGATCGACGCGGACGAAGAAGAACGGGATCCCCTTTGCCCCCGGCCGCTGCATGGTGGAGAGCCGGTGGCCGATCTGTTCGATCGATGCACCGAAGATGTCGGCGAGGCGTTCGAGGTCGTGGCGTACGTCCTGCGAAGCGGCGAGGAAGGCTCGATAGGGCAGCAACGCGGCCCCGGCAAAGTAGTTGGCGAGACCGATCTTGGCGATGTCCCGGGCCTCGGGCGTGGAAAACCGCGCCAGATCGAGAGTTGCCTCCAGAAGCTCGTTCTGGGTCAGAAGCGCGACCTGATGCAGAAGCTGGAACCGCTGCGACGGGCCAGAGGCACGGGCTGAAATGTCCAGTCGCCTGGCGGCAGGGTCGTAGTGACGCAGAGGCGCATTATTCGAATAGTGCAGACTGATGCCAGCCCGACGAAGCAGATCCTGAGCGAGATTTTCGACCGTCTTTCCGTTGCTTGACGAGGTCACAAAGTATTCGGCCGCGCGGTCGATCGCATCGAGATAATTGTCGCAATAATGAAAGAAATCCCGAACCTCCTCCCACGGTGAGGGGCGAAGGGAGGCGTCTTCGCGGCCCAGGGCCTCGTCAAGCGAGGCCAGACGTTCGTGGGTCTGGCAATAGGCGCGGTGAAGGTCGAGAAAAGCGCGGGCCAGTGCCGGGGCGTTCGACGCGGCAAGGCGGAGGTCAGCCAAGGGCGGGGTGGCGGTGGTGAAGACCGGGTCGGCCAGCGCCTCGCGCATGTCGGTGACGAGGCGTTCGCTTTCGCCGACAGTCAGCTCGGTGACGTCAAGGCCGAACTCCTGCGCCAGCGCCAGCACGACTGCGGCGCTGACGGGCCGGTGGTTGTTCTCCATCTGGTTGAGATAGGGCAGGGACACCGACAGCCTGTCGGCAAAGGTCTTCTGGGTCAGCGACAGTCGCGCGCGGATTTCGCGCAGCTTGACCCCGGCATAGAGTTTCTGGGTGGGCATGTCCGTCCCCTGTTTGCAAAGCTATGCGGCGCTTTGCAAATCCTCGTCAACTGCCGAGTCAGCTTGCGCCGATCTGGCGGGCACGGCGCATGACGAAGAGGATGGCGATGACCGAGGCGATGGAAGAGGCAAGCATCAGCAGGATGAGCGGCATTTCCGACGAGCCAGGGCCGAGGAGCATGCCCGCAACAGCGGCCAGTGCCGCGCCGCCCCCGATCAGGATCGCTCCGCCCAGACCCGAGGCGGTGCCGGCCAGGTCGGGGCGGACCGACAGCATCCCGGCATTGGCGTTGGGCAGGCAGATGCCGTTGCCGAGCCCCATGAAGAGTGTCAGGCCGAAGAAGGTTGTGGGGCCGGAGAGACCCGCAAGCGTGAGAAGCGCCAGAAGGACCAGGCCGAAGCTGGTGACCAGCGTGCCAAGCAGGATCATCCGGTTCATGCCGGTGCGGACCGAGTAGCGTCCGGCAAGGAAATTGCCTGCGGCGTAACCGATTGCCGTCAAGGCAAAAAGCGCACCGACATGGGTGGAGCTTAGCCCGAAGATCTTGTCGCCGACGTAAGGCGCCCCGCCGAGGAACGCGAAGAAGCAGCCCGAGGCGAAAGCGGCAGCAAGCGTATAGCCCCAGAACCGGCGCGAGGCGAAAAGGGCGGGATAGCTGCGGACCTGGTCCATCAGGCTGACGCGGCGGAGCGTCGCGGTCTCGCCGAGGTCGGCCCAGACGAGGGCCAGCGTGGCAACTCCCAGGATCAGGAGCAGCGCGAAGTTGGCCTTCCAGCCGTAGAGGTCGTCAAGGACGCCGCCGATGACCGGGCCGAGCATCGGCACCAGGCTCATCCCCATGGTGACAT
>PNJK01000180.1 GCA_013821825.1 Rhodobacter sp.
CCGCCCGCACCCCGGCATAGGTCCTGTAATCCAGCCCCAAGGCCTGCGCCCGCTTCACCCGTAGCCGCACCACCTCGATGGGAAGCGTAGGCAACAACCGCTCCCGCGCCGCCGACCAACAGTGCTTGCGCCAACTGACCCCGCCCGCCAGCGACGGCCCGCCGTTATGCCCGATCTCGCCCAACAAGAACTCCGCAGCATTTGACTCAAATTGTCTTTCTCTTCGCCAAATATCCCACGGGGGTCCGGGGGTGTGAAACCCCCGGCCCCACCTCAGCCATACGCGCGCAGCCGCGCCACATAGCGGGCCATCGTGTCGACCTCCAGGTTCACCCGGTCCCCGACCGCCACCTCGCCCCATGTCGTGACACTTTGGGTATGGGGAATGAAATTCACCCCGAATTCCGCCCCCTCGACCTCGTTCACCGTCAGGGATGTGCCGTTCAAGGCCACCGACCCTTTCGGCGCGATGAAGCGCGCCAAGGCCTCCGGCGCGCGGAAGGTCACCCGCACCGACCCGCCCTCGGGCGCGACCCGCACCACCTCGGCCACCCCGTCGACATGGCCCGAGACGATGTGTCCGCCAAGCTCGTCCCCCACCCGCAACGCGCGCTCAAGGTTGATCCGCTTGCCGACCGGCCAGCCGTTGCGCCCGATATTGGTCTTCGACAGGGTTTCGGCACTGATCTCGACGTCGAACCACCCCTCCGGTTCTGACCCAAGCGCCACAACCGTCAGGCAGACCCCGTCGCAGGCGATCGAGGCGCCGATGTCGATGCCCGCCACGTCGTAGCGCGTGGCGATCCGTGCGCGCAGATCGCCGGTGACCTTGGTCTCGACGATCCGGCCGACATCAGTGACAATTCCGGTGAACATGGCCCCGCTCCTTCGCCTGCCCAACCGAGGTAAAGCGCGCGCCGGCGGCTTGCAAGCCTTGCGCAGTTGACGCCATGATCGGTTAACCCTTTGTCAGCCCTTCCACGCAAGACTGACGCAGCCCGAAAGCAAGGCCCAGTGTTGACCAACCCGCGCCGATTCCTGTTCCTGCAAGGCCCGCACGGCCCCTGGTTTCACCGGCTGGGCCGTCAGGTCCTGGCGGCGGGGGGGCAGGTCTGGCGCGTGGGCTTCAACCTGGGCGACCGGGTCTTCTGGCCGGGGCCGGGCTACATCGCCTTTGGCGGCAGCCATGACCGCTGGCCCGAAAGCTGCGCGGAGATCATGGCCCGGCACGCGATCACCGATCTGGTCGTCTATGGCGACACCCGGCCGATCCATGCCCAGGCGATCCGGGTCGCCCGCGCGCGCGGGCTCACCGTGCATGTGTTCGAGGAGGGCTACCTCCGCCCCTATTGGGTCACCTACGAACGGGATGGCGCGAACGGGCATTCCCGGCTGATGGACCTGGCGGTGCGCGACATGCAGGCCGCACTTGCCAGGATCGACCTCGACCTTCCGGACGTCCCCGCCACCTGGGGCGACATGCGCCAGCACATGTTCTGGGGCGCGCTTTATCATGGCTTCGTCGCGCTGGGCTTCCGGGCCTATGCAAACTTCCGCCCGCACCGGGCGCTGACCGTCGGGCAGGAATTCCGCCTCTATCTCAAGCGTTTTCTTCTGATGCCCCTGCACCGGCTGGAGCGCCGCATTGCGACCCTGCGCATCCGCAACGGCGGCTTTCCGTTTCACCTCGCGATCCTGCAGCTTGAACATGATTCCAGCTTTCGCGACCATTCGCCCTTTGCCTCGATGACCGAGTTTCTTGCCCTGGTGATCGAGGGCTTTGCCAAGGGCGCCCCGCGCCACCATCACCTTGTCTTCAAGGCGCATCCGCTGGAGGACGGGCGGGTGGCGCTTAAGCCGGAAATCCGCCGCCTGGCCCGCCTGCACGGCGTCAGCGACCGTGTCCACTTCGTGCGGGGCGGCAAGCTGGCCCGACTGATGAACGACGCGCGGTCGGCGGTCACGGTGAATTCGACCGCGGGGCAGCAGGCCTTGTGGCGCGGATTGCCGCTGCGAACCTTCGGGGCGGCGGTCTATGCCAAGCCGGAATTCGTCTCCTCGCAACCGCTGGAAGCGTTCTTCGCAGCCCCCGAACGCCCCGACACCCGCGCCTACCGCGACTACCGGCACTTCCTTTTGGAAACCTCGCAGCTGGTGGGCGGCTTCTACTCCGCGCGGGGACGGCGGGCCTTGCTGCGCCAGGTTGTCGATCTGATGCTTTCGCCCGCCGATCCCTATCAGGCTCTGGCGCAAGGCAGCGCGGCACCCCGGCAACATTTGCGTCTTGTCCGCTGAATTCAGCGCGCAGGTGTAGCCTTGCGCGGACGCAGTCGCTAAGGTTTCCGGAACAAAAATCCGACGCAGAACGCAGGGGACGTAAAGAGTGACGATCACGTTGACCCACACGGCACGGGCCGTTGTGCTGCTGGCATCGGTGGCCATGATTGCGTCCTGCGGCCTGCCCCGGTCCGGTCCGAACAAGCGCGAAATCCTTGCCGGCTCGGTCGATCAGAAGGGCGACGCCTTCGTCGTCGCCGTGACGCCCGCCGTGGCGCGGGCAACGGCGGTGCAGCCCGTCTTCGGCTTCAGCGACAGCTTTCGCAACGCCGGTGTCGTGGCGTCGGACATGATCTCCTCGGGCGACACGATCAACATCACGGTCTACGAGAACGTCAAGGACGAGCCACTTCTGGGCAACACCGGCCAGCGCGTGTCGGGCCTGTCGGAAATCCAGGTCGACGGGCAGGGCTTCATCTACATTCCCTATGCCGGGCGGATAAAGGCCGCCGGCCTGACGCCCGAAGGCCTGCGTCAGGCCGTCACCCGCAAGCTTGAAGACCAGACCCCGGACCCGCAGGTCAGCGTCTCGCGGCGGCCCGGCGAAGGGTCCACCGTGTCAATCTCGGGCCAGGCTGGGCTGAACGGCGTCTACCCGATCGAGGCCTCGACCCGGACGCTTGGCACGATGCTGGCCAAGGCCGGGGGTGTCACGGTGGATCCCGCGATCGCCATCGTCCGCGTGACGCGCGGCAGATACACCGGCAAGATCTGGCTGAACGA
>PNJK01000181.1 GCA_013821825.1 Rhodobacter sp.
CTTCGAACGCCAATGGTGCAGTTCCCGGCACGCTGACCTCGCTCATTGAAGGCGATGCCATCGAACTGACGGTCGGCTCTTCGACCGGGCGCTACGTCGTGAAAAAGGGTGATACGAACGAGGAACTCGCCACAGGTTTGCGCAATGCGCTGATCCAGGGCGGGGTCAACGGGTCGGATTTCACCCTCTCAGCATCTTCCGGCACCCTGAGCATCACCAACAATACGAACGCTGCGGCAGCAGTCTCGGTTGCAGCCACCCGCGGTGAGGGCGGACTGGCAGCGCTGAACACGATCGACGTGACCAGCAATGCACCTGCCGCCCTCGATGCGATTGAAGGCTTGCTGCAAACCTCGATCAATGCGGCGGCGAGCTTCGGTTCGTCGCAGAAGCGGATCGACATCCAGAACGAGTTCGTCGGCAACCTGACCGACTCGCTCAAGACCGGCATCGGCGCGATGGTCGATACCGACATGGAGGAAGCCTCGGCCCGTCTGCAGGCGCTGCAGGTGCAGCAGCAGCTTGCGACCCAGGCGCTGTCGATCGCCAACCAGCAGCCGCAGGGTCTCCTGTCTCTGTTCCGCTAAGCACTTCGGGCCGCGGGGGGTAAACCTTGCGGCCCACCTCACTGCAACGCTTTCGAACAGATGGACACCCCATGACCTTCCATTCCGCCATCAGCTATGCCCGGCCAGAAGCGCCGACCCGCTCACTCCGCTCGGTCGAATACGATCTTCTTGCGCAAGTTACACAGCGGCTGCGCACTGCTTGGGCCAACCGCGCGACCGACTTTCCCGCGCTGGTCCGGGCGCTTACCGACAATTCCCAACTCTGGTCCACGCTCGCCTCGGACGTGGCGCTGCCCGGAAACGGACTGCCTGCCGCCCTACGCGCCCGGCTTTTCTACCTGTACGAATTCACCGTTCATCACAGCCGCTCGGTCCTGGACGAGAAGGCCAGCGTCGAGGTGCTGACGGACATCAACATGGCAGTGATGCGGGGCCTGCGCGGCGACGGGGGCGCAGCATGACCGGTCTCGTCCTCAAGCTTGGGCCGCATGAAAGGGTACTGATCAACGGCGCGGTGATCGAGAACGGCGAAAAACGCTCGCGTCTTGCAATCATGACCCCAAACGCAAACATTCTGCGTCTGCGTGACGCCATCCACCCCGAGGCGGTAAACACCCCGGTTCGCCGGGTCTGCTACATCGCACAACTCGTACTTACTGGTGACGCTGACGCAGAAGAAGCCAAGCTGCAACTGCTCCGCGGAATCGAACAGCTCAGTCAGGTATTGACGGACTACGATAGCCGCACACAGCTGACCGCCGCAAGCCGTGCGGTGATGGAGAATCAGCACTATCAAGCCCTTAAGTCACTGCGGGCGCTGCTTCCACGAGAGGAGCGGCTTTTCGCCGCCAGCAGGGCATGAGTTTCACCCCCATCCTGCCACTGTCCGGGCTCACGGGCTGGGGGTTTCTGAAGCGGACGATGGCGCGGCAGCAGGCTGTGCAGCAGTCTCTTCCCGCGCAACAGCGGGACGAGGCCTACTTTCGCGACCGTATCGGCAAAGCGGACACCGCCGAAAAACTGGTGAACGACAAACGACTTTTGCGCATCGCCCTTACCGCTTTCGGGCTTGAGGGCGATGTGAACAGCAAGGCCTTCATCCAGAAGATTTTGGAGGGTGGTACGCTGAAGGAAGGCAGTCTGGCAAACAAGCTGGCTGACAAGCAATACCAGAACTTCGCCTCGGCGTTTGGCTATGGTGACTATTCGGTTCCCCGGACCAAGATATCCACATTTCCCGACGAGATTCTTGCCCAGTTCCGATCCCGCAGCTTTGAGAAGGAGGTTGGCCTGCAGAACAACACCTATCGCCTGGCCATGAATGCCGAACGCGAAATTCAGGCTCTGGCGGGTAAGTCCACGAGCGAGACGGCGAAGTGGTATACTCTTCTTGGCAATGCCCCGATGCGCGAAGTCATGCAGACAGCATTGGGGCTGCCGAAGAGCTTTTCCGCCATCGACATCGACCAGCAGGTCGGGGTGCTGAAGGCGAGGACCGAGGCTGCCTTCGGCGCAGCCGACCTTGGCCAATTCAAGGAACCTGAAAAAATGGAGGCGCTGGTCCGCCGCTTCCTCCTGCAGTCGGACATCCAGAGTCAGGCCTCAGCCAACTCGCCAGGGTCTGTCGCCCTTACACTCTTGCGTGGCCAAGCATGATGCCCGGGTGAAAATCCCGGCGCAGCGCGAAACATCGAACAGGCCAGAGAGACACTGTTCACTGCAATCGGGTGACACTTCATGACCAAGCGGCACCGGGATCGCGCCCGGCGCGAGGTGAGGGTGATGCAGATCGCCGAGGATGGATGTGACCATCCGGTGTGGAACAGATAGAGACCAACCGCAGTGTGATCCGGAACATTCAGCGCAAGACAGCGCACGCCTTTGAATGTTCGGCAGCGACCGATTGCCGTGCATTCACGCTGCCTGCCGCCGATCATCCTTAACTCTCCAGCAATTCCCCGACTTCCTCTGCAAGCCGGTTCAGGTGTCCGGCCCGGCTCTCTCCGCGCCAACAACGGCTCTGGGCCGCGGCCTTGGCCCCATTCCCCGCAATGGTCGAAGCCACAACGTTGATCCGCGTGGTCCCGCCAGGGACAGCCATCGGTTTCCGCATCACGGCCCGCGAGGCTCTTCTGCGTTGTCCAGCTGTCCGCCGCAGCCAACTTGCCAACTGTGCGCCAGAAACTGCCGTGTCGGAATGGTATCTGCGACGGATATGCCTGAATTAGGCCTTTCGACGCGGGGTTGAGGAGGCACTACCGCAGATGGCCGTTCCGCGCCGGGTCTTACGATTTGCCTTTGCCATGCCGCAGGCTTTGCCTAACCTGTCGGGAAGGGTGAATTCGAGGGATCCAGGAGAGTGCCAAGTCCCGCAACCGCTTCGTTTCGCCATCGCGGCATGCCGATGGAAGCCTCGACCTTGCGAACGCTGAATCAGTTCGCGGTCGACCTGATTCAGATTCCCAGCACCGAAGATCTGTTCTGGTACGTC
>PNJK01000182.1 GCA_013821825.1 Rhodobacter sp.
CTTCCCAGCCCCGAAAGGGACCAGTGGCCGATGGAAAGCCGCTCGCCGCATACAGTCGCGGGGGCGGTCGGGTTGAGGGCGCCGATTGCGGTACGCCCCTTCCCATTCCCGTTTCAGTCCGGACGCTTTGCGTCTGGTCGGACACCATGCCCGCCCAGTTGCCACCAGCCGCCGGGTCCGGTCAAGGTGATTTGCGGCGCTTCAAGGCGGTTTGCGACCGATCAGCCCGGAATCCGGGCGAGCGCCTTCCTCCGCAGCCCGCCAAGGACGCGGGCATCTGGCAGGTTGCCATCAGGCGACGCCGCGTAGTGGCGCGCGAAGGCCAGAAGGTCGGGCAGGTCGTCGGCGGTGAGGTCCCCGAACAGATAGGCGGTCTTGCCGGGGCTGCGGAAGGCGCAGGTCGAGGGACGGGAGCAGCCGGACATGCAGTCGGTCGTGGTGACACGGACGGCAAGACCTTCGACTTGCATGGCGGTCTGCAGGGTTGCAGCAAAGCCGGATTGCCCAAGGGCACAACTGGCGCAGACCGTGACGATCACATCGCCCCCTCGGCCAGCGCGCCGAAGATGATCAGGCCGGGACGGGGCGAGCGGTCCTCGGCAAGCATTCCGGCAAGTCCGGCGATGGTGGAGCGGTGCAGATACTGTTCGGGCGTCGACACGGCCTCGGCCAGCAGCGCGGGCGTATCCTGGGACAGGCCCGCCGCGATCAGCTTTCCGGCCAGGGCCGGGAAGGTGCGCTTGCCCATGTAGATGACGGTGGTCGCCTGCGGGTCGGCAAGGGCGGGAATGTTCAGCCCCGGCGGCAGGCTGCCGGTCACGTCGGCGGCGGTGATGAACTGCACGCGCTGGGCCTGCTGGCGCCGGGTCAGCGGGATGCCCGCAGCGGCGGCGGCAGCCGAAGCCGAGGTGACACCGGGAATGATCTCGCATGCGATCCCAGCCGCGCGGACAGCCGTCAGCTCTTCCTCCAGCCGCCCGAAGATGCCGCTGTCGCCGGACTTCAGCCGCACCACACGCGCCCCGGTCTGGGCGTAATCCACCAGCAACCGGCTGACATGGTCCTGCTTCGGCGAGGCGCGTCCCGCCCGCTTGCCCACGCCCACCATATCCGCCTTGGGGTTCGCCAGCGCAAGGATCGGACCCGAGGACAGGTCGTCGAACAGGACGGCATCGGCAGCGGCAAGCGCCTTCACCGCCTTTACGGTCAGAAGCTCCGGGTCGCCGGGGCCGGCAGAAACGAAGGTGACAAAGCCGGTCATTCGACGCCTGCAATCAGGTGGAAGTAGGTGCCGCTCGATAGTCCGCCTCCCGGCTGGAGTCGAGCCGACCCGGTCTCCGCAACCTTCGCCCCCGTCGCATCGGTGACGTCCGCCAAAGGCGCGTCAGGCTGGTCGAGGATGGAGGAATAGTGAAACTCGTGCCCCTTCAAGCGGCCCCCGGCGGGCTGGCCGGGAATGGACTGAGCAAGCCGTGCCACGCGATAACCGAGATGCATCTTCCGCAGGGCATAACTGGTCACCAGCCCCAGAAGCCCCGCCATCTGGTGCCGCGTGCCGTCCGTGTCGATGATGGCCTGCCCCATCGCCATGTAGCCGCCGCACTCGCCATGAACAGGCTTTCTGTCGGCGAAGGCGCGAAGGCCGGTTCGGAAACGGTCGGCAGCGGCCAGCGTCGGGCCGTGCAGTTCGGGATAACCACCCGGCAGCCAGCAGACATCGGCGGACGAGTCAGGACCCTGGTCCGCAAGGGGCGAGAACGGCAAGACTTCGGCGCCCGCCCTGCGCCAGCCGTGCAGAAGGTGAGGATAGACGAAGCTGAACGCCGCATCCCGGGCCAGCGCGATCCGTTGTCCAGGAGGGGTGATCCTGATCGGCGGGACGGGCGTCGTGCTGGAAGAGGCCGCCGCGATCAGAGCCTCAAGGTCCAGGCTTTCGCGCATCAGCCCGGCCGCCTCGGCGATCAGGGTCTGCAGGTCGGGCTGCTCTTCGGCCTGCACCAGACCCAGATGCCGCTCTGGCATCGCGATCCCCGCGCGTTTGGGCAGGGCACCAAGCACGGTGATCCCGGCCTCGGCCATCCCCGCGCGCACCAGCGCCGCGTGCCGGGGGCTGGCGATCCGGTTCAGGATCACCCCTGCCACCGTCACTCCGTCCCGGAACCGCGCCAGCCCCTGCGCCACCGCAGCCGCCGTCTGCGCCTGACCGCTCGCATCGATCACAAGCACCACCGGCCAGCCCATCCGCTGGGCCAGATCCGCCGTCGCGCCGTTGCCGCAGGCCCCCGGCACCGCAACCCCGTCGAAAAGCCCCATCGAGCCCTCCGCCAGCACCAGATCCGCCCCCTCTGCCGCCGCCAGCATCCCGTCCAGCATCGCGCCCGGCATCGCCCAGCTGTCGAGGTTGAACGAGGCCCTCCCGCTCGCGGCCCGGTGAAACGCCGGATCGATGTAATCCGGCCCGTTCTTGAACGGTTGCACCACCAGCCCCCGCGCCCTCAGCGCCGCCAGAAGCCCCAGCATGACCGTGGTCTTGCCGGCGCCCGAAGCCGGAGCCGCGATGATCAGACCCGGGATCACGACCCGGTCCCCGGAAAGCGCGGATGCGTGCCGACCGGGCGATAGCGGCGGTCATAGTCGCCGGCATATAGGCGGCTTTCCTCAAACCCCTCCTGTGCCAGCGACGGCCCGACCAGGATCAGGGCGGTTCGCTCCACCTCCACCGGGACTGCGGCTTTCACGGTGGCAAGGGTGGCCCGGAAGATCCTCTGGTCCGGCCAGGATGCACGCCAGACCACAGCCACTGGGCAGTCGGGGCCATAGTGCGGGATGAGTTCGGCCGTCAGCTTGTCGATCAAGTGGATCGAAAGGTGCACGGCCAATGTTGCCCCGGTGGCGGCGAAAGCGGGCAGCGTCTCGCGCTCTGGCATCTGGGTCGCCCGGCCCTCGGCGCGGGTCAGGACCACCGATTGCGCCAGCCCGGGCAGGGTCAGTTCGACCCCCAATGCCGCCGCTGCCGCCGCGAAGGAGGGA
>PNJK01000183.1 GCA_013821825.1 Rhodobacter sp.
TCGTAGGGCACCCGGAACCCGGCTGAGATCGTGTGAAGGCTGGCCCGCTTGTACTCGCCATAGCCGCCGGTGGCGGACGGCTGGTTGAAGCGAATGTCCTTGCCGCCGCGCGCGTAGGCAATCAGCCCCGGCTCGAACTGCTCGACCCGGTTGCCATCGGCATCGACCACGGTGGGCGCGATGCCCTGCTGGGACTCGTCGTCGCCAAAGACGATGGCGGTGACGCAGGCCTCGGTTTTCTTGCGGACCAGTTCGGCCACCTCGTAGTCGTCGAGGTCGCGCAAGCTGCGTATCACCGGAGCGCCCCAGGGAACGCCACGCGCCTGCGTGCGCTGTTTTTCATAGACATGGGCGATTTCGGTCGCGGGGACCGAGCGGCTGTCGAACCCACCGCGCAGCGCTCCGTGGGCGTCGCCGGGGTGTTCGGGATGCAGCCAATAGGCGCGACGTTTGCCGACCGGGTCGAATTCGATGCCCTGCACGATACGACCCGCGCCAACGTTGCTGGACTTGGTGGCGTCGAGAAAGTCTGCCTCCAGCACCTGCAATTGCAGCGGCACCGGCAAACCGTCCGACGAACGGCGCAGCCTACGACGCACCAGCACCTCGCCCGCCTCGACCATTTCGCGGCAGATGAGCGTCTGAAGGCCGTAGAAATCCAGCTGGCCATCGGCGTCGCAATCCGCGGTCCAGCGGGTAAACAGGGCATCGACCTTGCGGTCCAGCTTGTCGTCGCCGCTGGCTGCGCGGGGCATGATGCCCGAACCGACAATGTTGTTCACCAGCACCGCCACGGCCTTGGCCGCATGCGGGTTGTTGCGAACAAGGTCGCGCATCCGGTCGCGCAGCAGCGCCCCGGCGACACCGATCTCGGTGTCGGCCGAGGATCCCGGCGCGCGCCAGCCCTCCGTTCGCCGCCCCTTGGACGCCCCGTCATAGCCGCGCGTCAGGGTCTCGAAGGCTTGTCGTGCCAGCACGCGGCGGGCCGCCATGCGCGGGGCGACGGAGGCGATGGCATGGTCGAACCAGTTCGCGGGCATCAGCGATCCCCGCGGGAGAAACCCGCCAACCCGGCTACCGGCAGTGGCCGGGTCGTCCCGGCGATGGCGCGCTCGATGGTCCGGATGCGGCCCAGCAGATCCTCGGCCGAGCCGTAGTCGACGGATTTTCCATCATAGCTCACCCGGGTCGTGCCGCTGGCATAGGCCCGGCGCAGGGCTGCCAGTTCGGTTTCCGTCCAGTCTGTCATGTCAGAACCATCCTCCGCGTCGACCAAGCCAGTCCGACTGCCGCTTTCCCTGGGGCGCGGCCTGCGGCCGGTTGACCCGACCCGCGCCATCCCTTTCTGTCGGCGCAGCCCCGAGTTGATCCTCGAGATCGCGCCATTTCTCGTCGGTCCAGCGATCTGCACCCGCGATCCAGGCGGCGGCGCGGGCATAGACCCGGCAATCCAGCGCCTCGTTGCGCTCGCGCAGCTTCTGCCATTCCAGCCGGGCAAAGCCGCGCTTGGTGCGCACCGTCACCAGCTGTTCGGCCACGAACTGCTTCAGCCATTCGTTCTCGACCCAATGCGGCAGATGCACCGAGCCGGGCGGGAACGCCGCCCCCTCGGTCATGTCTTCGTCGGTCGGACGTTCCAGTCGCAGGAAGCGGTAGGTCTCGGCCTTGAAGGTCGACACCGCCACGGTCCACAGCCGCGCGCCCCGTCGCAGCCGTTTCCCGCCCTCGGTCGCGTCGACGAAGGTCGGGCCCGACACCGGGCTCGAGCGGTTGAACCCCTCGACGCCCTTGACCGGCGACACCTGTCCAAACCCCTGCGCCCGTGACCAGGAATAGACCGCCGGGGCCTCGTATCCGGTGTCGATCGCAAGCCGCGCGATGCGCAGATGTGCGCCGCGTTCGTGTGGCCAGGACCGGTCCAGCAAGGTCGTCAGTTCCGACCACGCATCGTGCCGATCCGGCCCGCCCTCGATTACGACGTGATCGACGAGCCAGCTTTCGAGGCCGCGACCCCAGGCCCAGACGTCGACCTCGATCCGGTCCTTCTGCACATCGGCCCCGGCGGTCAGGAACAACCCGCCCGCTGGCACGGTGCCGGATTTCCAGCGTTCGCGCCGGTCGTAGAGCCGCTGCCAATCGGGCGCTTCGCCGGTTTCGACCCAAGTCTCACCCAGAATCGTGTTGCGGAACGCCTTGATCGCCTCATCTGACCCTTGGGCTGCTTCCCATGACCGCACGATCCGCTCCCAGCTCAGCCAGCCGATCGGCGAGTAAAGCGCCGAGAGGTGATATCCGACCGTGGTCGGATCGGCGGCCACGGCGGTCGCCCGCCATTCCCCGCCCTCCAGCATCGCCGTCTTGTTGTGTTCGCCGATGGGCTGATCACACCCTTCGCAGTGATATTCCGCCGCTTCCGGTTTGCCTTTCTGCCAGCGCAGCCGGTCGAACTTCAGCCACTGCGAGTGGCCACAATGCGGGCACGGCACGAAGAACCGGCGCTGGTCGGATGCCTCGTATTCCCGTTCGATCCGGCTCAGCCCCCGGATGGTCGGGGTCGAGACCAGGAAGACCTTGCGCCGGTGGGCAAAGGTCAGCGACCGGGCCTCGGCCAGCGTCACCGGGTCGCCTTCCTCGTCGGCCGAGGCCGGATAGGCATCGACCTCATCAAGAAAGATGTAGCGCGCCGGGGTAGACCGCAGCCCCACGGCCGAGTTTGCCCCGGTCATGATCAGGATTCCGCCTGCGAATTCCTTCGACAGCATCGTGTTGCCCGCGTCTCGCGACCGGGCCGGTTTGACCCGCTCCCGCAGGTCAGGGCTTTCGTCGATCAGCGGGTCGATCCGCTGGCGAGAGTTGCGTTTCGCCAGTTCCACCGTCGGCTGGACCGCCAGCATCGGGCCCGGCGCCTGGTGGATCGCGAACCCGATCCAGTTGTTGCCCGCCTCGGTCGCCCCGACCTGTGCCGCCTTCATGAACACGATGCGCTGCATCACATCGCCGGGCGACAGCC
>PNJK01000184.1 GCA_013821825.1 Rhodobacter sp.
CTTCCCACCAGGGGGAGGCGAGGCGTGGGGTGGAAGGGGACGGTGCCCGGGCCGACTGCCGTCCAGCTGGAGCGGGATGAGGAAAAGTGAACTCCGGTTTGCCGCATCAATCACGCGACCACCAGGAACCGAGATCGGGATGATGTTTCCATCAAACATCATCCCGATCTAGGGCGGCGTCCGCCTGGTCCAGGCGGGGCGGCGGTTGCCGTAGAACGCCAGCAATCGCTCGCGCGATCGCGCACCCTGGTCGAGGCCCAAAAAGCGCATCGCGTTGCCCCACATCACGCGGTCAAGCTGGTCGGCGCTCAGGCCGATGCGATCGGTCAGGAAGGCCTGGACAGTGAGGCCATAGCGTTCGTATCCCGGTTCCCGGCCGAGCATGACCCAGTCGGTGCCGAAGACGAGATGGCGGGCCTCGGGGTCGCAGGTGGCGATCCAGTCGCGGAGTTGCCGGCTGATCCAGTCGAGGCGGTCTTTCTGGCCCATCACGTCGGAGAAATAGCTGATGTCCATGTAGAGGTGCGATGCGGGGGCGCCGCGCACATAAGCGCCGATGGCCCATTCCCAGCTGGCCCGGTCTTCTGCCACGCCGGAGGCAGCGCCGGTCTGCCGCCAGCAGAAGCCGCCGCCATGCGCAAGGCAGAGGCGGAGCGTCGGCCAGCGCCGGAGCGCGTCGATCCAGTATCGCGGTTCGGCCCGCCTTCCGTAGCCTGAGCCGGAGGCGACGGAATTGTTGGCATGCGCGATCATCGGAGCGTCCCTCTGGACGCAGAAGTCGAAGGCGCGGGCCATGGCGCGGTCGAGTTCCGCCCCAAGCCGGTTCTGCGGCAGGCCAAGGGCACGGATGATCTCGGGCCGGTAGGCGCTGTCGGCGGCGAGGTTGCCGGTCGCGCTGAAGCCCATCGGCGGATAGAGCTTGAGGCCGAGAAAGCCGTGGTCGCCCAGCGCCCGTTCGGCGAGGTCGAGGGGGTCGAATTCGGTCGTCTCCGGGAACCGGGTGTGGCGACCGGTGGTCCAGAAGACCGATCGCAGCGGATCGAAGGGCACCATGCCGTGGACCGGGATCGGCGAGCGTCTGGACAGGGCGCCCCAGACCTCGATCTGGTCGTAGAAGGAGGAGCAGTCCCTGGTCGTCTCGCCCAGCCAATGGGCATAATCGACCATCAGGGGAACGAGCATCAGGGGCTCGCGGCCCCAGGACCGGCT
The DNA here is from genome assembly GCA_013821825.1 of Rhodobacter sp. Classification (GTDB taxonomy): domain Bacteria; phylum Pseudomonadota; class Alphaproteobacteria; order Rhodobacterales; family Rhodobacteraceae; genus Tabrizicola. The sequence continues at coordinate 1,210 of PNJK01000184.1, forward strand.
GGCGGTGACCAGTTCCTGCGCGAGGCTCTGGCGCGAGCGGAAGAAGAGGCCGATCCAGCGCAGAAAGGTGCCGAAGCGGCCGGAGGAACGGAGAATGTCGGCGGCCGCTTGCCGGGCGGAGCGCGGGGTGAGGTTGCCATTGCGGGCAGAGGTCCGCACCTCGTCCAGAAGCGCCTGGCGCAGGCGGGTGTCCGTATCGCGCAAGGCGCCGATGGCGGGGGTATCGAGGAAGGCGGCGAGTTTCTTTCTGGTCACCCGGGTGACGCGCGCGGTTTCGGAGGTGACGGTGGTGATCCGGTCGCGCTGCAGGCGGTCGCGTTCGACGGCGGCGGTGGGCGTGCCTTGCAGAAGCCAGTCGACCATGAGTTCGACGAGGCGTTCGAAAAGGGTCGGGTCCTCGATGTTTTGCCGTTTGCCTGCGGTGGCGGGAAGCTCGCAGCGGCCGCCGGAAGTGCCGCCCAGGACGACCTGCGTGATGAATTTGGTGACCGGCAGGTCCTGGCCATTGAAGAGATGGCTGTGCGCGTCCAGAAGCACGTCGGTGACCGGGGTGACGGGATAGGGCGGCCCCGGGCCCGCGCAGCCGGGCAGGGCCAGTGCCGCGAGGGCACCGCCGCCGAGCCGGAGCGTTGCGCGACGGGAAATCGGGGTCATGGCGGCGTCCCTCGTCAGCCTTTCGCGCAAGGATACTACAGTCTCGGGTTCCGACATAGTCGGTCGGCGTGTCGGTCGCTTTCCCCTGCGCCGGGAAGAGGTTAGGGTCGTCGGGACGTGGTGGTGACGGCAGGGCGGGACGCGGCGGATGGCACAGGCGGGACAAGCATCGGGCGTTCCGGGCCGCGCCCCTGGCGGTCACGCAGCCGGTGACGTTCCTGCAGATCCTGTGGGCCACGCTTCTGGGCGCGCTGGTGTTCGGCGAGGCGGTGGACGGGTTCGTGATCCTGGGGGGTGCGCTGATCGTGGGGGCGGTCAGCCTGAACACCTGCGCCGAGGCCCGCCGGGGGCGCATTCCGCCGCAGCCAGAGCCCTGATCGGGCGGCGGGCGGATCGCCCATCCGCCGGGCCGATGCGCGGGGCGGCTGCCTCCGGCGGGAGTATTTGGGAAATGGGCAAGGGGTGGGGCTCGGGTCGTGGCGCGATCTGCTGCGGGGCGGCTCAGCCGGTGTTGCGTCTGGTCCGGTCGTTCCGCGCGGTGCGCTCAGCCACTGTGAACGAAGCTTTCCTAGGGTCGCGGGCCAAGGCGATCTCCGGAGGTTTCTGATGCCCGACGATACGACGATCCTGTCGCTGCCCCTGATCCTTCCGGCGCAGGCGCAGAAACATGTGACCCACAACGAGGCGCTGGTGGCGCTGGATCTGATCGTCCAGCTGGCGGTGATCGACCGGACGCTCACGGTGCCTCCGCCGCTGCCGTCGATCGGCGACCGGCATATCGTGGCAGCGGGGGCGGCGGGGCCGTGGGTGGGCCAGGCGGGGCGGATCGCGCTGTTCACCGAAGCCGGGTGGCAGTTCACGGCTGCGCTGCCGGGCTGGCAGGCCTATGTGATGGCGGAAAGCCAGATGGCCCTTTACAACGGGCTGACCTGGATCGCGCTGTCGGACGGGCCGTTCACGGTGGGGCGGCTGGGGGTGTCGGCGACGGCGGATGCGACGAACCGGCTGACGGTGTCGTCCCCCGCCACCTTGCTGAACCACGCCGGATCGGGGCATCAGCTGAAGTTGAACAAGGCGGTGACGGGCGATACGGCGAGCCTGTTGTTCCAGACCGGGTTCTCTGGCCGCGCCGAGATG
>PNJK01000185.1 GCA_013821825.1 Rhodobacter sp.
GCCGGTCAGGTCTAGCCCGACATGCGCATAAACCGGCAACGTCCCCCATGGCAGGTCAACGCCCTGCCGCGACCCGCGCGCGATGATGGCGCTGACCGTCACCACCTCGCCGTAGCTGGTCAGCGCAACACTCGGCCCGGTCTGCAGCACGGTGGCCACGTTCGCGCCGCCAACATCGCCCGCCCAGGCCGCGATCCGCACCGAGGGCAGGTTGCCCGACACCGCCTTCACCCGCGCCGTGACCTGCAGGTAAAGCCCCGCCTGGATCGGAGTCTGCGCATAGGACCGCAGCTTCTGCGTCGCGTCGATCTTCTGCAACTCCAGACAGCCTGCGAAATCCTGGTCATTGGTGACCAGCGCCGCATTGGCCTGACCCTGATACGACCCCGATCCGGGCGTCCCGTCCTCGCGCGACCAAAGGTTCAAGCCGGCCGAAAACGGCGGCGGCATCAGGACCAGCCCGTCGGTGATTGCCTTGTTCATCTGAAAATACCCTCGCCTCGCTTCACGCCATTGCCGGAGACGAAGCGGGGAGGGACATGTCCCGAAGCCCGCGCCGCCTTGGGGCAATGGGGTAGCAAGGATGGCTTAACCGGGTCTCAGACCGGCGTGCGGTTGCAGCCCGTCAGCCGCAACAGTCCTGACCCGACCCCGCCTGGCGCAGCGGAGAGATCAGACGCCTCCCCCCCCTTCTGAGGGGGAGGGATGGGGTGGGGGGGGCCGGGTTCCCTGGGTGAGATCAAACCCCGATATCAGGCGCGGGCAAGAGCTGGACCGCGTTGATCTGCCAACCCTCGGGCGTCTCGATCATCATGTAGTCCAGAAGATGCGCCCGCCCCGCCTGATCCACGATCCGCACCCGCTGCCACAGGTTGCCCGCAACTTCGCGCAGTTCCCCCATCTCGACGTCGGCCGGGCGGTAGACCATCGGATAGCCGTTCTTCACCATCGCGCCGAAATTCTCGGCGGTGCCGAAGATGCCCTTGATGTTGGGGCTGGCAAAGGTAAATGCGGTGGCGAAGTCGTCAGCCTGAAACGCCTCAAGCTGGCTTTGGATCGTCTGCCGGATCGGCTCTTGCTGTGCAGCGGCAGGTTGGGCGAGGGCCAAAAACATCGCGGCAGAAAACAACGCTGCGGAAAACATGGTGGCAAGGCGCATGGCTGCGCTCCTTTGACTGAACGTCTCCGCCAAGGACGATAGGCCGCCGCGGGGCGGGGTCAAGTTCCGGCCGACGATTTCCCTCAGTCAGGTCTTCGGTGGCCGGTACAGCGTGGCTGTGAACGCCTCGGACACGGCGCTCGTCATGATGTCCATCCAACCCGCACCCCGGAAGGCCGCGCGTACCGCAGCATCTCCCACCGCCGCGCCCTTGCCCTTGCCATGCACGCACCAGACCCGCAGACCCCCGAGAGAACCGGCCTCAAGCGCCGCCTGCAGATCCCCAGGCCCGGTCAGGATTGCGACGATCAGCGCCGCATCTTCTGGCCCGCGCGCCTGCGCCCCTGCCAATGCCAACGCGATTTCTTCGGGAGGCGGCCCTCCGATGACCCAGGCCCGCGCTTCCGGCGAAACCCCAAACCTGGACGCCAGTGCAGGAAGCGGCTTGTCAAGAGCCCTGACCCAGGCCGCAGCCTCCTTTGCACCCAGCGTCAGAACCAAAGGCTCCGCGCCGACCCGCAGGCAAAGGTTGTCCCCCTCCGCCCGCCAGTCCATCAGGTCTCCCCGGCGAAGCCTGGCCCGGATTTCACCGCGCAAGATCACGCAATCGCTTTCCAGAAGCGCCTTCACCGCGCCGGTCTCGCCACGCCAGACGGCATGGCCTTCAGCTTCGCGTCCCATCGCAGCTCCCTTTCGGGCGCAAGGATTTCAGGCGACGAGTTCGCCTTTCAGCGCCCGTTCCATCAGTGCAACGGTCTCGGCCACGCCGTAAAGCGCGATGAACCCGCCAAAACGCGGCCCGTCGCTGGCGCCCAGCAGCACCTCGTAAAGGGCCTTGAACCAGTCGCGCAGCGGCTCGAACCCGTGCTCTTTGCCGACCGCAAAGACCATCGACTGCAAGGCCTCGTCATCAAGGCCCCCGTCCCAGACCCTGAGCCGCCCGATCAGGTCCTCCATCGCCGCCCGCTCCTTGTCAGTCGGCAGCCGGAAGGCCCGCGTCGGCGCGATCCTGTCGGTGAAATAGCGCACCGCATAGCCCGCGGCGGCGTTCAGATCGGGATGTGTCTCGGGCGTCGCTTCTGGCGCGTAGCGCCGAAGGAACTTCCACAACGCGCCCGCATCCTTGGCCCCGGACACACTGGCCAGATTCAACAGCATCCCGAAGCTGACCACCATCTTTGACTCTGGTGGCTTGCCATTGTGGATATGCCAGACCGGATTGTTCACCTGCTGCTCGATGGGCTGGTCAGGAAACGCCCGCAGTTGCTGGTGATACTCATCCACCGCCCGCGGGATCACGTCGAAATGCATCCGCTTCGCCGTCTTCGGCTTTTGATACATGAAATACGACAGGCTCTCCGTAGCCGCATAGGTCAGCCACTCGTCGATGGTCAGCCCGTTGCCTTTCGACTTACTGATCTTCTGCCCCTGATCGTCCAGGAACAGCTCATACGTCATGTGGTTCGGCGCCCGCCCGCCCAGAACCTCACAGATCCCGTCATAGATCGGAGTGTTCGTGGAATGGTCCTTCCCGTACATCTCGAAATCCACATCCAGCGCCGCCCAGCGCGCCCCGAAATCCGGCTTCCACTGCAGCTTCACATTGCCACCCGTGACCGGCAGCGTCCACTCGCGCCCCGTCTCGTCGTCAAAGGTGATCTCGCCCCGCGCCGCATCCACGTTCTTCATCGGCACATACATCACCCGGCCACTCTCGGGATGGATCGGCAGGAAGCAGGAATAGGTCTGCTGCCGCTCCTCGCGCAGACTGGCCAGCATGATCGCCATGATCGCATCATACCGCTCGGCGCAAAGCCGCAGGGTCGCGTC
>PNJK01000186.1 GCA_013821825.1 Rhodobacter sp.
CATGGCCTCGGCGATTGCGTTCGGCGCGGTCTTCGGCCGTGCGGGCTGGGGGATGGGCACGCTGCGCGTCGCGCACCGGATCTGGCAGGTATACTGGGTGCATCTGGGCGTGTTCTTCGTGACGCTGGCCCTGATGCTGGCGCTGAACCTGACCGGGGCCTTCCCGCGCGACGAGGTGGGGGCGCTGAACCTGTATCCATTCCTGAACACCACCGGGCCGAACCTGCTTGGGCTTCTTACCCTGACCTATGTGCCGAACTACTTCGACATCCTGCCGATGTATCTGGTGATCCTGGCGCTGATCCCGGTGATGATGGCGCTGGCGCGGGCGGATGTGCGGCTGGCGGTGCTGGCCAGCCTTGCGCTGTGGGTGGCCGCAACGGCAGGGCTGAACCTTCCGGCCGAGCTGTGGTTCACCAGGCCCTCGGTCCGGCCCTGGTTCTTCAATCCCTTTGCCTGGCAGCTGGTATTCTTCACGGGTTTCGCACTGATGGCGGGCTGGCTGCCCCCGCCACCGGTGCACCGCCGGCTGGTCTGGCTTGCAGCCGGCCTCGTCGTCCTGTCGGTGCCCTTTGCCTGGAGCAGGATCATCGGTCAGGTCGAGGCGATCCGCGACATCCGCCTGGCGGCGGCCCCCCTGCTCGACAAGACCGATTTCGGCGTGTTGCGCTATATCCACTTTCTGGCGCTGGCCTATCTGGCCTGGGTGGCCGTCGGGCCGATGGGCGCGCGGTTGCGGCGGGGCGGCTGGCTTGGCGCGGCGGTGACGCTGATCTGCCGCGTGGGCCAGCAATCGCTGGCGGTCTTCGCCGCATCCATGGTCATGGCGCGGGTCCTCGGGGCGGTGCTGAACCTGGCCGGGAACGGCCCGCTCGCGGCGCTTGCGGTGAACCTGACCGGCTTTGCGCTGGTCATCGCGGTCGCCAGAACCGCCGCCTGGTTCAAGAGCCAGCCGTGGAAGACCGAAACCGCGCGCGCAGCCCCCGCGGCAGCCGAGGCCGCCCCGTCAGCCGAGGTGCGGCCATGATCGACGTTTCCCGCCGCAGCCTGCTGGCCTGGATGGGCGGCCTCACTGCTCTGGGCCTTGCCCCCGGATGGGCCGAAGACGCCCCCGAACGCGCCGGGATGACCTTGGGTGCACCCACGCCCTTTGACCCCGAGCTTGTGGTCTCCCGCGCCCGGGCGTTGGCGGCAGCGGCCTATGTGCCGCCTCCAGCGGTTTCGCAAGACTGGCTGGACCTGTCATACGACGACTTCCGCGGCATCTGGTTCGACACCCGCCACACGCTTTTTCGCGGCACGCCCGGCGCGGTGCAGGCCGAGTTCTTCGTGGCGGGCCTGTATTTCCCGCACAAGATCGGCCTGAACGCGGTCGAAGACGGCCAGTCGCGCCAGATCGCATTTCAGCTGCGCACCTTCGACACCACGGACCAGTTTCCCGCCCTGCCGGAAGACGGCACCGGGTTCGCCGGATTCCGGCTCTTGGGGGAACTGGAGGCCGAGGGCCGCTTTCAGGAATATGCGGTGTTTCAGGGCGCAAGCTATTTTCGCGCCATCGGTCGGGGGCTGGCCTACGGCCTTTCGGCGCGCGGGCTGGCGCTGAACACGGCGGGCGACGGGCCTGAAGAGTTTCCCGTCTTCCGCGATTTCTGGATCGAGGCGGCAGAGCCCGGTGCGCCGACGGTCACCGTGCATGCGCTGATGGACAGCCCCTCGGTCGGGGGGGCCTACACCTTCAAGATCACCAAGGGCGACACAACCGTGATCGACATCGCTTCACGCCTGTTTCCGAGGGTCGATCTCGCCGCGGCAGGCATCGCGCCGGGAACATCGATGTTCCTCTTCAGCGACATCAACCGCATCCGGTTCGACGACTTCCGCGAGGCGGTGCATGACAGCGACGGCCTCCTGATGCTGAACGGCGCGGGCGAGGCACTGTGGCGGCCCCTGACCAACCCCAGGGCGGTCGAGGTCAGTACCTTCGCCGACACCAGCCCGCGTGGCTTTGGCCTGATGCAGCGCGCCCGCCGCGCCGGCGACTACACCGATCTGGTGGCGCAGTATGAACGCCGCCCCTCGCTTTGGGTCGAGCCCACGGGCGATTGGGGCCAGGGCGCGGTCATGCTGGTCGAGATTCCGACCGATAAGGAAATCAACGACAACATCGTCGCCTTCTGGCGGCCCGCAGCACCCCTCAAGGCCGGGCAAGAGCATCGCTTCGACTATCGCCTGAACTGGTGCGCCACCGCCCCGGTCGAAGGCGTCGTCGCCCCGGTGACCAACACAAGGACCGGCGCGCGGGTCTTCGAGGACGGCCGCATCTTCACCATCGACTATGCCGCCCATCCCGCGCTTGGCACCGAGCCCGACCGGATCGAGGTCCGGGTCAGCACCAGCGCAGGCGAGATCTCCAGCCAGCTTCTGCAGCGAAACCCCGCGACCGGCGGCATGCGGCTCGACTTCACCCTGAAGGGCGACGCCCGCGTGGCCGAGCTGCGCGCCGAGTTGTGGCGGAACGGACGGCCGGTGGCCGAGGTCTGGGTCAACCGCTGGGTGGCGACGTGACCTTCTCCCCGCGCCAGCTTGTGCCGGTCGAGACCGAGGCACCCCGTCTGGCGATGCCCGACCAGAACCTGCGCGCGCCGTTCCGCGACCCGCAGGCGCCGGGCATCCGGTCCCCGGGCAGGACGGTCGCCCTCAGGGCGCTGGTGCTTCTGGTGCCGGCCCTTGTCACCGCCGCATTGGCCTGGCTGTCGCTGGGCTGGTTCGCGCTTGACGGCCGGCTGACAGTCGCGGAAGGCGGTCTGATCGGCGTCTCGGCCTTCGCGTTCTACTGGGTCGTGCTGTCTGTCGTGACGGCGATGCTGGGCCTGTTCTGGCGGGACCGGAAATTGGCCCGGCCCCGGCACG
>PNJK01000187.1 GCA_013821825.1 Rhodobacter sp.
TTGCTGTCGGCTCGGTAACGGCCCCGGGTGCGGCCGCAGTTTCGGCCCGAGGCGCAGGATCCGGGGTCGACACCGGCGCCGTCGCGTCGGCAAGCGCGCCGTTTCCGGCGGGGGCGGGATCCTTGGCGACCGGAGGCGCACCAAACATCAGGAAGCCGCCCGCAACCACGACCAGCGCGACCGCCACGCCGGCCACAAGCTGCATCGGCCCCTTGCCCCGCGTCGGCGATGCTTCGGCCGCCGGCCGGGACGCGGCCTTGGCGATTGGCGCGGGCGCCGCCGCTGCGGCGGCGGCCCCGATGCGGGCCCCTTCACGCTGGAAATCGTTGACCAGCCGCGCCACTGCGGCCTCGGTGCCCGGGCCCGGCTCGACCGGCGCCATGGCGGCGGGACCGTCGCCCTCGTACATGTCCAGCCATTCCCGGGCCGATTGCAGCCGCTGCTTCGGCAGCGTGTTCAGCACCTTGTCGATGGCTTCCAGGAAGCCCTTGGGATAGCCCTGAAACCGACCGGTCAGCGGGACATAGGGGTCCGGCCGGTCCTCGGCCAGAGCGCCCAGCCGGGCCTGCCCGTTGACCGGGGCCTCGTCCGAGATCAGGTGATACAGTGTCGCGCCCAACGCATAAAGATCGCTCCACGGTCCCTGTTCCGACCCGGCGATGTAGAATTCCTGTGGCGAGTAGCCGTCCTTCACCACCCGCAGCGCCGACATCGCACGATTGGTCTGGCTGGCCTTTTCACGCGCTGCGCCAAAGTCGATCAGGATCGGTTCGCCGGTCTTGGCGATCAGGACGTTGTCCGGCGAGATGTCGCGGTGCAGCATGTCATGATCGTGGATGAAGCCGACCGCCTTGATCAGTTTGCTGGTGATTTCCACAACCTGATCGGGGGTCGGACGCTCGCCCTCGCCGTCGATGATCTGCTGCAGGTCCAGCCCGTCGATATAGTCCAGCGCCATGTAGGCGGTGCCGTTGTCTTCGAAGACATTGTGCACCGAGACGATGTTCGGATGCACGATCTTGGCCAGATTCCGCGCCTCGCGGACGAAAAGCTGGATGACCGACCGCAATTCCGCCGTGTGTGCGCGCGACCGTGCCGCGACCATGACCTTCGAGCGCCGACAGACCGAAGACGGGAAGCATTCCTTGATGACGACGTTGCGGTCCAGGCTGTCCTTGGCAAGATAGGTGATGCCGAAACCGCCGCTGTTCAGATAGCTGGTGATCGTATACTGGCCCTTGAGCAGCTTCGCGCCCGGCTGCAACTCGTCGACAAGGTCATCGACCTCATCGACTGCGGGCTCCACCGCCTTTTGCTGCGCCATTTCCTTCACCCTTCTTGCAACAGTGCAGAACGCTCCTGCGGATTTGTCCGGTCTTGGGCAGGCCTCAACTGGACAGAGTTCAGCGCCGGGACAATCGTCCACACAAACGCACCAATTCACCCTCTCCGTGATGGTTGTGGATGAGGGCGAAAATGGGGCGATCAAGAGGAGATTTGAAGGATGGCAGGGTTCAACCCTGGCGAGAAGTGCGGTTGCAAGGAGAATTTGCGGATCGGAACCCTTCTGTCTGTTTCGCAGCGGGAATGAATCCCCTCGCGCACTTCAGGCTTGTGGCGCGACGGCACCGCGCCTGGGGCTCAGCCGTGTCGGCGCCGCACGGTCACGGGTCGTCCGGGCAATGCCAGTCGGGCGTCATTTCGGTGGCGCTCAGCCACCACGCGCCCCTTCGCCACAACCGCCAGCCGGTCCGGCCGGAGGCGCAGAGCTTCGGTCGGGTTGCCCGCATCCAGCACGACAAGGCTTGCCACACAACCGGGGCGCAGCCCGTAGCCGTCCAGCCCCATGATCTGCGCGTTTGTCTCGGTGACCATGGTAAAGCAGCGCGCCATTTCGGCGGGATGGGTCATCTGCGCGACGTGCAGCCCCATGAAGGCCACGTCGAGCATGTCCGCCGTGCCCAGCGAATACCATGGGTCCAGCACGCAGTCCTGGCCCCAGCCGACGGGCACGCCCAGGGCCTGCATCTCCTTCACCCGGGTCAGGCCGCGCCGCTTGGGATAGCTGTCGTGGCGGCCCTGCAGCGTGATGTTGATCAGGGGGTTCGGGATCGCCGTCATGCCGCTTTCCGCGATCAGCGGCAAAAGTTTGGACACATAGTAGTTGTCCATCGAATGCATGCTGGTCAGATGGCTGCCCGCCGCCCGACCGCCGAGGCCATGCCGCGTCACCTCGCGCGCCATCGTCTCGACGTGGCGGCTCATCGGGTCGTCGGTCTCGTCGCAATGCACGTCCCACATCAGCCCCCGCTCGGCCGCGATGCGCCCGAGGTCGCGCAGGCTTTCGGCACCTTCCTCCATCGTGCGCTCGAAATGCGGGATGCCGCCGACGACGTCCACGCCCATGTCCAGCGCGCGCAGCAGGTTCTGCCGCCCGGTCTTTGTGCGGTACAGCCCGTCCTGCGGGAAGGCCACCAGCTGCAGGTCGATATAGGGGGCGACGCGGGCCTTCACCTCCAGCATCGCCTCGACCCCGCGCAGGTGGTCGGGGGTGGTATCCACATGGGTGCGGATCGCCAGCAGCCCCAAGCTGACGGCCCAGTCGCAATAGGCCACGGCGCGGGTGACCATCTCGTCCACCGTGGCAATCTCGCGCAACTCGCCCCACAGCGCGATGCCTTCCAGCAGCGTGCCCGAGGCGTTCACCCGCGGCAGACCGTAGCTGAGCGTTGCATCCATGTGGAAATGCGGATCGACAAACGGGGACGACACGAGGTCGCCCGTCGCGTCGATGACGCGGCCCGCTTCAGCCTCCAGCTTCCCCACCGCCGCGATCCGGTCGCCCCGGATGCCGATATCGGCGACCGTGCCGTCCGGCAGCCTGCCGCCCTTGACCAGAAGGTCGAACAT
>PNJK01000188.1 GCA_013821825.1 Rhodobacter sp.
ATGCGCGGTGGTCGCCCAAAGATAGTCGCGGTTGGTGCCCCGCCCGCCGGCGGCCCGGGCAATGATGCGGGCCTGCGCCTCGCGGGCCAGCCGACAGTACTGCGCATGGTCGGGGTCGATGACATAGGTGACGGCATCGACGAAGCCGGTGCCGGTGGCTACGGGAAGCGTCATCTCCAGATAGGCCGAGGAGACCAGCTCGCGTTCGCGCAGGCCAGCCAGCGCCGCGGCCTCGGCACCAGGCGCGACACGGAACGCGACGCCGGTGCAGGCCGCGCCCTCGGCCCGGTCCAGGGCAAGCACAAGGCCGGGCCGTTCGACGGTGCCCCGATGGTGGATCGAGCGCATGCAGAAGCTGCGGTGCCAGCCTTCCAGCGTGGCGATGCGGCGCTCGGCGACCGGGAAACCCGGATTCCAGATCAGCGATCCGTAGCCGAAGACCCAAAGGGATGCGTGCATGGCTGGCCCTGTTGCCTGCGGCCCTGTAAACACCGGCAGGCAGGCAATGAAAAGGGGCGCGGGATGCGCAAGCTACTCTTCCTTCTGTTGGCGGCGACGGCCCTGTGGTCGGGCTACTGGTTTGTCGGGACAAGGGTGATCCGGCAGGGGGTGGAGGACGGCTTTGCCGACGCCGCCCGCCAGGGCCTGGTGGCGCAGAAGTCCGCGCTGCGGGTTGCGGGGTTTCCGAACCGCTGGGATTTGACGGTCGAGGGCCTGCGGCTTGCCGATCCGAAGACCGGCATGGGCTGGCAGGCCCCCTTCGCCCAGGTCTTCGCGATGACGTGGAAACCCTGGCACATCATCGCGGCCCTGCCGCCCGAACAGGTGGTGACCCTGCCCGACCAGTCGATCATCGCCACGTCCTCCAACCTGAAGGCCAGCCTCCGGGCCAGGCCTTCGACCGACCTGCCGCTCGCCGAGGCGCGGGTCGCGGGCACGTCGCTGACGCTGGCGTCGGACCGGGGCTGGACGCTCGCCCTCGGTGACTTCACCCTGGGCCTGCGCGCCGCGCCGGCCTTGGGGGCCGCAGGCTACGAGCTGGGCTTCGATCTGGCCCCCCTGACCCCCGACCCGGGCTTTGTCGCGGCCATCAGGGCGGTAACGATTCCCGAACTGCCCGCCTCCGACCTGCCCGATGTCGCGGAAAGCCTGTGGGGCAGCATCTATCTGACGCTTTCGGCTCCGCTCGACCGCTCGGTCGGCAAGGTGAAACCCTACCTGACGCGGATCGAGGTCAACCAGCTGAACTTCGCCTGGGGCCAGATGGCCGCCACCGCGAAGGGCCTGATCGAAGCGGATGGAAACGGCTTTGCTGCGGGCAAGGTCACCGTCGAGGTCACCAACTGGGATCGCCTGCCCGCAATTCTTGTCGCCGCCGGGGTGGTGAAACCCGAAGTCGCACCCACTGTCGCACGCGGGATGCAGGCGCTGGCCGCACAGACGCCCCAGCCGTCCGTCCTGTCGCTGACCCTCGTCCTCAAGGACGGCCGCATGAGCTTCGGCCCCTTCCCTCTGGGCCCAGCACCCCTGCTGGTCCCACCATCCGGCTAATGGGAATAGGCCCTGCCCGGACGGCCCGACGTGTCGAATTGGACATGCTCTTCGTGATGCCCGTCCGGCCCCGGGCCCAGCGTCGTTCTGAAATACCCGCAGCCCGCCTAAGCCCTTTCGGCGGGCGGCGGTGCCCGGCCGAAATCCGGCGCCGCGGTGTCCTGCCCGGCCTCGATGATGCTGCGGCGAATGGCGCGCGAGCGGGTGAAATAGGCGTGCAGATGCTCGCCATCGCCCATCCGGATTGCCCGCTGCAAGACGAACAGTTCTTCGGCAAACCGGCCGAGGATATCCAGCACGGCCTCCTTGTTGGTCAGGAACACGTCGCGCCACATCACCGGGTCGCTGGCGGCAATCCGGGTGAAGTCGCGGAACCCGGCAGCCGAGTATTTGATGACCTCGGATTGCGACACGCGCCGCATGTGATCGGCCACCCCCACCATCGTGTAGGCGATGGCATGGGGCACATGGCTGACCACGGCCACCACCAGATCATGGTGCGCGACGTCCAGAAGGTCGACCTTGGCCCCCATCCCCTCGATCAGCCCGCGCAGACGCGCCAGCGCCTGCGGGTCGCAGGTCTCGGCCGGGGTCAGAAGCCACCAGCGGTTCTGGTAGAGCGTCGCAAAGCCCGACCGGGGCCCGGAATACTCCGTCCCCGCCATCGGATGCCCGGGAATGAAATGCACGCCCTCTGGCAGATGCGGCGTGACCGCATCGACCACCGCCCGCTTGACCGAGCCGACATCCGTCACCGTCGCCCCGGCCTTGAGATGCGGCCCGATCTCGGCGGCGATCTCGCCCATGACGCCGACCGGAACCGCCAACACCACCAGATCGGCCCCCTTGACCGCCTCGGCGGCACTCTTTGTCACCCGGTCGCAGAACAGATCCTTCGCTACCGCCCGGGTCTCGGGCGACTTGGCGTAGCCGACGATCTCACCGGCCAGCCCATGTGCCCGCATCGCATGCGCCATGGATGAGGCAATCAGCCCCAGGCCGATCAGAGCCACGCGCTGGTAGGTCATTTCACACCCTTGAACTGCGCCACGGCATGCGCGACCTGACGGCAGGCGGATTCGTCGCCGATGGTGATCCGCAGGCAGTGCGGCAGTTTGTACCCTGCCACGCGCCGCACGATCAGACCCTGCTTCTGCAGAAAGACATCGCAGGCCTCGGCCTCGTCCTGGCTGGCGAACCGCGCGAGGATGAAATTCGCCATCGAGGTATCCGACGGCACCCCAAGCTCGGCCATGGCTCCGGCCAGCCAGCCGCGCATCCGGGAATTTTCGGCCCGGCAATGGGCGACGAAAGCCTGATCGCGCATCGCCGCTTCAGCCGTTTCAAGCTGGGTCGTGG
>PNJK01000189.1 GCA_013821825.1 Rhodobacter sp.
TCCGACACGTCGAACCGGACGCCGCGCTTGGCCCTCATCCAGCCGATGATCTTCTTCACCTCGGCCATGACTTCCGGGCCGATGCCGTCGCCGGCGAGGATAAGGAGGGAAGGGTTGGCCACGCGCGTGCTCCTGCAGAAGTGTCGCGGTCCGCCTAGCCCGTCGGCCCGAAAACTTCAAGCCGGGACGGCAGCGGCCAGGGCACCCCGGACGCGGGCCGGGCAGGGCGACCGGCGTCGGCGCGGCGCGGCACCAGGGGACCGCGCGGCACCTGGTGGCATCGGGGCGTCACGGCAGCACGATGTCGACCCAGACCGGAAAGTGACGCGACGCCGTGGCAAGGTCGGCGGCCAGGGGGTCGGATGCAGGCGGCCAGAGGACGCCCGCCCCCGTAACCTCCAGCCCGGCAGAGGGCAGCACATAGTCCAGCCGAAGCCCGCCGATGCCATCGTAAAGGGCCGTGTCCAGGGCCGGATCCCCGGCCTGGTCCGGCTCGGTCCGGCCGGGGCTGCCCCGTGGGCGCGGATCCTGCAGGGCGGGATCGGCCAGCAACGCGGCGATCCCCTGGCGCAAGCCGTCGCCATCGGCAGGGTCCAGATTGCCGTCGCCCAGAAGCACGAAGGGCGCATCGGGTGGCGGCATCGGCAGGGCCCCGCCCAGGAAAAGCCGCCAGAACTCGGCCTCGTCCCGGTTGCGGCGGCCGTTGCGGTCCTCGGGTCCATCGAAGACCGGCGGTGTCGCATGCCAGGCCAGAAGGTGCAGCGGGCCTTCGGGCGTTATCACCGGCACATCCCAGAACCCCGTCGTCGCCAGCCGCTGGACCGAAGCCAGATCGGGCGGGTCGCTGGACAGTCCGCCCGGCAGGTCGCGCCAGAGAAAGCCGGAAAAATCCCGTGCCGCAGCCGTGTCGATCGGCAGCCGTGACAGGATCGCCATGCCGCCCTGGCCAGAGAACAGGCCGAAGCCCTGCGCATCGCGCGGGTCGCCGATCCGCCCGTTGCCGTCGACGTCAAACCCGGTCTGCCTGCCGGTGTTCGGGCGAAAGGCAAAGCGGTTGGGGTAGTCCGCGCCCGCCGCCGCCAGCTTTTCGGCCAGAAGCCCCAGCGCCACACCGCCCAGGTCATAGTCCACGGCGGTCAACAGGACCACATCGGCATCGAGGGCTGCCAGGACACGGACCGCCGCGTCGATCTTCGGGTCCTCGCCCCCGCTCAGGTCATCGACAAGAAGGCCGGGGCCGGTGCGGTCCAGCCCGGCGTTCCAGGTGGCGATGCGCAAGCTGTCCGCGCCGGCCGGGCCGGCCAGAACCGCGATGCAGCCAAGGCAGCGCAAGAGGTTAAAGATCGTCGTCCTCGTCATCGTCGGGATCAAGTCGGCTTGGCTCGATCGCGCCCAGGACCGCGAGCTTGGCTGCCCGCTTGATCCGGATCATGTCGGCGATCCGCGCCATGGCGACCGCACGCATGACCAGCGCGGCGGGAAGATAGGCCCACAGCGCCATGGTCCAGATCAGGGTCTGCGGCGAGGTCAGCGTCTCGGACGGGATGCCCGACGTCAGCACGGCGACGATTGCCGGGATCACGAACGGCAACAGGAAGCCGACCGTCAGGTTGGCATAGCTGTCGCGCACCAGCCGATCGACCACATCGCCGCCCGCTGTCGGCTCGAAGGTGGGCAGGTTCACCCAGACGTTGAAGGCGGTCTTGGTCGAGGGCCAGCCGGCCAGCTTCAACACGATGACGAAAAGTGCCAGCGAAAAAAGCGAGACGAGATACGCCGTGGCCGCCGCGACCTTGACCTCGGCGATCTGCAGCGCGGTGGCCCCGTCCGCCAGCATGTAGCTGGCCAGCCGCACCGGCGAATAGGGGAAGTCCAGTGACGAGCCGATGATCAGCCCGATGGCATGGAACAGCCGGGTGACGGTGGTCGAGGCCTCGCGGTCCGCGACGATGGCCGACAGAAACACCACGATGGTCAGCATCATCAGAAAACGGATGCGGTTGTAGGGCGCGCCGTCGCGGAACTCGATCAGGCTGGGATAGACCGCGTGATACTCGAAGAAGACGAGCGCCCCGCCAAAAAGCGCGACCAGCGCCACGACCTGTTTGGTATCGGAACCGATGCCGGGCAGGATGACGGACGGCATGACGATCAGGATCATCACCAGAAAGGCGCGGACACCGGCGGCCGTGGCGCGCGACAGCCAGCTGCGCGCCCAGCCATCGGACGCGGCGACAGCCGTCAGCCTGGTGCGCAGCCCATCGAACATCGCGGTTCCGCTTGCCACAATTCCGCCCACTTCTGCCCCGGTATCAGCCGACTCGTTCTGGTTGTGCGCCACTAGGCCCAAGCTTTGTGGCCATTTCAGGGTCAGTCTGGGCCAGACTGGCGACGCCGTGCAGATTTTCCGCACAATCCAACGACCTGTCGGCCTGATCCTGCCAAGGCTTGCCCTCAGCTTTCGCGAAAGGCGCGGGCAAAATAGTCGGTGAACGGTTGCACCAGATAGGCCAGCGGCGAGCGTCGGCCGGTTTGCAGAAAGACCTCGACCGGCATCCCGGGCAGAAGGGCACGGTCACCAAGCCGGCTCTGTTCGCCATCGTCCAGCTGCAGCTCCGCCGTGTAGTAAATCGCCCCGGTCTGTGAGTCCGTCAGGGCATCGGCGGAAACCAGCGTGACCTTGCCCTTGAGAGTCGGGGTGTCGCGGGCCGAGAAGGCCGGAAAGACCAGCTCTGCCGGCTGGCCGATCGCCACCTCGTCGATCTGGATCGGCGCGATGCGGGCGGTGATGACCAGCGGTCGATCCTGCGGGATCAGGTAAAGGACGGGTTCGGCGGCGCGCAGGACCGCGCGTGGCGTGGTGACCTGCAGGCCGAGGACAATTCCGGCCACCGGCGCGCGCACCTCCAG
>PNJK01000190.1 GCA_013821825.1 Rhodobacter sp.
AATACTCGGGATAGACCGGGTTTATCTGCACGGCTTTCGCGGCAAGGCCCTTGGCATCATCGATGTGCCCAAGGAAGGCCAGGCCGCAAGCGGCGGAAATCAGGGCCTCTGAGTCATTCGGATTCAGGTCGACCGCCATGCGGAAATGCGTTTTCGCGCGCTCGGCCGATTTGGCGATCAGCCAGGTCCAGGCCATGCTGATGTGACAGCGCGGATCATAGGGGTCCAGCGCGATCGCTTCGCGGGCGTGTCTGAAGGCCGCCGCGCAATCGTGCTGCCGGTCGGGATAGCCCGGGCGGACCAGGCTGCGGCTGCACAGGATTTGTGCCAGGCTCGCGTGGCTCCCGGCCAGTCCCGGGTCAAGCTCGATGGCCCTGAGGAACATCGCCTCGGCCTCTGCATCCGCCTCGGCCGACCACAGGCGCGACAGCTGGTGCCCCTTCAGCCACAGGTCATAGGCCACCGGATTGCCGGGCGTGGATCTGGCATGGCGCAACAGCGTGATGTGGTTGACCTGGCTGGCCAGATTGGCCGCAACCGCCCCCGCGACCGAGGAACTGACCTCCTGCAGATCGTGTTCCCTGACCGGATAAAGCGCGGACCAGACCTCGCTGCCATCGCGGCAGTCGACCAGCGTCACGAACAGCTTGCCGTCCCCCGCGCGCCAGTCCAGCACGCAGTCCACCGCGAAATCCGCGTCGATCACCCGGGCTACGGCAGTGAAATCGACAGCGGTGGCCGATTCGAAACCGCTCGAAGGCCATGGAATGACGATCCAGCAGCGAAAGCGCGACAGGCAGGATTTGGCCAGGAAAGCAAAGCCTTCGCCGAGATAGTCCTTGCTGGCGTCGGTGTATCGGGTCAGGGGCGGGCGGATGGTGATCCGCGGCGGGCCGCCGCGCGAAAGGGTCGGGATCCTGACCGCAGGCAAAGCGGCGTGGCGCTGCAGCGAGACCTCGCCGGACTTGATCGCAACCAGAAGCTCGTTCGACGCCTCGCTCGGCTCGCTGTCCAGCTCCTCCGCCAGGGCCTTTTCCAGCAGGCCGAACTGGCGCAGCGCGGCGGACTGGTCGCCCCGCTGGGCGTGGAACCGCATGATGAACTGATGCGCAAGCTCGTGGCTGGGCTCGATCCGCACCAGCTCTTCGGCGATGCGGGTATCCGTGTAGGCATTGGCTGCGATCAGTTTTTCCAACTGGTCGGTCAGGGCGCCGGTCACGACCGAGCGCACCTGCGACCGTTCGATCTGCAACCAGGCTTCGAAGACCGGGGCGCTGGGTTGCGCGGGACCGAAAAGCTCTCCCTGCCACAGCGCGGCAGCCGAGATCAGCGCCCTGGGGTCCTGCGCCCCGGCGGTGATCAGCTCGCGAAAGCGGTGGACATCGACATCGAAGGCCGCACCGTTCAGCGCGACGGAAAACCGGTCGGCCTCGACCACATCTTCGCCGTCCGGCCCCAGAACCTCGCGCAGTTCACGCAGGGCCTGGCGCAGGCTGGACCGCGCCAGCGCTTCGGGCGCGGGATCCCAAAGCAGCGATGCAAGCTGCTCGCGGTTCAGCCGCCAGCCCGGGCTCAACAACAGAAGTCCCAGCAAAAGCCGGGTCTTGCGGGTCCGGAACGCAAGCTCTTCCCCGGTCGCAGCGCGCGCGACCCGGCAAGAGCCAAGGAGGTTGACCGCAAACCGGACCATGAACGGGACCCCAGAACCGTATGCGGCAACGATGCACGTTGCGCTGGGCGCTTTCAACCGGCGAAGGCCTTGAAGTGCAGCCGAAATTGCCGGCTGTGGCCTTCGGGTTGCGCCGGTCGCACGACCCCCGCCAGCTTGACCCGTCAGGCCGTCAGAAAGGGTTTGGCGGTCATCGTCGGGGGCACCCGAACCCCCATCCGCGTCAGGATCGAAGGGGCAAGCGAAAGTTGATCCAGGACATCATCTTCGGGCGGCAAGCTACTGTTTCCGAAATAATAAAGCGCAAAGTCCCTTTGGTCCTCGCCCGTCCCGCCATGATGGCCGCGGGCATCCTGGCCATGGTCGGCGGTGACGATCACCTCATAGCCCGCCTGCCGCCAGCGGTGCAGGAACGGGGCAAGGATCGCGTCAAGGTGGCCGCAGGCATGATCCATCTCGGCACAGTCGTGGAAAAAGCGATGCCCCATGCTGTCCAGAGTGCAGGTATGCAGGATGCCGTAGTCGATCTCCCTGATTTCGCACAACCTTGTCAGGGTGCCGAACAGATCGAAGTCAGCCGGCGTCATCTGGTTTGCCTGCCCGTAGCCGTGCATCGTGTGAAACCGGCCGTGCGTGATCGGGCCGCCTGGTTCGTCATATTCGATGTCGCGCACCACATCGAAGGGCGCGCGGTTGAAGAACTCGGACCAGTAGCTGTGCGTCACGGCGCCGGTCTTCTTGCCCGCCTTCGTCAACTCGCTGAAAACATCGGGAAATTCCAGTCGCCGGATGCCCGCATTGTCCCAGATCCCATGCCGTTGCGGCGGCACGCCGGTGTGGATCGAGGCATAGCACGAAGCCGAGGTCGAAGGCAGCACCGCCCGCATCCGGCGCACCCGCGCCTCGCCCTGTTCGACCCAGCCCTCGAGGTTGCCGAACAGCCGCCGCCAATTCCGCCAGGGCACGCCGTCAAGGATGATGAGAAGAAGTCTGGTCATGGCTGGAAACCGTCTGGCATCTGTCTGGAAAGCATATGGCTCATGGTATGGCAGGCGGCCCCGTCAGTTCCCCGCGCTTTCCATCTTCCGGTGCGCGATCACCCCTTCCAGCCAGCCCTGTTCCATCTCGGGGACCGAGCTGAGCAACAGGTCGGTATAGTCGTCGAACGGCGGGGTCAGCACGTCCGACTTCTGGCCGTAGCGCACCACCGC
>PNJK01000191.1 GCA_013821825.1 Rhodobacter sp.
CCTTCCTCGCGCGCGGTCGCGACGATCGCCATCAGTTCCGGTTCATCATCGCGCCCGAGGATGCCGCCGAGCTTTCCGACCTGACAGGGCATACCCGCGACCTCATGCGCAGCGTCGAAGCCGACCTCGGCACAAAGCTCGACTGGGTCGCCGTCAACCACCATAACACGGGTCATCCCCATGTGCATGTCATCGTGCGCGGTTGCGATGATCGCGGCGAAACCCTCGTCATCAATGGCGACTACCTCGCCCATGGCATCCGGGAGCGGGCGAGCGCGCTTGCCACGCTGGAACTTGGCCCGATCTTGGAACGTGAGCAGACCCGCAAGCTCGCGGCCGAGGTCGACCAGGACCGGCTCACCCGGATCGATCGCGCGATGATCGCAGAGGCCGAGGACGGTCTCCTCGACCTGCGTCCCGATCCGCAGGAGGCGCGGCGGCAGTTCGACCGGACCCTCCGTCTGCGTCGTCTGGGTCGGCTGCAGAAGATGGGCCTCGCCACGGAACAGGCTCCGGGCGTCTGGGGTCTGAACCCGAGGCTGGAGCCGACGCTGCGCGCCATGGGGGAGCGTGGCGACATCATTCGCAGCATCCACCGCGCCCTGAAGGCCGATGGCCTGACCCGCGATC
Source organism: Rhodobacter sp. (assembly GCA_013821825.1). GTDB lineage: Bacteria > Pseudomonadota > Alphaproteobacteria > Rhodobacterales > Rhodobacteraceae > Tabrizicola. The sequence continues at coordinate 631 of PNJK01000191.1, forward strand.
CCATGACCTTCGAGGTCCATGACGCTGCCCCCCAGGTGTCGATCACCGGGCGGATCGTGGACAAGTTTCTGACCGACGAGATGGGCGAGAGCCTGACCCTTGTGGTGGATGGCATCGACGGCCGGATCCATCATCTCTCGGGGCTAGATGCCGACCGCCTCGAGGGGGCGAAGGTCGGCAGCATCGTCGAGGTCGGGCCCGCCGATGCCGAGGCCCGGCCTTCGGACCGCGCCATTGCCGCCATGGCCGAGGACGGGATCTATCGGCCGAGCCGCCATCTCGAGCAGGCCCGGTTCGAGGGCCGGGTGCCGGGCGGCGATCATGCGGGCTTCGTCGATGCCCATGTCCGCAGGCTCGAGGCCTTGCGCCGTGCCGGGATTGTCGAGCGGATCGATGCGGATCGATGGCGGATCACCGAAGACTATGCGCTCCGTGCAGCCGCCCATGACGCAGGTCGCAACCGGCAAGCGACGGTCCGGGTTCTGTCGGCTATGGCACTCGACAAACAGATCGGGGCCGATGGCGCGACCTGGCTCGACCAGCGGCTCCTGCGCGGCGATCGGTCTGACATCGCGTCTTCGGGCTTCGGGCGGGAGGTGCGCGACGCGCTTGATCAGCGCCGCGACCATCACCTCGCAAGTGGCGATGCGACGCGGCAGGGGGCGCGCGTCCTCTACCGCCGCAATCTGCTAGCGACCCTGCGCGACCGCGAACTCGCCCGGGTCGGGGCATCCCTGGCCGAGCGCAAGGGTCTCGCCTTCCGCCCAGCGGCTGACGGCGCACGTGTTAGCGGCACCTTCACGGGCACCTTGCACCTTGCAAGCGGCAAGTTCGCCCTGGTCGAGCAGAGCCAGGAATTCACGCTGGTCCCGTGGCGACCGGTCATTGATCCCCAGCTGGGGCGAAAGGTGACGGGGCTCGTGAAGGGCGGGTCGATCGCGTGGCAACTGGGGCGGGGGAAGGACCTTGGGGTCTGAACTGCTTTGCCTAGAAAGGTCCGTGTGCCGCGCGCGGGATCCGGACAGGACTGTCCCATGTGCCGCCCGTCCTATCCGGCAGCTTCCGGGCGCAAGTTAACCCGTTGCCTCAGCTCGATATCGCCACCTTCAAATGAGCCTCACGCAAGTTCTTGCAGGAGCGCGCATGCGGGGAGGCCGGATCCTCTGGGGCCAGATCATCACCGTCTTCTCGATCGTCCTCGTGATGGTCTGGGCAGCGACGCAGTGGGTGGCCTTTCGCCTCGGCTTCCAGCCCCAGCTTGGCGCGCCCTGGTTCGAGGCAGCGGGATGGCCCGTCTACCATCCGCCCGCGTTCTTCTGGTGGTGGTTCTCCTTTGATGCCTATGCCCCGGGCATCTTCATGGAAGGGGCCGCCATCGCCGTCACCGGCGCGGCGCTCGCCATCGCCGCAGCCTTCCTCATGTCGATCATCCGGGCGCGCGAGGCGCGCAATGTGGCGACCTATGGTTCGGCCCGATGGGCGGAAGCGAAAGAGATCCATGCGGCCGGTCTGCTTGGCCCCGATGGTGTGGTCCTCGGGCGTCACGACCGGGCCTATCTGCGCCACGACGGGCCAGAGCATGTCCTTTGTTTTGCGCCCACCCGCAGCGGCAAGGGCGTCGGCCTCGTCGTGCCGACCCTGCTGACCTGGCCCGGCAGCTGCATCGTGCATGACATCAAGGGCGAGAACTGGGGACTGACGGCAGGGTTCCGGTCTCGTCATGGGCGGGTGCTGCTCTTCGACCCGACCAATGCCGCATCTTCGGCCTACAATCCGCTGCTCGAGGTCCGGCGGGGAGAATGGGAGGTCCGCGATGTCCAGAACATAGCCGATATCCTTGTCGATCCCGAAGGCAGCCTCGACAAGCGCAACCATTGGGAAAAGACCAGCCATTCACTGCTGGTCGGCGCGATCCTCCATGTCCTCTATGCCGAGCGTGACAAGACCCTCGCAGGGGTCGCGAATTTCCTGTCGGACCCGCGTCGACCGATCGAGGCGACGCTGCGCGTCATGATGGAAACCGCCCATCTCGGGTCGGGCGGCGTGCATCCGGTGATCGCCTCCTCGGCCCGAGAGCTTCTGAACAAATCCGAGAATGAACGCTCCGGCGTCCTCTCGACCGCCATGTCGTTCCTCGGGCTCTACCGTGATCCGGTCGTCGCCAGAGTCACGGCGCGCTGCGATTGGCGGATCACCGATCTTGTGGAAGGGCCAAGCCCGACCAGTCTCTACCTGGTCGTGCCGCCATCG
>PNJK01000192.1 GCA_013821825.1 Rhodobacter sp.
GACGTGGACAGCCTGATCGTGGCGGAAGCCTGGGTCGGCAAGAATCTGGTGATGAAGCGTGGCCGTCCGCGGGCTCGTGGCCGGTTCGGCAAGATCATGAAGCCGTTCTCTGAAATCACCATCAAGGTCCGTCAAGCCGGGGAGTCCGCATAATGGGTCAGAAGGTCAATCCGATCGGTATGCGCCTCCAGGTCAACCGTACCTGGGACAGCCGCTGGTTCGCTGAATCGAAAGATTACGGCAATCTCTTGCTGGAAGACCTCCGCATGCGTGAGTTCATCCACAAGGAACTTAAGCAGGCCGGGATCTCCAAGGTCATCATCGAACGTCCGCACAAGAAATGCCGGGTGACCATTCACACCGCACGTCCGGGCGTGATCATCGGCAAGAAGGGCGCGGACATCGAGACGCTTCGCAAGAAGCTGACCGTGTTCACCAAGTCCGAACTGCACCTCAACATCGTTGAAGTGCGCAAGCCGGAACTGGACGCTCAACTGGTCGCCGAGTCGATTGCTCAGCAGATGGAACGCCGGGTGTCCTTCCGTCGCGCCATGAAGCGTGGGGTGCAGAACGCAATGCGCATCGGTGCCCTTGGCATCCGCGTGAACGTTGCCGGCCGTCTGGGTGGCGCAGAAATCGCCCGGACCGAATGGTATCGTGAAGGCCGTGTGCCGTTGCACACCCTGCGCGCAGACATCGACTATGCCCTGTCCGAAGCCACGACCCCTTACGGGATCATCGGGGTGAAGGTCTGGATCTTCAAAGGCGAAATCCTTGAGCATGATCCGCAAGCGCATGACCGCCGCCACGCCGAGGCACAGGAAGGCGCGGCTCCGCGTCCCCCGCGCCGCGACCGTGAACGCGCGTAAGGAGTAACAAGAGATGCTGCAACCAAAGCGCACCAAATTCCGCAAGATGCACAAAGGCCGCATCCATGGCGAAGCCAAGGGTGGGTTCCTGCTCAACTTCGGCTCTTTCGCCCTGAAAGCGACCGAACCGGAGCGTGTCACCGCCCGCCAGATCGAAGCGGCCCGCCGCGCGATCACCCGCCACATGAAGCGTCAGGGCCGGGTCTGGATCCGGATTTTCCCGGACGTTCCGGTTTCGGCCAAGCCCGTCGAAGTTCGTATGGGTAAGGGCAAAGGCTCGACCGACTACTGGGCGGCCAAGGTCAAGCCCGGCCGGATCATGTTCGAGATCGACGGCGTCAGCGACGAAATCGCCCGTGAGGCCCTGCGTCTCGGCGCGATGAAGCTTCCGGTCACCACGCGCATCGTCGCGAAGGAAGACTGGTAAGAGTCGGGGTGAACCCCGACCTACGATATTGGCCCCTGCTGGAGACGGCGGGGGCCTTTTTTTTGCTGAACGGCCCCGCCGCGCCTCCCCTCCCCCTCGTGGGGAGGGGGTTGGGGGAGGGGGGCACTCCAAGGATAGCCGAGATGCCCGACATCACCTCCCTCTTCGTCACCCGCCTCTACCGCGCCAGGCTGAACGATCTGGCGAAAAAGAAGGTCGACTATGCCGAACTGCACCGCACCTGCGACGCCGTGGCCGAGGATGACGAGGCAGGGCAGGAGTGGTGCGAGGCGAACGGCTATCCCGGCTACACCTCCTATGCCTCGCTGGACGACCTCCCTTGGCGGATGCCGATCTTCGGCGATCTGGAAAAGGCGCTGGACAAGCATGTCGCGGCATTCTGCAAGGACCTCGGCTTCGACCTCGACGGCAAGAAGCTGAAATGCAACTCGCTCTGGATCAACATCCTGCCCGAAGGCGGCACCCATGCCAGCCACATCCACCCGCATTCGGTGATCTCGGGCACGACCTATGTCGCGATGCCGGAAGGGACCTCGGCGCTGAAACTGGAGGACCCCCGCCTGCCGATGATGATGCTGGCCCCCGTGCCTTTGAAAACCGCGCCGCAAGAGCTGCAGCGCTTCGTCTATGTCAAGCCGGCGGTGGGCGAGGTTCTCCTCTGGGAAAGCTGGCTCCGCCACGAAGTCCCGATGAACATGTCCGAGGAAGAGCGGATCTCGGTCAGCTTCAACTATGGGTGGGCGTAAGGCGGGCAACGACGTGCAACCGAAAGGGCCGCTCCCGATCACGGCCTTATCAATTGACCGAACCGGACAGGTGCGGGAGGGTCGCGCATCCGAAGCCATGGACGAAGAAGCATGACCCAGAACGCCACGGATAACCGCCCTGCACGCGCTTTGCCCCCGATCAATGCCGATACCCTTGGCCTGATGTTCATCTCGGGGTTTTTTGCGACAGTGGCCTTTGATTTCTGGGGTCAGCTTGTCAGCCCGGCTTTGGGCTTTGCCACCCTCTCGCCCCATGGCCTTGCGAAAAGCCTTTTCACCGCACTTGGCTTGCCCAGCGGCGACTTTGCTGGCTATTTCATGCACTTCTATCTGGTGGGTCTGAACGGTTACCCCATTGGCTGGCTGTTCATCTTTGCCCCGATCTGGCGCCGCGTGATCGGTCAAACCCATTGGTTCCTGCCCGCGGCCATCTACGGCATCGGCCTGTGGGTCTTCGCCATTGGCGCCATCACTGCGGTTGCAGGCCTGCCCTTCTTCCTCGGCTTCACGGGCATCACCTGGGTTGCCTTGGTGGGCCACACCCTATACGGGATCGTCCTCGTGGCCGTTTTGCAATCCATTCAGCGGTAACCTGGTTTTGATTGAGCCTGGCCGCCCCTCATTGAAAGGTGCGGCCAAACAAGTCGATCAAGAGACCAACCCGGTCCAACTTCCCCCTTGCCCCGCATCCCCTTCTCCCCTATAGCGACGCATCCGCGATTCCGGGCTTCCCGGATTCGTCGGTTTGTCATTGATCCGCCAGATCAACGGTAACCTCAAAA
>PNJK01000193.1 GCA_013821825.1 Rhodobacter sp.
GGCTCGCGCAGGATTTCAACATGCGCTACCCGCTGGTCGACGGGCAGGGAAACTTCGGCAACATCGACGGCGACAACCCGGCCGCCAGCCGCTACACCGAGGCGCGCGTCACCGCCGCCTCCGAGGCACTGATGGAGGGGATCGACGAGACCGCTGTCGACTTCCGCCCGAACTACGACGGCCGCCTGGAAGAACCTGTCGTCCTGCCGGCAGCCTTCCCGAACCTGCTGGCCAACGGCTCTTCCGGCATCGCCGTCGGCATGGCGACCAACATCCCGCCGCATAACCTGGATGAGCTGATCGACGGCTGTCAGGCCCTTCTGGCCGATCCGGGCATTTCGACCGAGGCGCTGGTCGCCCTGATCCCAGGCCCCGACTTCCCGACCGGCGGCGTAATCGTCGAACCCCGCGACAGCATTCTTGACGCCTACGCCACGGGTCGCGGTGCTTTCCGGCTTCGCGCCAAATGGCAGGTCGAGGATCTTGGGCGCGGGACCTGGCAGATCGTAGTCACGGAGATCCCGTTTCAGGTCCAGAAATCCAAGCTGATCGAAAAACTGGCCGAGCTGATCCAGCTCAAGAAGGTCCCGCTTCTTGCCGATGTCCGGGATGAGTCTGCCGACGACATCCGCTTGATTCTGGAGCCCCGGGTACGCACCGTCGACCCGGATGTGCTGATGGGCAGTCTCTTCAGGAACTCCGACCTTGAGGTACGCTTTTCGCTGAACATGAACGTCCTGATCGACGGCAAGGTGCCGCGCGTCTGTTCGCTGAAGGACGTCCTGCGCGCCTTCCTCGATCACCGGCGCGAGGTGCTGCGCCGCCGCTCGCTCCACCGGATCGAGAAGATCGACGCCCGGCTGGAAATACTTGAGGGCTTTCTGATCGCCTTCCTCAACCTCGATCGGGTAATTGACATTATCCGATACGATGATGACCCCAAGACCGCGCTGATGGCCGAGGACTGGTCGAAATCGCACATCCGCGCGGCCTCGGAAAAGGATTACCGCCCGCCGGCAAAGGCTGAAGGAGAACTGACCGAGACCCAGGCCGAGGCGATCCTGAACATGCGGCTCCGAAGTCTGCGGCGGCTGGAAGAGATGGAGCTGAACACCGAGCGCGACTCACTGATGAAGGAACGGGCCGACCTGGCCGACCTCCTGGAGAATGACCGCCGCCAGTGGAAGCGCGTGGGCAAGGACCTTGATGAAGTCCGCAAGCTGTACGGCAAGTCCACGGTCCTTGGCGCCCGCCGCACCCAGTTCTCCGATGCGACGGAAATCGAGGATGTCCCCTATGAGGCGATGATCGAGCGTGAGCCGATCACCGTGATCTGCTCGAAGATGGGCTGGATCCGGGCGATGAAGGGCCATGTCGATCTGAGTGCCGAGCAGAAGTTCAAGGATGGCGACGGCCCCCGCTTCGCCTTCCACGCCGAAACCACCGACAAGATCCTGCTCGTGGCCGCCAATGGCCGGTTCTTCACTCTTCTGGGCGCGAACCTGCCCGGCGGGCGCGGCATGGGCGAACCCGTTCGCCTGATGGTCGATCTGCCGAACGACACCGAAATCACCGACCTGATGATCTTCCGGCCCGGAGAAAAGCTGCTGGTCGCCTCGACGGCCGGCGACGGGTTCATCGTTCCGTCCGAGGAACTGGTTGCCCAGACCAAGGCGGGGAAAGCCGTCCTCACCGTCCGCGATGGCGTGAAGACCGCCGTCTGCGTCCCGGTGCGCGGCGACACGATTGCTGTCGTCGGCGACAACCGGAAGATGCTGGTGTTCCCGCTGGCAGAATTGCCCGAGATGGCGAAGGGAAAAGGTGTGCGGTTGCAAAAGTACAAGGACGGCGGACTTTCCGACGCCATCACCTTCCGCCTTGCCGAGGGGCTGAGCTGGAAGGATCCGGCTGGCCGCACCCGCCTTGAGACCGACCTTACCGAGTGGAGCGGTGCGCGGGCGAGTGCAGGCAAGATGGCCCCGCGCGGTTTTCCCAGAGACAACCGGTTTACCTGAAGCTCAAGCCCGTCCCGTCGCGCTTAGCCCGAACCGCAAAAGCGGCATTGCAGCGGTTGCGAAATCCGCAATCTTGTTGACCAGGCCGGGCGCGCCGATCTCGGCCTTGGTCAAGGGCACACTGATGATCCATGACCGCCGCTTCAGCATCTCGTGCAGGGCTGCATCGTCCACGCCCTCGAATCCGCGCGGCACCCGCTTCAGCGCCGCCTCGTCCGGCTCCAGCGCCAGACCGTGCAGCGCCAGCGCCGATTCGATGCGGCGCCATGCTGCGGGATCGGCGACAAGCGCCTCTCGCATTGCCGCCAGATCCGCCGGTTCCGGCATGTAGAATCCGCAAGCCACAAAGGCGCCTTTCGGATCGATTTGGATATAAAGGATACCGAAGGACAGCTTGCCGCCATCCGCAGTCAGGGTCGCACTGACATGGGTCTTGTAGGGCGACTTGTCCTTAGAAAACCGCACATCCCGGTGAATGCGAAAGATATTGCGCTTCGGGTCACCCTGCAGCGGCACGCCGCGCCGCGCCAGCTCGTCCGTAAGGTCCAGCACCAGGTCGATCAGAGGCCCTTGCAACGCATCGTCATAAAGACTCCGGTGCGCGGCAAACCAGTCGCGGTTCTGCTCGCGCGCAAGGTCGACCAGGAACTGCTGGCCGTCTGTCGGAAACCCGTTGAAGCGCTGAGTCATCCGATTTCCTCCCTTCGGTCTGCACTTCTTGCCTGGCGATCCCGCACCCGTCCCGCCAACTGAGGCTTGAACTTCGCGCAGTGTCACGGTAATTCGCCGCGCGTGACAGCAAAGGGCCTTTCGGGCCCCTTCAGGACAAGGGCGGATATCGC
>PNJK01000194.1 GCA_013821825.1 Rhodobacter sp.
GCGCGCAGGTTCTCCGGCGTGATCGTCTCGCCGTCCACGCGGATCGTGCCGTCATCCGGCGTCAGAAGCCCCAGGATCAGATCGACCAGCGTTGTCTTGCCCGCCCCCGTGCCGCCGACGATGCCCACCGTCGTGCGCGCCGGAATCACCAGATCGACCGCGCGCAAGGTCGGTTTGTCGGCCTGGGCATAGGCGAAACTCACCTTGGCCAGTTCCAGCTCACGTTCCAGCTTCAACGGCTCCGCCCGCGTCGCGTCGGCCAGCGGCAGCGGCGGAGTGGACTGGAAATCCGCCACGATGGCGTTCAACACCGGCGTCGCCCCCCGGATCGAGACCAGCGCGTGATAGATCTGCTGCAACGAGGGCAAAAGCCGCATCGTCGAGAACGCGATCACCCCCAGGGTCGGGACGATGTCGGTGACATTGCCGCCGTTTTGCAAAAGCAGCAGCAGGATCAGCGCCAGCATCGTGCCGAAGGTGATCGCCTCCAGCGCAAAGCGCGGCAGTTCCGACATCACACCCATGGTCGCACCCGACTGCGCCGCCTTCTGCGCCGCGGCCGAATAGGCGCGGGCATAGGTCGCCTCCAACCCCATGACCTTGATGTCCTTGATGCCGCCCGTTGCCTCTTGTGCGACCAGAAAGCGGTTCTCGAAGGCGTCCATCATGTCCTGGCCCAGCCGGTGCAACCGCCCCCGGAAGCGCAGGTAGATCAACCCATAGCACAGCCCCAGCACCCCGCCGGAAAACAGCGTGACCAGCGGGTTGACCAAAAGCAGGAAGAACAGGATCGCCGCCACCAGAAGGCTGTTCGACACCAGCCGCAAGCAGGGCAGAATCACCCGGCTGACCAGCCCGTCAACCTCGTTCAGCACGTTCTTTTCCAGCTCGGCGCTGTTGCGCTGCAGGAACCACGGATACGGCTGGCTCAGATAGGCCGCAAGAAGACGGCTGGAAATCGTGTAGCCCCGCATCGTCGAGAAGCGGATCGTCGCATAAGTTCCCGCCGCCTTGATCGCCAGGCCGATCATCACCACGCTCAGGACCGCGATCGCCAGTCCGACCTGAAAGCTGAAATCGGTCGTCAGCCCCGAGATTTCGGACAGATAGGACAAGGTGCGGCCAGACCGGATCGTCTCCGGCGCCGCCAGCACGTTCAACAGCATCAGCACCGCCGAGATCCCGGCGATTTCGGCGGCAGCGACCAGGACCATGACCCCGGTCAGAAACCAGAACCGCCGCCTCTCGGTCGCGTCGAACAGCGAAAACAGCTTGCGAAAGATCTCGATCACCTGGCGTCCTCATGGCCTGCAGCCGCAATACCTTGCTTGGCCGGAATGACAAAAGAAAGGCAATCCTCGTCAAGTTCCTGGATTGCTGCGACGATTCGGATGCCCAATTTCCGCCACATTGCTGCAGCGCAGCAGCCAAGGGCCGGTCCGATCCGCGACAACGGCGCAAAATGTCCTGCCACTGTCTGCCGATCCCTGGTGGAAGCCATTGTTTTCATGGCCTTGGCCAAGCGTTCCGGGCCGCGCGGAGGATTTTCCTCCTCAGGTTGTATCGCACGCGCGCCAGCATCACCACGGCCCCCCCGTTTCGCCCGGGGCCAGGTCACGCCGGACCGGCAGAAATGCTTCGATGGCACGACCAACTTTAACCAAGACCCGGCCTTATTCCTGCCACGCATGACGAGCACGCTGATCACAGTCTTCGCGTGGAGGTTGCGCAGAATGCTTGCCGGTTTTCTCGTCTTGTCCGCAGCAGCAGGGATCGTGGCAATGGGCGCGACCATCGCCCTGTCCATGCCGATCTGGGTGACGCTGGCCGTCTATCCGACCATCGGCAGCCTGACGCTTCTGGTCTGCGCCATGACATGGAGCGGTCGGAACACTGCCGCCGCTCGGGACAGTCGCCTGCAACAGCAGCATTCGCACGGTTGACCCGCCAGATCCAAAGCCGGACCCGGGGCGGACCGCCGTGTCGGCGGAATTTGCCACCGCACCGCGAAATCCTTCGGCCAAGTTTCGCCAACAGTCTGACATACCGTCCAGTCTGGGAAAATGAGTCACTCTTCGCATCTCGACATACGCCCCGAGTAGCCTAATCTACGCTCTTGACGGGGGTCAGCTACGGCACGACGATTTCTCCGGTCAGGGAGACTGGGATGGCAATGGGGCTGCTTCTGATCGCGATGTTTGGCGCAGCCAGCGCGTCAGTGGCCCTGTTCGTCTATGACTTCCCGCTTTGGGCCGTGGCGCTGGCCTATCCCGTTACCGGCATGGTCATTCTTCTGCCTGGCGTCGCCTTTGTTGGCTGGATCCGTCTCCACCGACCCCAATCGCAGGTTTCCCAGCGCCTTACTTCCCAGTCGCCCGCAGCACCACACCCACAGTCGCCAGCAGGATCTTCAAATCCTTGAAGAACGACAGGTCGCGCTCATATTCCGCGTCGAACTCGGCGCGCTGCGCAAAGGTCGACTGGTTGCGATCGGAAATCTGCCAGGTTCCCGTCAGGCCCGGCCGCAAGGCATAGTAGGCGCTGCCAGGGTACAGTTCCTGCTGGTCAAGCATCATCGGACGCGGCCCGACAAGGCTCATGTCGCCGATCAGCACGTTCCACAGCTGCGGCAGCTCGTCCAGCGAGCTCTTGCGCAGGAACTGTCCGAATTCGGTGATCCGCGGGTCATGCGACAGCTTCTGATAGGCGTCCCACTCCCGCCGTGCGGCCTCGTCCGTCCGCAGGTGGTCCCGCAGACGCTCTTCCGCGTCCGGCACCATCGTCCGCAGTTTCCACAGCCGGAACGTCTTGCCGCCCAGCCCGACCCGCTCCTGGGTGAAGAACGGCGCG
>PNJK01000195.1 GCA_013821825.1 Rhodobacter sp.
GCAGATATGCCGCATCGGGCCGGAAACCGGCCGGGTATGCGCGTGAGAAAGCCGGATAGCCCTGCCCCGGCACCAGCCAGCCGACCGCCGAATCCAGCCGCGATATATCCTCGTCCGAGGATTTTCCCGCCCACTTGCGCAAAGTCGAAAGCGCGGCCTCCGCCTCTTCGCGGGTCGGCAGGCGGTCGATGTCGGGGGTATGGATGTTCATCGGGCAGGTCCTTTCGGTTCAGGCAGGCCCGTCCGGGCAGCCATCAATTTCCGGAGTATTTTACGCAGGCCACCTGCCGTCGGATCACCCTGGTCCGTGGCATTGTTACCCGAAATAAGCATTCCGCCGCCCAAAGCAAGCGCGGAATGCGACCGTTACGCCACTGAAAGCGCCCGGGTCAGATCGGCGACCAGATCGCCCGCATCCTCCAGCCCCAGCGACAGCCGGATCAGACCGGGCGTGATCCCCAAAGCGTCCTTCTGCTCCTGCGGCAGCCGCTGGTGCGTTGTCGTCGCCGGATGGGTCACAATGGTCTTGGCATCGCCCAGATTGTTGGAAATCTTCGCGATCTCCAACGCGTTCATGAAACGGAATGCCGCCGCCTTCCCGCCCGCGACCTCGAAGGCGACCAGCGTCCCGCCCGACCCCATCTGCGCCATCGCCAGCCCATGCTGCGGGTGGCTTGCCAGCCCCGGATAGATCACCCGGGTCACCTTGGGATGCGCCGCAAGCGCCTGCGCCACGGTCAGCGCCGCATCGGCCATCGCCCGGCAGCGCAGGTCCAGCGTCGCCATGCCGTTCAGGTGCATCCAGGCGGTGAACGGGCTCATCGACCCGCCCGTGTGTTTCATGAAAGGCTCAAGGGTCTTTCGGATGAACTCCTTCGTGGCGCAGACAACGCCCCCCAGCGCGCGGCCCTGGCCGTCGATGTGCTTGGTGGTGGAATAGACCACCACATCCGCGCCCTGTTCCACCGCGCGCGAGAAGATCGGCGTCGCAAAGACATTGTCGCAGATCACCAGCGCGCCCGCGGCATGGGCAATCTCGCTGACGGCGCGGATATCGACCAGCTCTAGCGTCGGGTTCGACATGGATTCGAAGAACACGGCCCGCGTCCCCGGCACCACGGCCTCGCGCCACTGGTCCAGATCCGCACCGTCAACGAAGGTCACCCTGACCCCGAACCGCTGCAACACCTCCTCCAGCACATAAAGACAGGATCCGAACAGCGCCCGGGACGAGACCACATGATCCCCGGCCCGCAGGCACGCCATCAACGCGCCCGACACCGCCGCCATGCCCGAGGCGGTGGCGAAGGCATCCTCGGTGCCCTCTAGCGCCGCGATCCGTTCCTCGAACATCCGCGTCGTGGGGTTGCCATAGCGGGCGTAGATGAACTCGTCCTCGCCCGCCTTCACGAACCGGGCTTCGGCGGCCTCGGCCGTCGGGTAGACGAAGCCCTGCGTCAGGAAGATCGCCTCGGCCATCTCGCCGTACTGGCTGCGGCGGCTGCCTTCATGCACCAGCCGGGTGCGGGTCTTCCAGTCCTGCGTCATCCTGCGCGGCCCCCCGGCCAATGAAAAGCCCCGGACAACCGAGAGGTGCCGGGGCCAAGCCCTTCACCTCTTTAGCGGTTTGTTTACCGTGGCCCGCAATCCGGAGGACAAATCGCCACGGTCGATTGCATACGCCGCCCGACGCCCGTGGTCAACCCGCCACCTGGTGCATCGGGGACCTGTCACACCGGGGTGCGCAATAAAGAAGGGCGCCTCGCGGCGCCCTGATGAAAGGACTTCTGATGGAAGGTCTTGGGGGGGAAATCTTTGGCCCTCGGGAACAAGCTCTGCGTCACGCCTTGCGACCGGTGTCGTCCAGATTGATGACTGTCAGCACCATCGCCCGCAGCACGGTGTGGCCGATGATCGGCAGGACGGCCCAGAACAGCAGCCAGTACGAAGTGTCGACCGCACGGATCATCGTTTCGTTCATCAGCAGGAAGCCGAAATTGTAGACCACCATCATCCGGGTCAGGTTCGGCAAATGCTCGCGCATCTCGGCATCCGGCCAGAAACTTGCCGCCGTCGAGGTGCGGCCCAGCAGCACGTCCTGCAGAAAGACGCCGCCGATCACCACGTAGAACACGCTTTGCATCCGCTGGCACCACAGCGGATCGTCCACCACGGCCAGCACCAGCAGCGGCAGGCCCGCAAAGCCCAGCGCCAGGACCGCAGTCCGGGTCACCGAATAGCGGGTCAGCATCCGCCGCACCATGCCCTCGAAGCCCATGCCGATCCGCACCGCCAGGGCCGCAATGAAGGCTGTCGCGAAAGCCTGGCCCGAATGGTCGGGTCCGAAGGCAACGGACAGGACCGGATATCCCACCAGCAGCACCGCGCCGGGCAGATACAGCGACCGCGACATCGGCGGCAGATCCTGGAACAGGCTCAGGAACAAACGGACCAGATCGAACGGCGTGCGGTGCATCGGTGACCTCCCTTCGGCTCGCCTTTCGGTTTAGCGATGCTTCAAGGCAGGTCTGGGGCAGAACCCGGCCCGTTGCGGGGCATTCCTGTGGAGACGGTCAGGGTTCGTCCTTCGGCTCCTCGATCATGAACCGCTGCAGGGCCATGAACTGCAACATCAGGAACAGAAACAGTGCCGCTGGCATGGCGAAGGTTTCAAGCTTCACCCAAAGCTCGGTCGTCTGCGTCCGCCAGATCACTTCGTTGACCGCCGCAAGGGCCGCGAACATCAACGCAAGCCTGCGCGTAAGGATCATCCAGCCCTCTGGTTTCATTGGCAAAGCCTCGGCCATCACCCATTGCAGC
>PNJK01000196.1 GCA_013821825.1 Rhodobacter sp.
CCGCCGACCACAAGGGCGACGGCGACGGTGATGCCGATATGGCCAAGGCGACGGCCCGCGCCATCGACGAGGTCACGAAGGGGATCGAGAGCTTTGCCTTCAACAAGGCCATCGCCTCGCTTTACGCCTTCACCAACACCTTGAGCCGCGCCAATGCCTCGACCCCGGTGATGAAAGAGGCGATCCGCACGCTGGCCAGGCTGATGTCGCCGATGACCCCGCATCTGGCCGAGGAAATCTGGGCGGCCCAGGGCGGCAGGGGCCTGTGCGCGCAAGCCCAATGGCCCAAGGCCGACCCCGCTCTCCTGATCGACGACACGGTGACGCTGCCGATCCAGATCAACGGCAAGCGGCGCGCGGAAATCAGCGTGCCGAAGGACATGCCCGCAACGCAGGTTGAAAAGCTGGCGCTGGCGGACGAGGATGTGGTCAGGTTCCTTGCCGGGCAGCCGGTGAAGAAGATCATCGTCGTGCCTGGCCGCATCATCAATGTCGTCGTCTAAGGTCAGCCCCACCAGCGAAGGGTGCCCCCCCACCCTGTCCCTTCCCCAGAAAGGGGGGAGGGGACCTGTCGCGCATGGTGCCGGAAGCATCCCTGCAGCCAGAGCGCCGTCCTCTCCCAGCGTGGGACAGGAATGGGGTGGGGGGGCCCCGGTCGACCGGCTTTCTCGCCGCTTCCTTCTGATCGCCCCCCTTGTCCTTGCTGCCTGCGGCTTCACCCCGGCCTATGCCCCCGGCGGCGCTGCGACAGCCCTTCTGGGCACGGTCTATGTGCAGGATCCGGGCGACAGGAACGGCTTTGACCTGGTCGAGCGGCTGGAGGAACGGCTGGGCCGCCCCGAGGCCCCACGCTATGATCTGGCCTACACGATCACCACCGAAACCCTGGGCGTGGGCTTTACCGCCGACAACCAGATCACCCGCTACAACCTGAAGGGCGTGATCGACTACACCCTGACCGACCGCGCCTCGGGCGCGCGGGTGACAGGGGGGCGGGTGCAGAACTTTACCGGCTATTCCGCGACGGGATCGACTGTCGCAGGGCTGGCGGCCGAGGAAAACGCGGGCCTTCGGCTGATGCGCATCCTGGCTGACCAGATCGTCGTCCGTCTGGTCGCGGCCTTGGCAAGCCAGCCATGATCCTGAAGGGGGCCGAGGCCACCCGCTATGCGGCCAAACCCGATCCGGCGCGGGCGGGTCTGCTGCTTTTTGGCGCCGATGCGATGCGGGTCGCGCTGAAACGGCAGGCGGCGATCGCCGCCCTGCTCGGCCCTGCAGGCGAGGCCGAGATGCGGCTGACGCGCATGTCGGGGGCCGACCTGCGCAAGGATGCCAGCCTTTTGCTGGATGCGATCAAGGCGGTAGGGTTCTTTCCCGGCCCCCGCGTGGCCTTTGTCGAGGACGCGACCGACGGGCTGGCCGAAACCGTCGCGGTGGCCCTGCGGGAGTGGCGGCCGGGCGACGCGGTGATCGTGGTCACGGCGGGTGGTCTGACCGGCAAGTCGGCGCTGAAGACCCTGTTTGAAAAGCACCCTTCGGCAGTCAGCATCGGGCTTTATGACGACCCTCCGGGCCGGGAAGAGATCGAGGAGGCGCTCCGGATCGCCGGACTGCGGGACATCGACCGCGAGGCGATGACCGACCTCAACACGCTGGCGCGGGCGCTGGATCCGGGGGATTTCCGGCAGACGCTGGAGAAGATCGCGCTGTTCAAATATGGCGACCCCTCGCCCCTGAGCCCCGCGGATGTCGCGGCGATGGCTCCGGCCACGATCGAGGCCGAGGTCGATGATCTGATCGACGCGGTGGCCGAGGCGCGGGCCAATGCCATCGGCCCGCTGTTCCGGCGGCTGGAGGGTCAGGGTGTGCTGCCGGTCACCATCTGCATCGGGGCGCTGCGGCACTTTCGCATCCTGCATGCGGCGGCGACCGATCCGCAGGGGCCGGGGGCCGGCATCCAGCGGGCCCGGGTCAACTTCAGGCAGAAGGACGCGATGGGACGGCAGGCCGGGCAATGGGGGGTTCGTGCGCTGGAAACCGCCGTTGGCGTGCTGCTGGACACGGACCTGACGCTGCGCTCGTCCAGCCGCGCCCCCGGCATGGCGCTGATGGAACGCGCGCTGATCCGCATCGCCATGTCGCGGCGATGACCATGCCGGCCGGACCGGCACCGATCGAGGCCTTTCTTGCACCGCTGGTCCGGATCACCCGCCGGAAGCGGGACATCGACGGCCTGGTGTTCTGGGGCGGGCCGGAAGGTTGGCCGGACCAGCCGTCCGAAGCCCTGGCGGCAGAGGAGATCGCCTTCTATGCCGAGGGGCTGCTGCTGGAAGGGTTCAACATGGACTGGACGCTGGTGGCGGATGCCGCGGGCGCCGTCGACCATCTGCGGCTGTGCTTCTGGCAGGACGGCCAGCCGCCTCCGGTGCCGCCGCCGGGGTGGACCGGGCTGGAGACCGGGCGCTGGGGGCCGGGCGGTTGACACCGCAGCGGACCGTGACCGGACGCCCTGCGTCGGAGGAGAGTCCTTGCATTTCGGATCATTGCCGGATCAGATAGACTGCAGGTCCTATCGTGGTTTCCGATGGCATTCACCTTGCGCCAGTTGCAGTTCTTTGTCGCCGCCGCCGAAGCCGGTTCGGTCTCGGGCGCGGCTCGGGCGCTGTCGATCAGCCAGTCCTCGGTGACCGAAGCGATCCGTGGGCTGGAGGATGACCTGGGCGTGATCCTGTTCGACCGGCAGGCGCGGGGGATCCTCTT
>PNJK01000197.1 GCA_013821825.1 Rhodobacter sp.
GGCTGGCGCGTGCCTCGATCTCCATGGGGCTGAGATAGCCCAGTTTCGAATGCCTGCGCCGCGGGTTGTGGAAACGCTCGATATAGTCGAACAGGTCGGCACGGGCTTCATCGCGGGTCCGGTGGACCTTTCGGGCAGCCCGTTCGGTCTTCAGTGAGGAGAAGAAGCTCTCCATTGCCGAATTGTCCCAGACGTTGCCCGCCCGGCTCATCGAACAGGTAATCCCGTTGTCAGCCAGAAGGCGTTGAAACTGTTCGCTGGTGTATTGAGATCCCTGATCGGAATGGTGAAGCAGGGCGTGGGCCTTGCCGCGTCGCCAGACCGCCATCATCAGGGCGTCCATGACCAGTGATGCATCCCGATCGGCCTTCATGGACCAACCGACCGCGCGCCGGGAGAAGAGATCCAGCACGACCGCGACGTAGAGCCAGCCTTCCGCGGTCCGGATATGGGTGAAGTCGGCCAGCCATTTCTGGTTCGGCCGATCCGCCTGGAAGTCGCGGTCAAGGCCTCGCCGGTTCTCTCGAACCGGTGGCGTTCACCGGCTCGATGTCGGCGATCACCGACCGTTCGCCATCGTCCCCCGGCTTTCCACGGCGTTTGGGCCGTGCTCTCAAGGCATTGAGCCGCATCAGCCGTTCGATCCGGTGCAGGCCGCAGGCAAATCCGTCTTCGAGAACATCTAGCCAAGCGCGGCGCGCGCCATAGGTTCGGTCGCTGGCCTTGAAGCTCGTGTCGATCGCCGTGACGAGCTTCGCATCATGGATCGCGCTGGCGCTGGCCGGACGATTGAGCCAGGCGTGGAAGCCCGAGCGCGAAACCTCCAGAACCTCGCAGAGCCAGCTGACCGACCAGATGTGGCGGTGTTTGGCGATGAAAGCGAACCTCATATCACCTCCCGCGCGAAAAATGCTGCCGCTTTCTTCAGGATGTCACGCTCCGCCAGGAGCCTGGCGACCTCTTTCTTCGGGGCTGCAACCTCGGCCAGGTCGGCCCGCATCTGCCCGTTCCCGGGAAAGGCCGCTGCCGGTGCTGCGGTCGTTTCCCGCATCCAGCGCCGCAACACACTCTCTGCCACATCAAGATCACGGGCCGCCCGGGCAACCGCAACGCCCCGCTCCGCCACCAGCCTTACCGCCTCGATCCTGAACTCGCGGCTGAACTTCCGTCGTATCATTTGCATCCTCCAATTCCATGGTCACGATCTTATCTCCGTGTCCACGAAACCGGCAGCAGCTCAGAACGGCGCCGATTCGGCTACCGCCGCCTGCACATCCTGCTTGAGCGGAAGGGTCGGGATGTGAACTGGAAGAAGCTCTACCGCATCTATCGCGAAGAGTGGCTGACGGTGCGGAAACGTGGCGGCCGCAAACGGGCGCTTGGAGCCCGCGAACCTGTGGCGATCCCTCAGGGGCCGGACCAGCGTTGGTCGCTGGACTTCCTGTCCGACAGCCTGGCCTGGGGCCGCCGGTTCCGGGTGCTGAGCATCATCGACGACTTCAGCCGAGAGTGCTTGGGTGCCATCGTGGACCCATCGATCTCAGGCCATCGTGTGGCCCGGGAACTGGACCGGATCGCGGAATTGCGGGGATATCCCTGTATGGCGGTCAGCTATCGAGCCATTGTCCGCCATTGGTCCGAGGACAATGGCGAGGGGCACGGAGCTGACCTCGAACGCAATCCTGACCTGGCAACAGGACCGGAAGGTCGAATGGCACTACATCGCACTCGGCAAGCCCATGCAGAACCGTCGCAGGCTCTCTCGGACCAATGGCGTTCGCCTGCTCCACCTGGAAAGCTTCAGCGGTTGGCTGCGGGACGAATGCCTCATCGAGCATCTGTTCTCCAGTCTGCGCCATGCCCAGCAGTTGATCGCGGCATGGCGCGACGACCACAATCACCACCGCCCACACACGAGCCTCGACGGGCTCACCCCGCGGGAGTTCTTCAACAGGTCAGCAAAGGACCAAACCCGGAACAGAACTAACTTCTGAACGAGGACAATCCGGGGAGCAGGTCACGGCCAACGCATTGGTAAGCACCTATCAGGGCGCTGCGGAGGCCCTGAAGCTACCGTTCCCCGGCAACATGGCGGCAGTGGCGTCTATCATCGCCAAGGGCATGGGGCTTGTCTCTGCTATCAGGAGTACCAGCGAAAGGGGGGCATCGTCTGGCGGAGGAGGTCGAGGTGGCACATCGCGGACTTCAGAGGCCGGGGTGGCAAATCGGGGACTTCAGCCGCTGCGCCTCAGCAACAGGTGCAGACGCTCAACTTTACCCTGACGAATGACCCAGGCGGCTTTGGGCAGAACATCATCAGGCAGATCGCGGCGCTGCTGAACGAAGCGCAGCGCAATGGCAGCACGCTCATTCGTGCGAACGTAACCTAGGGGCAAAAGGAAGGTGGGCGCTATTCAGGTTTCGTTCCCGCGCCGAAGTCGGCATCGCAAAGCCTCTGCCAAACATCTAGCGACCGTCTAAGCAAATCATCCACGTTAGTGACGGCTGCCTCAATTTCTTGGTCGGATATGGCGCTGGGGTAGAGTTGCCAATCGGGCGCGCCTTTCACGCCCTTATTGCGAAAGTATTCGCACGTATGACTATTTCCAGAGGGTTCGGTGCGCCATGTGCCATGAATGGCCATGTGACGCACATGCAATTCGGATTCGATGTCCATAACGATGGCAGTCAAGGCTTGCCCGATGTCTGGATCGATCTTCTTTGCAGACAGTTTAGGG
>PNJK01000198.1 GCA_013821825.1 Rhodobacter sp.
TGGCGACGACATCTTTACCCGGCTGGTCGAGGCCGACCCGGGCCGCGAGGCAGAGCTTTACGCAGCCGCGGTTGACACGCTTCTGCACCTGCAATCGGCACCACCCCCCGAAGGACTGCCGAACCTGTCCGCAGAAGACTGGGCCCGCGCCGCCGGTTTCGCGCCGGACTGGTATGCTTTTGCCGCGACCGGAACGCGCCCCGACGCGACCGCTTTCCAGGCCGCTCTGAGCGAGGCGCTGCGCACCCATGCCGACGGCGCGCGCGTCCTGATCCTGCGCGATTTCCATGCCGAGAACCTGCTCTGGCTGCCGGGCCGGGCAGGCCTTGCGCGTGTCGGGCTGCTGGACTTCCAGCTTGGCCAGCTTGGACAGCCGGGCTACGACCTCGTCTCGCTGCTGCAGGACGCCCGCCGCGACGTGTCGCCTGCGACCGAAGCGGTGATGATCGCGCGGTTCGCCGCGGCTTCCCATGCGGATCCCGCGGCCTTTGCCGCCCATTGCGCGACCCTTGGTGCGCAGCGCGCCCTGCGGATCCTGGGTGTCTTCGCCCGCCTGTGCCTTGTCGGCGGCAAGACCCGCTATCTGCCCCTGATCCCTCGGGTCTGGGGTCAGTTGCAGCAGAACCTTGCGCATCCGGCCCTTGCCGAGCTGCGCGCGGTCTGCGACGACCTGCTTCCCGCCCCGACCCCCGACCTGCTGCAGAAGATCGAAGACCAATGCCCGCCTACCCCTATCCCCTGATGCTGTTCGCCGCCGGCTTCGGCACCCGGATGGGCGCGCTGACCGCCGACCGGCCCAAGCCGCTGATCCCGGTCGCGGGGAAGGCGTTGATCGACCATGCGCTGGACGTGGCCCGGGATGCCGGGGTCGCCCGCGTGGTGGTGAACACGCATTACCGTGCCGACCAGATCGCCACGCACCTGTCCGGACGCGATGTGACGATCAGCCACGAGGCGGACCGCATTCTGGAAACCGGTGGGGGCCTCAAGGCCGCCTTGCCGCTGCTTGGCAACGGGCCGGTCGCGGTCCTGAACAGCGACGGCATCTGGACCGGGGCGAACCCGTTGCGAACCCTTGCCGCCGCCTGGGACCCGTCGCGCATGGAGGCGCTCCTCCTCCTTCTCCCGCTGGAACGGACCCGCGCGCATGGGCCGAAGGGGGATTTTGCGATCGATGCCGAGGGCCGCCTTTCCCGCGGCAGGGGCGGTGTGGACCACGTCTACATCGGCGCGCAGATCATCGCCCCAGGGCGCGTCCGCGCCACGCCGGAGGATGTCTTCTCGCTCAACCACAGCTGGAACCAGATGATCGTCGCCGGCACCGCCTTCGGGGTCCTTCATCCCGGCGACTGGTGCGACGTGGGCCATCCGGAAGGGATTGCCGAAGCCGAGGCTCTCCTGCACTCTGCCCGGCATGGCTAAGCCTGCGTCCCTTTTCGCCCTGCCGCCCGGCGTGGATTTTCCCGCCGAACTGGTGGCAGGGATGCTGGAACTGCTCAGGGGAAAACCGCCCGAGGCGCTGGCCCGGGTCACGCTGATCGTCAACACCCAGCGCATGCGGCGCCGGGTGGTGGAGTGCCTGCAGACCCGAGGCGCGCTGCTTCTGCCGCGCATCCTTCTGGTGACCGAAGTCGCGGCGCTGGCCAGCCTGCCGCTGCCGCAACCCATCCCGCCCTTGCGACGCAGGCTGGTTCTGTCGGTTCTGCTGGACCGGCTTCTGGCTACCGGCACCACGCATTTCCCGCGTGCAGCGTTGTATGACCTTGCCGACAGCCTTGCCGCGCTGATCGAGGAGATGCAGGGCGAAGGCGTGGCACCGGACCGGATCGCCGCGCTGGACGTCGCCAACCACTCGGCCCACTGGGCGCGGACGCAGGCTTTCCTCGGCATCGTGACCGAGGCTTTGGCCGGGGACGCGCCGGACGCGGAAACGGTTCTGCGCCGGGCAGTTCTGGCGCTGGGTGAAGGCTGGGCCACGACGCCCCCCGAGGGTCCGGTCATCCTTGCCGGCTCCACCGGGTCGCGGGGGACGACCGCGCTTCTGATGCAGGCTATCGCCCGGCTGCCCAAGGGCCTTGTGGTCCTTCCCGGCTTCGACTTCGACCTGCCGTCCGAGATCTGGGCAGGCATGGACGACGCTCTGTCCGCCGAGGACCATCCGCAATACCGCTTTCGCCGGGCGATGGAGCTTTTGGGCTGCACGCGGGACGATGTGAAGGCCTGGACCACGACCGAAGCCCCCGACCCGGCGCGGAACCGCCTTGTGTCTTTGTCGCTGCGCCCGGCGCCGACCACGCACCAATGGCTTGCTGAAGGGCCGAAGCTGCCCGACCTGATTGACGCGACGCAGGGCCTGACCCTGATCGAGGCGCCCAGCCCCCGGTCCGAAGCGCTGGCCATCGCGCTCATCCTGCGACAAGCGGCCGAAGACGGCACCCGCGCGGCCCTGATCTCGCCCGACCGCAACCTGACGCGCCGGGTGACCGCGGCGCTGGACCGCTGGGGCATCCGTCCCGACGATTCCGCCGGGCGACCGCTGACGCTGTCGGCCCCCGGGCGGCTCATGCGGCAGGTCGCGGCCCTCCTCGGCCAGAAGCTGACCGCCGACGCGCTGCTTGCGCTTCTCAAGCATCCGCTGGCTTTCACCGGGGCTGATCGCGGCCCGCACCTGATCCTGTCGCGCGAATTCGAACTGCACCTGCGCCGCAATGGTCCGGCCTTTCCGACCGC
>PNJK01000199.1 GCA_013821825.1 Rhodobacter sp.
CCGAAACTGACCACGCCCGCGATGGTACCTTCCAACGCTGACAGCCCGGCCGCCTTCAGGCTCTCCCAGCCAGCGGCCATGTTGGCGAATGTAGCGTCGAGTGACAGGCCGATGCGCGACCAGACTTCCTTTGCGAGATCACCCAGCAGGCGGAAGGCTTCGCCCACGCCGCCAACCCGGGTGACAAGCTGCGAGAATTGATAGACCAGTTCGCCTGCGCCAACGATCAGCGCGCCGATGCCGGTGCGGATCAGCGCCCCGCGCAGGAACACGAGTGCGGTGGCGAGGCCGCGCACCGAAAGGGCGGCAACGGCCAGCCCCGCCACCCAGCGGCCCGCCATGAATGCGGCGAAGGTCGCGGCATAGGTGGAAAGCCGTGCGAGATTGTCGAATACCGCCGTTATCGCACCGCCGATGGGCCCGGTGCCGCGCGCCATATCGGCCAGTGCGTTCGCCACCGCCTCCAGCGCCGGGGCGACGGCGGCGGTCAGGCGGTTGGTCAGGCCCAGCCAGATCAGGCTCAGCTTGGCGACGGCATCGCCGGTGCGTTCGATCTGCGCCGCATCGGCCGCACTCACAGCCACCCCGAAATCCTGCACATCCTGTGCCGCTTCCCGCAGGGTGGCGGAATCGATGCGCAGGAAGGCCAGTGCGGCCCGGTCCCCGAAGAGGTCAGAGGCCACTGCGGCACGCTCGGCTTCCGGAATGAACTGGTTCAGTGCCTCCTGGATGGCGACGATGCGCTGATCGAGCGGCAGCGCCTGCAACTCGGCGGCCGTCAGGTTCAACCGCTGCAAAGACCCAACAGCCGATCCGGACCCAGCCGCCGCTTCCGACAACCGCGTGGTCAGCTTCTTGGTGGCCTGTTCGATCTCGCCCATCGAGACACCGGCCAACTCGCCAGCCCATGTCAGCACCTGCAGGCTTTCGACGGTGGTCCGGAGCGAAGCGGCCATGTCAGCCTGCGCACCGATCACGTCGAGGCCGGACCGCACCATTGCCACGCCCGCAGCGGCAGCAGCTGCGGTAACCGCCGCCAGCGCAATCCCGGCTTTGCGGGCGAAGCTGCCGAGCCGGGCATTGGCCAGTTCCATCTCGGAGGACAGGCGGCCGAAACCCCGCGTGCCCGCCTCGCCGATCCCTTCCAACTCGGCCCGGACCTGACGGCCGCCTTCCGCGACCAGCCGGACACTGACCCTCTTCTCAGCCATGGCCGTCTCCGATCTGTTCGTTCAGCTTGCGCACCATCACCGCCTCGATCTCGGGCAGCAGTTCGGCAGCGATCAGGGCGTCGATCCCGAGGGCATTGGCCATCGCGAGGGAAGCGCCCATGTCCCAGCCCAGCACCGCGCCGGGGATCACGCGCAGTTGCCCACCGAGGCGGCCAACCAGATCCCAGACCTGCCAGCCATCTTCCGTCTGCGGCCGGTTCAGTCGTGCGGGGCAGTCGGGGCAGCGCCTTTCACAGGCCGCGCAGTAGCGGTCGCCCCCGCCGAAGGACCATTCGGCAAGGGCGCGGAGACGTTTTTTTCCGCGTCCAGGATCAGGCCTTTGGCGACATATTGGGTCTGGAAGGCTTCAAAGACCGGCCAGATTTCCAGAAGGGCGTCGATGCCTTCAGGCGAGACCGGCACGGCATCGCCCGCGTCGTCGCCGACGCCTTCCCAATCCAGCACCGCGCGCCGGGCGACGGCCTTGGCCATGGCCAGCGCCAGTTCCTCTTGGGTCGCGGTGTCCGGCAATGCTTCGATGGCGGGATCGGCACGGGCCGAAACCATCAAGGCAGTCGTCAGCGGGGCCACGTTGAGGCGCAGGCCGGGGGCGAGGGTCAGCCACGCAGGGGCTGCGGTCAGGTTCAGTCGGATCATGTTCAATAGCTCACAACGGTGTTGACGAGGACGGCGGTGCACATGCGGGCGGGGCTGACGGCCTTGGCGGCCTGCCAGTCGAAGGTGGCCTGGATGCCTTGCGGGCCCGGGATCTCGATCCGGGGGCGCGGCAGATAGACGGCATGCGCGGTGAAGGTGAAGCTGGCGTTGGCGCCAAGGCTCCAGGCGAAGACCAACTCGCAAGGCGTGCCATCGATGGCCTGTGTGATCAGCGTGCTGTCGGCGAAACGCACCTCCACCCGACCGGTCAGGGCGGCCATGCCGGGGTCTGCCCCGTCGATGCGGCCGTCCGACCGGATGGTCTCGATCCGGTCGAGGCCGTTGGAATAGGTGACCTCGGCCGAGATGACGTTGCCGAGCGGCGAGCCGTTCCGCGTGATCGCCCCGTTGAAATGCCCGAACCGTTGCAACGCCAGGGAGGTGGGTGTGCCCGCAGCCGTGGTCGCCGCGACGCTTTCGCCCTGCGCCACCAGCCGCGCCGTCGCTGTCAGCAGACCGGACCGCGCCATCTGCCACGAAAGCTGATCGCAGACGCAGCCGGTGTACATCGCATATCGTGGCACCTCGGGCATTGCCGTCTCGATGGCCATGCTCGGCAGCGTCCAGTTGCCGGACTGGAAGGTATGGGTCTTGGGCGTCGTGCCGGATGTGACAGGCGCGCCGAACGCTGCCTTCAGCCAGAAGCCAAAGTTCTCGACATCGATCGGCACCACGACATCGCCATCGGCGGTGACCGCGTCCTTGATCGGGGCCAGCGGATCGCGCCCCTGGCCCAGAAGCTCCGAGGCGATCAGCGGCTGTTCGGAGCCGAGCGTAGTGCTGGCAAACGGCACCGTC
>PNJK01000200.1 GCA_013821825.1 Rhodobacter sp.
GACCAGCCCTGGCCGGGGATGGAGGGCAAGGTCTTCTATGTCTGGTTCGACGCCCCCATCGAATACATCGCCGCCACCGCCGAATGGGCCGATGCCAACGGCAGGCCCGACGCCGACTGGGAACGCTGGTGGCGCACCGACAAGGGCGCGGCGGACGTGACCTACTACCAGTTCATGGGCAAGGACAACGTCCCCTTTCACACGCTCTCCTTCCCCGCCACGATCCTGGGATCAGGCGAGCCGTGGAAGCTCGTGGACTACCTCAAGTCGTTCAACTACCTCAACTATGACGGCGGCCAGTTCTCGACCAGCCAGGGGCGCGGGGTCTTCATGGACCAGGCGCTGTCGATCCTTCCGGCCGACTACTGGCGCTGGTGGCTTCTGTCGCACGCACCGGAATCGGCGGACAGCGAATTCACCTGGGATAACTTCCAGACCGCGGTGAACAAGGACCTGGCCGACGTACTGGGCAATCTGGTCAGCCGCGTCACCAAGTTCGCCGTCTCGAAGTTCGGCGACACTGTCCCGGCTGGGGGCCATTTCGGCCCGCTTGAGACGGCGCTTATCGCCGACCTTGGCGCGCGGATTGCCGATTACACCGCCCATATGCAGGCGATGGAGGTGCGCAAGGCCGCCGCCGAATTGCGCGCGATCTGGGTCATCGGCAACGAATACCTGCAATCCGCCGCCCCCTGGTCGGTGGTCAAGACCGATCCCGAACAGGCCCAGGCCATCGTCCGCATCGCGTTGAACCTGATCCGGGTCTATGCGGTCCTGTCGGCGCCCTTCATCCCCGATGCCTCTGCCGCGATGATGCAGGCCGTGGGGTCGGATGACTGGACCTGGCCGCACGATATCCCGGCCGCGATGCGGACCCTGCCTGCAGGCCACGGCTTCGCTGTCCCTGAAAACCTGTTCCGCAAGATCACCGACGAAGAGCGCGCCGATTGGCAAGCCCGTTTTTCGGGCGTCCGCAGCTGAAGCAAGCCCAAGGCACGGCTTGCCGCGCTGCGGAGGAATTCCTGATGCAGCCGCAGAAAACGTGGAATGCCGCGCGGTTTTCCGCCTGTTTGCCGGTAATCCGGGAATAAATTCCGCTCACGCCACAAACTCTGGAAACAGTGCCACCCGTTCAGGTGGTATTCTCCACGCGTCGGACCCGAGTCGCTGCCAACTGAGGAGAGCCCGAGATGCCCGAAGTTCTGCCTTCGAGTGCCAAGCCAGTGCGGACCTACGCCGCGATTGCCCTGTTCCTTGCCGTGTATGTGGGTGTGTTGGTCGTTGTCCTTGCTCCACGGGAAATGATTGCCGTGCAATCCGGCGCCGCTTTCTACAGCGGCGACAACTGACCCCACCGACCCGGATCAATAAGAACGGCCCGGGCGATCCGCCCGGGCCGTCTGACGTTCAGGTCGGTAGCAATCAGGCGCGCAGGTCGAAGCGGTCGGCCTCCATCACCTTCACCCAGGCATCGACGAAGTCGCAGACGAACTTGCCGGCATTGTCGTCCTGGGCATAGACCTCGGCATAGGCCCGCAGGATCGAGTTCGATCCGAACACCAGGTCCGCCCGCGTCGCTGTCCACTGCACGGCACCGGTCTTGCGGTCGGTCAGTTCATAAAGGTTGGTCCCCTTCGGCACCCACTTATAGGCCATGTCGGTCAGCCCGGTGAAGAAGTCGGTCGTCAGCGCGCCCACCCGGTCGGTGAAAACGCCATGCGCTGTCCCGCCATGGTTGGCGCCGATCACCCGCATCCCGCCGATCAGGCAGGTCATCTGATGCGCGGTCAGGCCCATCAGCTGCGCCCGGTCCAGCAGCAGCTCTTCGGCGGTGACGACGTAGTCTTTCTTCATCCAGTTGCGGAACCCGTCCGCCACCGGCTCCAGCACGCTGAAGCTGTCGGCGTCGGTGTCCGCGTCCGTGGCATCACCACGACCGGCATGGAATGGTACTGCCACGTCGAAGCCCGCAGCCTTTGCCGCATGTTCGACGCCGACATTGCCCGCCAGCACGATGACATCTGCCAGCGAAGCCCCGGCTGCCTTTGCGATCGGCTCAAGCACCGACAGGACGCGGGCCAGACGGGCAGGCTCGTTCCCCTCCCAGTCCTTTTGCGGGGCCAGACGGATGCGGGCGCCATTGGCCCCGCCCCGGTTGTCCGACTGCCGGAATGTCCGGGCGGAATCCCATGCGGTCGCCACCATATCCGACACCGAAAGACCCGACGCCGCGATCTTCACCTTGACTGCGGCAACGTCCCAGGCGGTGGAACCGGCCGGAACCGGATCCTGCCAGATCAGATCCTCAGCCGGAACCCAAGGGCCCAGGTAGCGCACCCTCGGCCCCATGTCGCGGTGGGTCAGCTTGAACCAGGCGCGGGCGAAGGCATCGCTGAATGCCGCCTGATCCTTGGCGAAGCGCTCCGAGATGGCCCGATAGGCCGGGTCCATCTTCATCGCCATATCGGCGTCGGTCATCATCGGCATGCGGCGGATCGTGGGGTCTTCCACATCCACCGGCATGTCCTCGGGCGCGATGTTGATCGGCTGCCACTGGAACGCCCCGGCGGGGGATTTCACCAACTCCCAGTCGTACTTGAGCAGCAGGTCGAAATATCCGCCGTCCCACTTTGTTGGGTTGGCCGTCCAGGCGCCTTCAAGGCCGCTGGTGATCGTGTCCCGCCCGATGGAGCGCGCCGCA
>PNJK01000201.1 GCA_013821825.1 Rhodobacter sp.
GCCACCATCACCTATCACCCCCGCGTCGCCATGGGTCGCGACCGCATCAACGCCCGCGCCGCTGCCGAGAACATCGCAGCCGAACGCGCCCAGGCCATTGCCGACTGCAAGCGCATCATCGACGACCCGCGCGGATACACCGACGCCCAGCTTCGTGAGGTCTGCGGCTTCTACATGACCCACGGCAACGGCGGCGACCACTACCTGCGGGCCGACGCGCACATCTTCGCCATCAACAAGCGCGAGTTCATCGCCCGGAATTGCCCGAGGCCGGAACCCGTCATCAGCGAACCCGCCAAGCAGTTGGCCGCGCTGGTTATCGGCGGGCTGGTGGCTGTCGCTCTGGCTGTGTGGGGGTTGTGATGCTTCAAACATCCGCCCGCGACGAAGCCCTGCTTGAAGACATCGCCAGCCTTTTCGACGCCTACGCCAGCGACAGCGAAGCGATGGCGAAGCGAGGCTACAGCAAGCGCGACAACGGCATCCGGGCGAAGGTGTGGCGCGAAGCCGCTGCCGATGTTCGCAGCATCAAGCTGGTGTCCGAATGACCCACACCCTCGCATTCACCGCCGGAACCGCCTTCGGCATCGTCCTGATGCTGGCGCTGTTGAAATGGGTCGAAGCGCCGCTTGAGCGTGATGACCGCAAGGACACCGGAAATTTTGACTGAACCTCAACCCGAAAGGAAACCACATGATCCGCTACACCCTCACCGCCATAGCCACAGGCACCGCCCTGCTGTTCAGCCCCGCCATGGCGGGCGGGCCGATCATCGTTCAGGAGGACCCCATGGTCGCCGAAGCCCGCCCGTCCAGCGAAGGCCGCTGGGTTCTGCCCGTGATCGTCGGACTGATCATCATCGGCGCGCTTGCCTCGGGCGGCTCGTCTGACGTGTGCCAGGGGCCGGATGAACAGCCGACGCCAGAACCGGGGCCGTGCTGATGATGGACGCGCCGCCTCTGGAGTGCTCGGGGTGCGGCAAGACCGGCCCTGAAGTTCAAAGCCGCAGACAAAACACCGCTTACCATGACGACGAAAGCAACTGGTGCATTCTGTGCCCCGATTGCCAGTCAGAAGCCAACGAATACTGGGCAGAACGCTGGGCTGAATATCACAGCGGGCTGCTTTAACCCCACACCCCGGCTCGTCTATGGGCCGGGGATGACCACGAGAGGATGATGGATATGGACGGCCACTTCAACCAACTGACGCCCGCCGAAGCCGAACGCCTTGCCATGCTGGCCGAAGAGTGCGGCGAGGTCATTCAGATGATCGGGAAAATCCTGCGGCACGGCTATGAAAGCTATCACCCCAACGATCCATCAACGACCAACCGTCAACTGCTTGGTAGGGAATTGACTGATCTTCTGGCTGTCGCCGCAGCTTTGTGTCGGGACAACGTGCCAGAAGGGTCTCTGCACGATCAGGATCGGGCCTGGGAACGCAAGCTGCGATACGCCCACCATCAGGAAGAGTTGGTCGTGGAATGCCCATGACCATCGCCTTCTTCGCCATCATCGCCGGGCTGTCGCAGGGGCTTTTCAACGAAACCGTGCGCCCGATCCGGGCTGAGGAGGAATGATGGACGCGCCGAAAACTGTTGATCGCATCAGGTCCACCGGAACATTCGGGCAGTTTCCGGGTGCCGTTCTTGCCGCCGTGGGGCATGACACATACATCCTCGAAGCCGAGGTCGCCAAGCTGGTCGCGGATGCTGAGGCGCGGGGGGTGGAACGGGCGGCGGAGATTTGCGCTGGCTTGGCTGACCAAGTCTCGGATGCGGCTTTGACCGGACTTCCAGAGCAGGCCCGGCTCCGCGAAAGCATGGAAGCAGCGTTCACTAAAGCGCGCCACGCCATCCGCGCAGAAGCCGCTGCCATCCGCCGCGCTGCCGAGGGAGAGAAGCCATGACCGACCTGACCGATGACCAAGTGCGGGCGCTGCTGGACGGGACGACGCCGGGGCCGTGGGAAAAGATGCTTGGAACGCACGGTCGCAACAAGATTTGCGCGACCTATCCCTGCATCAATGGGCTTTCGGCCCTGTTCACGATTGCCGATGTGAACGTGCCGGAAGAAATTGAGCGCGGCTACACCGACGACGCATTCAACCCCGATGTTGCGGCAGCAAATACTGGCCTGATCGCCGCCGCCCCCGACCTCGCCCGCACCGCCCTCGATGCTCTGGCGCGGCTGGAGGACGCCGAGGGGCTGGTGGCGGCGCTGCGCCATGCCATCACCGAGGCGTCAGACCCGGACTTCATCTGGGGCGCGATGGACAACGTGCATGACGCCGAGACCACGCTGGACGACTACGCCGCCGCTGTCTCGCGGGCATTCCGCGCCGCCCTCGCCACCGTCGCCCCGCCCGCCGACACGGGGGAGGACCGGACATGACCGCCTTCGCCCGTCTCGCGCAGATCGCCGCCGATCCCGCGCCGTGCCTGACCGCGCGGCAGATCATCGAGGCCCGGCTTGGCCGCTCGCTCGGCCCCATTGACACCATGCCAGAGGATGAACGCCGCGCGCTGTATCTTCTGGCCCTGCAACTGCAAAGGATGCCGGAATGAACCTGCCATACGATTTCAGCCGCTGCGCCAATGATGTCTGCGATCTGCCATGCCGTCGCAAAGAACCGGGCCAGCCAAGACATCAGGCCTTCTCCGTTTTCCCTGGCGGGTCTGACTGTCACGCCCGC
>PNJK01000202.1 GCA_013821825.1 Rhodobacter sp.
ATGCTGTCGCCGGGTGACCAGGCGCGCTGCAACGATTTTGTGTTTTCGCAGCCGTTCTACGAAATCGTCGATGGCTTCTTTGCGACCCGCGACAGCGGCCTGATGTCGGTGACAAGCTACGCGGGCTTTGAAGGCAAGCGCATCTGCCGTCCCGAAGGCTATACCACCGGGGTGCTCGATGCTGCCGGGCTGACGGCGCCCAGGATCACGTTGTTGCGCGGCAGCGATGCCAAGGACTGTTTCCGGGCGCTGGCCGCCGGCGAGGCCGACGTGGTGTCGGTCGATGCCGAAGTCGGCGATGCGGCCATTGCAAAGCTGGGCCTGATCTCGACCGTCGGGCAGAACCCGCAACTGTCTACGATCGTCAGCCTGCATGTCATCGCCTACAAGTCCAACGCTCGGGCGGTCGCGATGCTGGCCGAACTGGACAAGGGCCTGATGGAGATGTACCAGACCGGCGAGTGGTATGACATCGTCTCCTCGGCCCTTGCCCTGCAGCGCCAGCGGCAATAGGGGCGGGTGGCTTGATGATCATGCCATCACCATGGGATCTCGCGGCGCTTTCCGGGCCGCTATTGATCACTCAATCGCCTTATTCACGCCATTTATGCAACCATATGCTGCAACATACGCAGTATTGTTTCGGTAGCGCCAGTTATCAGCACCCCACGGTCCCAAAAAGGAAACCCGCCGAATGAGAACCGCTTCGCATCTGCTCTGGTTGCCGTTCCTCGCGGCTGCGATGATCTCGCTGCCCATCATCGCCTCTGCCCAGGAAGCCTGCACCACTTATTCCGTCAAGGACGGCGACACGCTTGGGTCGATCGCCCAGGCAGCCTATGGCACTTTTGACTACCAGAACATTTTCAACGCCAACCGTGACGCGCTGGCGGCGAACCCGAACAGTCTGCCCGCCGGGCTGCAACTGGTCCTGCCCTGCGCCGACGGCCGCCTGGCCCCCGACCAGGAACTGAGCTCGGTCATCCAGGCCGAGACCGAAAAGCAGCAGGCGACGGCGAAGAAGTCGAACGTCTACGAGCCGCCGCTGAAATTCGTGACGTCGAACAACTGGGCCCCGTTTACCGACGAGTCACTGACCGGCGGCGGCATTTTCGTGCGCATGGCGACAACCGCGATGCAGCGGGGCGGCAACAACCGCGCCTACACCGTGGCCTATGTCGACGACTGGATGTCGCATATCGACACGCTGCTGCCTTCGGGTGCCTTCGACGTCTCGATCGCCTGGGAAGCGCCTGACTGTTCCAAGCTGGACATGCTGGGCGAATTCTCGACCCGGATGTGCACGGAGTTCGACTTCTCGTTGCCGATCTACGAGGCGGCCTACACCTTCAACACCCTGCCGGACAGCAAGTTCGCCAATGCGCGGGCGTTCTCGGACTATGCCGGGGCCAAGCTGTGCCGCCCGGAAGCCTGGCCGATGGGCGACCTTGAAGTGCAGGGGCTGGCCCCGCCGGTGATCGAGGTCGTGCAGCCGAAGAACCCGCTGGATTGCGCCGAGATGCTGATGAAAGGCGAAGTCGACATCTACTCGATCGAGACCGAGACCTCGGTGGCCAACTTCAAGGAGTTGGGCGTGACCGACAAGGTCGTGACCAACCCGGCCCTGACGACCTTCATTTCCTACCACTTCCTGACCTCGAAAAACAATCCGCGCGGCCGGGTGTACATCGCCATGCTGAACCGCGGCATCACCGAAATGCGCGAGTCCGGCGAATGGTACGATATCCTGGCGACAGGTCTTGCGGAGTTCAACAAGAAGACCCAGTAACTCTCGGCTTCTGCTGTCCTTTCAAAGGCCCCGGTCCGTGTGACCGGGGCCTTGCTCTTTCGCGCGGCCCGTTTGCACGGCCCCTGGTCTAAGTGCTTGGAACGTTCGTTCCGTGTGCTATGCTGGTCTCGCCAAGAGGTGAGAACCGCCCATGCCGAAGGAAGACTCCGTGATCGTTCTGCGCGATGCGCCGCAGACCATCGACGCATTCCGCGACCGGCTTCTGGGCCTGAAGGGCCAGTTGCCGCGCCGCTTGCAGCAATGCGCCGACCATGTCGCCCGCCACCTGGACCAGATTGCCCTGTCCACGGTTGCCCAGATGGCGCAAGGGGCCGGCGTGCCGCCGTCGGCGATGATGCGCTTTTGCCAGATCATGGGGTTTTCCGGCTATACCGAGATGCAGCGGCTGTTCCGGGAAGCCCTGTCACGCGGCACTCTCGACTATGCCACCCGGTTGGCCAACCTGAAGGCAGGCGGGGCGGGCCAGCCCTCGACCCTGGTCGCCGAGTTCGTCGAGACCGGGCGGCAGTCGATGGAGGCACTTGCGCGGGATCTGAACGAAGCTGATTTGAATCAAGCGGTTGAAGTCTTGGCGCGGGCCGGAACGATCCATCTTGCAGGGTTCCGTCGGTCGTTCCCGGTGGCAAGCTATCTTGCCTATGTCTTCGACAAATTGTGCATTCCCGCGATCCTGCATGATGGCGTTGCGGGCCTCGGGCATCGGTCCAGCCTGCGGCCCGGCGATGCGCTGCTGGCCATCACCTTCTCGCCCTATTCCGAAGAAACCCTGACCCTTGCCACCCATGCCCGGGATCGGGGAGTGCCGGTGGTCTTGCTGACCGATCCACCGGCGAACCGGCTTGCAGGTCTGGGCGATACCG
>PNJK01000203.1 GCA_013821825.1 Rhodobacter sp.
ATGTGCATCACGGGAACGGCACACAGGACCTCTTGTGGGATGAAGGGCGGTGCCTGTTTGTCAGCTCGCACCAGATGCCGCTGTATCCCGGCACCGGTCGGCCTGAGGAAAAGGGTGCGCACGGGCAGATCATGAACCTGCCCCTGCGCGGAGGCGGGACCGGGCATGACATGCGGCAAGCGTATGAACGCGTTGTGTTTCCCGCCTTGCAGGAGTGGGATCCTGAGCTTCTGCTCATATCGGCGGGCTTCGATGCCCATGCCGATGATCCGCTGGCGGGCCTGGAATGGCAGGCAGAGGATTACGCCTGGCTGACCCGCCATCTTTGCGAATTCGCGGGCGGGCGGGTGGTGTCCTCGCTGGAGGGTGGCTATGATCTGGAGGCGCTGGCGGCCTCGGTCGCCGCGCATGTGGGCGTCTTGGAGGAGCGGGGCCGATGAGCGAAAATCCAACAGCGGGACCGATCGACGCGATGAGCTTCGAAGAAGCCATGGCCGCGCTGGAGCAGGTGGTGGGTGCCCTTGAACGGGGCGAGGTGCCGCTGGAGCAGTCGATTGCCCTGTATGAACGCGGGGCTGCGCTGAAGGCTCACTGCGCGAAAATGCTGGCCGAAGCCGAGGAGAAGGTGGAACTTATCCGGGCGCAGGAGGGTCGGGCGGTCGGGACGGCCCCGGCGGAGGGGATGTGACGTTTCAAAAGCGTTTGGCGGCAGATGCAGCCTTGTGCGAGGCGCGGCTTTTGGCTGCCCTGGCGACGCGGGCAGACCAGCCGGTAACGGACGCGATGCGGTATGCGCTGCGCGGGGGCAAGCGGTTGCGCGGGTTTCTGGTTCTGGAAGGCGCGCGGATCCACGGCGTGGCAGAGGCGAATGCGGTGAGCGCCGCTGCGGCGATCGAGGCACTGCATGCCTATTCCCTCGTGCATGACGACTTGCCCTGCATGGACGATGACGACCTGCGGCGGGGGCAGCCGACGGTGCACAGGACCTGGGATGAGGCCACGGCGGTGCTGGCGGGGGATGCCTTGCAGACGTTGGCATTCGAACTGCTCTGCGACCCGGCTTTGGGCTCTGCCGAAGTGCGGATGACATTGGTTGCGGGGCTGGCGGCGGCCTCCGGCATTGATGGTATGGTGCTGGGGCAGGCGCTGGACATCGCGGCAGAGACGGCGGGGCGGTCGTTGACGCTGGAGGAGATCACGACGCTGCAGGCGGGCAAGACCGGGGCGCTCATCGGCTTTGCCGCCGGGGCCGGTGCGGTGATCGCCGGTGCGGACCCTGCCCCCCTGCGGCGATATGCGGCGGCGTTGGGGCTGGCGTTCCAGATCGCGGACGACATCCTTGACGTGACGGGCGACGAGGCCAAGACCGGCAAGCGCCTGCACAAGGATGCCGAGGCGGGGAAAGCGACGTTCGTCTCGCTTCTGGGGCTGGACCGAGCCAGAGCGAGGGCGGCGGAGCTGGTTCGGGAGGCCGAGGCGGCACTGGCCGGATATGGAAACGGCGCGGTCAACTTGATCGCCGCGGCGCGCTTCGTTATCGCGCGGGACAGTTGACCCGCAAAGGCAGGCATGATGACCGACCGACCCGCTACTCCGCTGCTTGACCGGGTGAAGCTGCCCTCGGACCTGAAAGCTCTGTCGGATCGAGAGTTGCACCAGCTTTCGGCGGAACTTCGCGCCGAGACCATCAGCGCGGTCAGCGTGACCGGCGGGCACCTGGGGGCCGGGCTGGGGGTGGTCGAACTGACGGTGGCGCTGCATGCCGTCTTCGACACGCCGCGCGACAAGCTGATCTGGGACGTGGGTCACCAGTGCTATCCGCACAAGATCCTGACCGGGCGGCGCGACCGGATCCGGACATTGCGGATGGAGGGCGGGCTGTCGGGCTTCACCAAGCGGTCGGAAAGCCCCTATGACCCGTTCGGCGCGGCGCATTCCTCGACCTCGATTTCCGCCGCGCTGGGCTTTGCGATGGCGGCGGAACTGGGGGGCGATCCGGGCGACGCGATCGCAGTGATCGGCGACGGCGCGATGTCGGCCGGAATGGCCTTCGAGGCGATGAACAATGCGGGCCATCTGGGCAAGCGGCTGTTCGTGATCCTGAACGACAACGAGATGTCGATCGCCCCGCCGGTGGGGGCGCTGTCGGCCTATCTCTCGAAGCTTTACGCCGAACCGCCGATGCAGGATCTGAAGCAGATGGCGAAAGGCTTTGTCGGGCTGCTTCCCCAGCCCCTGCAAGACGGAGCGAAGCGCGCCAAGGACATGCTGAAGGGCATGGCGGTCGGCGGAACCTTGTTTGAATCGCTGGGGTTCGACTATGTCGGGCCCATCGACGGGCATGACCTGGACCAGCTCTTGCCGGTTTTGCGCACGGTGAAGGCACGGGCGACCGGGCCGGTGCTGATCCATGTGCTGACGAAGAAGGGCAAGGGCTATGCCCCGGCCGAAGCGGCGCGGGACAAGGGCCATGCGACCGGCAAGTTCGATGTCATGACCGGGGTGCAGGCAAAGGCACCGTCGAATGCGCCGTCCTATACCAAGGTCTTTGCGCAGAGCCTGATTGCCGAGGCGGAGCGGGACGCAAGGATCGTGGCCGTCACTGCGGCGATGCCGGACGGGACGGGGCTGGACCTGTTCGCCTCGCGGTTTCCCAAGCGGTGCTTTGAC
>PNJK01000204.1 GCA_013821825.1 Rhodobacter sp.
GTCAGCCACAGGCTCGTATCCCTCTGGCAGAAACCGCCTGCCCTCGCGCAGCGCATTGAAAGCCGCGCGGAACACTTCCCGCCGGGAATGCTTCGGCACGAACCCGGCCGCCCCCGCGGCCAGACAGGCCCCGATCACCCGGATGTCGGTCATCGAGGACACCACCAGCACCGGCACCTCCCCCGCCGCCTGGCGCAACCGGATCAGTCCGTCGATGCCGTTCACATCCGGCAGGTTGAGGTCCAGGACTATCGCATCCGGTGTCGGCATGAGGTCGATCCGGTGGATCGCGGTCTCCAGCCGGTCCGCCGTCTCGATCTCGACGATCCCGGCCACCGACTTCAGCGTCATCGACAGGGCATCGCAGAACAGCGGATGATCATCCACGATCAGGGCCGAGTTCATCGCACGGGGTTCGGCATGAGGACCCATGATCTTGCGCCTTCCGGGACGGTTCATGACCAACTCTATCCCGCTTCGCCGTCGCCCGATACTCGCCAAAGGTCCTATGGTCCGAACGCAAACGGCGCGCGGCATCCCGGGTGCGCATGGCCTTGGCACGAGGCCGGAGACAGGCGGTCGGTTCGCCGTCGCCTGTCCGTTCACCAGATTGATCAGGTCCGGCAGGGGAAGACGAGCGTCGGCTTCCAGGCGATTGTGCAAGGTCCCGCAACGGCCAAGGTCCCTCTGGTCGCATATGCCCGCATTTTCGCCGTGCCCGCGGCCGGACCTGCTTGCACGGGCGGCTTTCCCTGTCCATCTGGCAGTTGTAGGCTACATCTGCTCCGTTCCCTGGTCGCTGAAAGGTCTCACGCATGCCCGCACATCCGCATCGCCGCTCATTCCTCGCCGGAATGACGGCCGTTCCGTTCATGACCGTCGGCGCAGTCAGGGCCGAGACCGGTCGCGAACGCCCTTTCAACCTGCGCATCGTGATGTCTGGCCACAGCCTGACCGACCCGATCCCGTATCCGCTGACGATCATGGTCAAGGCGGCAGGCGGTGCCGGATCGCGAGGGATGGTGATCGACAGTTCCACGATCCCCGGAAGCACCGCGAAACTGCGCTGGCAGCCAGACATCAAGCTCCCGGTCGATGCAAAGCTCGACATCGCGAAGTATGACACACTGGTTCTGACCGAGAGGGTGCCTGTGCGCTCGGCCCTGCAATGGGAGGAGGCCCGCGACTACGCGCTCAAGTGGTTCGAGCACGCCTGGAAGCAGGGAAAGTCCGGGAATGGGGCCGAGACGGTCTACTACGCCTCTTGGATCGGCGTCCGCAGCGGGCCGGGAAACACCGACCCCTATGACATGCCCGACGAACGTCTGATCCCTTTCCGCGAGCGTCTTGATCTGGAGATGCGTAGCTGGCAGGACATCGCGGATTTCGTGAACCAGAACCGCCCATCGGGCAGCCCGGCGATGCGCGTGATCCCGGGGCCGAAGATCATGGCGGCGGTCTTTGATGCCATTTCGGCGGGAACGGCGCCGGGACTGACAGCGATGCAGGACCTGTTCGAGGACGAGATTCACGTCAACGCCAAGGGGGCTTTTCTGATTGCGCTGGCACATTTCGCGGTGATCTACGGCCAAGACCCACGCGGCGTTCCGGGCCTGCGAGGTGAAGCGGGCTGGCCTTCGGCCGGTCAGCAGGCCTGGATGAAGGAGCTGGTTTGGGACGTCGTGTCAGCCTACCCGGATGGCGGGCTGACCTAGGCCCGCAGCTTCGCCTCGACCACTTCCCAGATGCGCCGGGCGGCGTTGATGCCATCGAACCGCTCCAGCTCCTGGATGCCGGTGGGCGAGGTGACGTTGATCTCGGTCAGCCAGTCGCCTATCACATCGATGCCGACGAAAACTTGGCCCTTTTCGCGCAAGAGCGGGCCGATGGTGCGGCAGATTTCCAGGTCTCGGTCAGTCAGTCCGATCTTCTCGGGGCGGCCGCCGACATGCATGTTGGACCGCGTCTCGCCGGCCTGCGGCACCCGGTTGATCGCACCGACCGGTTCGCCATCGACAAGGATCACCCGCTTGTCGCCCTGGGCGACGGCGGGCAGGAATTTCTGGACGATCAAGGGTTCGCGATTGATCCCCATGAACAGCTCATGCAGCGAAGAAAGGTTCCGGTCGTTGGGGTCCAGACGGAAGACACCCGCACCGCCGTTGCCGTAAAGAGGCTTGAGGATGATGTCGCCATGGCGTGCCTTGAAGGCGCGGATCGTGGCAAGATCCCGGGCAATCGCGGTCGGGGGGGTGAGCGTCGGAAAACCCAGGACCAGAAGCTTTTCGGGGCTGTTGCGCACCCAGAAAGGGTCGTTCACCACCAGCGTCCCGGGATGGATCATCTCCAGCAGATGCGTGGTCGTGATGTAGCCCATGTCGAAAGGCGGATCCTGTCGCAGCCAGACGACATCATAGTCGCCGAGGTCGACCTCGGTTTCCTCGCCGTAGGTCACATGGTTCCCGACCTCGCGCCGCACTTCGATCGGCCAGCCCCGCGCAATGACCCGACCTTCGACGAAGGCAAGCCGGTCGGGAGTGTAAAAGAACAGCTGATGCCCGCGCGCCTGGGCCTCCAGTGCGATGCGGAAAGTCGAGTCAGCGTTGATGTTGACCGACCCGATCGGGTCCATCTGCAAGGCGACTTTCAATGGCATGGCTCACTCCGTCA
>PNJK01000205.1 GCA_013821825.1 Rhodobacter sp.
GGGCATTCAGTCCGGCGATGTTGATCCGGCTGTCGCCGACCATGTAGATGCCATGCTCGTCCCGCAGCCGGTTCACCTGTGCTTCGGTCAGGCCGAGGCGGCTGAACATGCCGCGATGGCTGGCGACAAAATCGAACCGGTCCGAGTTCGTCGCCCGGCGCAACTCTTCCGCCAGTGCTTTGCGCAGACCCAGCATGTTCTGCCGCACTTCCTCCAGTTCCGCCTTCCACTCGGCCGTCAGGGCCGCATCCTCAAGGATCATTGTCACCAGTCGCGCGCCGTGGTCGGGCGGGAAGCTGTAGTTCTGGCGGTTGAGGAAGTTCAGGTTGCCCTGCACCACGGCCTTGCGGTCGGGGCTGGTCAGCGCGATCAGGATGCCTGTCCGCTCGCGGTAGATGCCGAAGTTCTTGCTGCACGAGGCAGCGATCAGCACCTCGGGGAAGACCGCAGCGATCTTGCGGGTGGCTTCGGCGTCTTCCTCCAGCCCGTCGCCAAAGCCCTGGTAGGCGAGGTCGACAAACGGCACCGCGCCCTTGCGCCGCAGAAGGGCGATCACCTGATCCCACTGGCCCGGCGAAAGGTTCGCCCCGGTCGGGTTGTGACAGCAGCCGTGCAGCAGCACTGCATCACCAGCGGCCACGCCTTCGAGGTCCGCCATCAGACCGGCAAAGTCGATCCCAGAGGTCGGGACGTCGAAATAGCGATACTCGGCCATCTGCATGCCAAGGTATTTGACGATCGACGGATGGTTCGGCCAGGTCGGGGCGGAAAGCCAGACCTTTGCCGCCGGGTTCGCCATCCGGATCAGTTCCAGCGCCTGCCGGATTGCGCCCGTACCCCCCGGTGTCGCGACCGAAGCTGCGCGGCCGGCAAACCCGTCGCCAAGGATCATCGAAACCAGTGCCGCGTTATAGGCGGGTTCGCCGGCAAGACCGGTGTAGGTCTTGGTCGTCTCTACCTCCCACAACTTCTTCTCTGCCGCTTTCACCGCGCGCATGACCGGGGTCAGACCAGTCGCGTCCTTGTAGACGCCGACGCCAAGGTCGATCTTCGAACTGCGCGGATCGTCGCGGAAAAGCGCGATCAGTTGCAGGATCTTGTCCTGCGGCTGGGGGTTCAGGCTTTCAAGCATGGTGTCCTCTGGCCGTCACGGGCCGGTTGCGACGCGCAGGTCGTCATACATGCCCCATTCGGCCCAACTGCCGTCGTAGAGCGCATGGTTGCGGTGGCCGATCCGTTCCAGCGCAAGCGACAGGACCGCTGCGGTCACCCCGGACCCGCAGGTGGTGACGGCGGGTTTCTTCAGGTCGATTCCGGCGCCTTCGAACACCGCTATCAATGCGGCAGGCGGCTTCATGGTGCCGTCGGGGTTCAGTACCTCGGCATAGGGCACGTTCTTCGAGCCCGGGATATGGCCAGAGCGCAGGCCGGGCCGGGGTTCCGGCACTTCGCCGCGAAAGCGCGGGGCCGAGCGGGCGTCGATGATCTCGGCCTCGACCAGCTTGGCGGCATGGGCAACCTGGGTCACATCCTTCACCAGATGGTTCTGGCGGCTGACGGTCATGTGCCGGTCGCGGATGATCGGGGGCATATCCTCGACCTCGCGGCCTTCGGCCTGCCATTTCGCAAAACCGCCGTCCAGCACGGCCACGTCCGTCTTGCCCATCAGACGAAAAGTCCACCAGACACGGGCGGCGCTGAAGATGCCGGTGCTGTCATAGACCACCACCTGATGCCCGTCGCCGACACCCATCGCGCGCATCCGGCTGATGAACTTTTCCGGCGGAGGGGCCATGTGCGGCAGTTGCGACCGCAGATCGGCAATCTCGTCGATGTCGAAGAACCGCGCGCCGGGGATGTGGGCGGCGGCGTATTCGGCCTTGGCGTCACGGGCGCTGCCGGGCATGAACCAGCTGGCATCAAGGATGCGCAGATCGGGATCACGCAGATGCTTTGCCAGCCAGTCGGTCGAGACCAGCGTCTTGGGGTCATCCTGTGGCGAAGGGGTCATGGCGGCTCTCCCGGGGATAGTCGGGATATATCCGTCCCTTTGCACGGGACGCAAGCGCGCATGGGCTTGGGATGGGGGCGGGGTCCGGGTGGGACGCGGGGACCGCAGCCTCCGCGTCCGCCGTTGTTTCGGCGTTACTTGACGAGAGCCTTCTTCACCATGCCGACGATCGCAGTCAGCACTGCGCCACCGACACCGCCACCGACAACCGACTGAATTATCGCCGTCAAGTCGAGGTCTCCGGCCGCTGCCGCAGCAGCGCCCGCATCGCCGCCAAGTATGCCCATCAGCACCCCGCCAAGTCCGCCACCGACCGCACCGACGACGGAGTTGCCGGCAGTGCCAAGGCTGAGGTTCTTAAGCCCGGCCCCAGCCGCATTGCCGCCAACCAGGCCAGCAATGATCTGGATGATCAGTTCTATACCCATAACCGCACCTTTCCCTCTGTACCGGTTCCCGACCGGGTTTGCCCGGCACTATTGCCCCGGACTTGCTGTCCGGTGGTGTCAGGATGCCAGATATGGGGCATTTCGGCAAGAAATGACTGGATATTGTGCAATCAGCCTTGGCTGTTCTGTTTCATCAGCCGCGCTTTCTGGCGGTCCCAGTCACGCTTGGCGGATGCTTCGCGCTTGTCGGCC
>PNJK01000206.1 GCA_013821825.1 Rhodobacter sp.
CCCATCACCCCTTCCCCCCCTCATCCACCATCCGCATCCCCAACCGCCGGTTCAGCTCCTGCGCCTTCACCAGCCAGACGAAGCCCAAGACCGGCCCCCACAGCAGCGCGAACAGCGCCGAGCGGCCCAGGAAGAACCCCGCCCGCTGCAGCGGAGCCGCCACGACCCCCGCCCAGACCCCCTCGTTGATCGCCGCATAAAGCCCGGCCGCCAGCACGGCCCCCACGACCAGCGCCACCAAAGCCGTCACCCCCACCGCCCGCGCAAGCGCGCCCTGAGACAGGTTCCCCCGCCCCACCAGCCACCCCGGCAGCCACGCCACCAGCGCGCACAACCCCGCCAGCGGCAGGATCGAATTCCACAGATCAAGGGTCAGCGCGTTGCTCACTTCCCCTCCAGATACCGCCGCTTCGCCTCTTCCGTCCGGCCGAAGTCCCGCACCATCCCCTGAATGGCCACCTCGTCCGACTTGTCGGCATAGCGGAACTCAGAGTCGGCGTAGCGGTTGATCTCCTGGATCACCATCTCCACCGAGATCGGGGTCATCAACCCGCGGATCATGCCCAGCTTCTCGTCATAGGGCTTGAAGAGGAACAAGTCCGGCTCCGCCATCCATTCGTCCGGCAGTTCAAAGTCCATCGCCCGGACCTTCACCGCATCGGTGATGTTCTTGATCGCCCGGCCCGTGAACCGCTCATCCGCAGCTTGGATCGCCTTCAGATAGGCCCCCATCTTCGCCAGCGTATCCAGCTTGCCGATGTCGGCGGAGACCTTGTCCCAGACCTTCAGCAACCCCTCCTCATGCGGCTTCGAATGCCCCTCGAAGCTGGCGGCTACGGCCTTCTTGATCTCCTGCGCCGCGAAAAGCTCATGGTCGCCGACCGGGATGGAGTGGTTCTTCCCCAGCAGCAGCGAAAGGATATCGATGTAATCCTCCTCCGACTGCGGCCCGTCGACCAGAAACCGCGCCCCGGCCCGCTGGCGGAGGGCGTCGTCCACGTTCTCCGGGTAGTTTGAGAACATGCCAAACGTGCAGTTCCCCCGCACCACCGTCCCCGCTCCCGCGAAGGCCTGCATGAAGACCGCCGTCACCTCCTGCTGGCCGGCCGAGGACTGCCGGTCCCCCCGCTTGCCCGCCACCTGATCGATGTCGTCAATGGTGCCAAACCCGATGACCGACGGGTCCAAGACCGCGTCGATGAACGCCTTGGCGTTCTGCCCCGACTTGCCCTGATAGCTGTCGATCTGGTCGATACTGAAGTTCTGGTAGCGGAACGGATAGCCCGCCACCTTGCAGTAATCGTTGAGCAATCCCGCCATCATCTGGATCAGCGTGGTCTTGCCCGTGCCGGGCTTGCCATCGCCCATGAAAGTGAAGATGAACCCACCGAGTTCCGCAAACGGGTTGAGCCGCCGCTCGAAATCATAGGCCATCAGCATCTTCGACAGCCGCAGCGACTGGTATTTGGCGATGTGATTGCCCACCACCTCATGCGGCTTCTTGAAGGCCATGGCGATCATGCCGCCCTTCGCCGCCTTCGCGGGCTTGAACCCCGCAATGGTCAGCCCATCCGCCTCGACCTTCCAGCTACTGCCGGTGAACACCGAGACCCGCGCGCCGTTCTCCGCCCGGATCTGCACCTTCTTCATCAGCGCCTCGGCAAAACCCGACACCACCGCCACCAGCCGCGCATCATCCGTGGCCAGCGCGCCCACGTCCTGATCCAGCTCCCAGAGCGCGCCCTGCAACGCTAGGGGAGCGTTGTCGGTCAACACCTCCTCCACCTCGCCCAATTCGACGGTGGAAGGCCCGACATGCGGCGCGATGAGGTAGGCCAGCGCATTCCCGAAGGTGAACAATACCACCAGCGCCTCACCCTGCAGAAGCTCGCCAAACTCTGCCCGCTTCGGCTCTGGCACCCGTCCCTCCAGGTTCGCCTTCTTCAACTCGGCGAGCCCCGACTGCGCCGCAAAGGTCTCCCCCATCGCCAAAGCAATCGCCAACGACCGGCGCAGCGCATTCAGGCAGGCCGCCTGCACCGGCGAGACCAGCCCATCCCCCAGCCCCTCGATCCGCTCCGCCAGCCGCACCCCGCCCGGCCGCGCCGTCGTCCGCGTCGCCATCCCCGGAATGGTCGATCGGAACGTGGGCCGCGTCCCAACTCCCGGAGACCGCTCCGCCACCACAGCCGCAACCAAAGGCTTCGCCAGCCGCGGCGCGTGATCAAAGCCGAAGACCATCCCCAAGGCCGCCTCATACTGCGCCCGGATCGTCTCTTCCTTCAGCTCCATCGTGTCGCGCGTGCTCATGCGAATGGCCCCTTCTTCTGTTCACAAATATCCCGGGTAGCTATCCGGTTTCGCCACCGGTTCAAGAAACCGGATGGCTGGGGGCGGCGCCCCGGACGCATCCGCAAATCAAACCGCCGGAATCAACCGCCCCCCGGCCCCGACCACAAACTTCCGCAAGCCGCGCAGCCCGGTCGGATCCTGCTCCACCAGCACCTGATAGGGACGCTCGGGCAGGATGATCATCCGGTCCTGCCGCGTTGCCCCAAGCTCGGCCCCAGCCACCGGGTCAAGCTTGTAGACTTGCCGCGCCGAGGATGAGAACCAGCCATCCTTCACCGGTTCTTCCCGATCCGA
>PNJK01000207.1 GCA_013821825.1 Rhodobacter sp.
CGCGAGGAACCGCCCCCAGACCCTCGCGGGTTCGGGAAAGATCAGGCCGCGCGTCTGGGTGCTGTTGGAAAACAAGTGCCAGCCCCAGACCGTCAGGATCACGACCACCAGCGGCAGGGCCCAGCGGGCGACAGCCTCGATCCTGCGGTTTCGCGCCCGGCGGGCCTCGTCCGCGTCGACGGCCGGGTCGGCGCTGCGCGGCACCGCGGGGTCAAGGTCAGAGGTGGTCATTCGAATGATCCCCCATGGCGCGGCGCAGGGCGTCCGACACGACATGCGTCTGCGCCGCATAGTCCGGCGAGGTGCGAAACTCCATGTCGCGCGGATAGGGCGCGCCGACCGTCAGTTCCTGCACGACGCGACCGGGACGCGCGGCCATCACGACGATGCGGTCGGACAAAAAGACGCTCTCAAAGACGGAATGGGTGACGAAGATCACCGTGCAGCCGATCTTGGCTTTCAGCGCCAGAAGGTCGTCGTTCAGCTTTTGCCGCGTGATCTCGTCCAGCGCGGCGAAAGGTTCGTCCATCAGGATCAGTCGCGGATTGGTGACGAAAGCGC
Source organism: Rhodobacter sp. (assembly GCA_013821825.1). Taxonomy (GTDB): domain Bacteria; phylum Pseudomonadota; class Alphaproteobacteria; order Rhodobacterales; family Rhodobacteraceae; genus Tabrizicola. The sequence continues at coordinate 562 of PNJK01000207.1, forward strand.
GGGCGATCGACACCCGCATCTTCATCCCGCCTGACAATTCGCGCGGGTAGGCGTCGCGGAAGTTTTCCAGCCCCACCAGCTCCAGCGCCGTGCTGACCCGGTCCCTGACCGAGGCAAAGGACTCACCGCGCAGGCGGAACGGCAACCAGACGTTCCTGGCGACCGTGGCCCAGGGCATCAGGGTCGGTTCCTGGAACACCACGCCGATATCGCCGCGGTCATGCGCGCCGATCCAGCCGATCCGTCCCGATGTCGGTCGCATCAGTCCGGCGATCAGGCGCAGCGCCGTCGACTTGCCGCAGCCGGACGGCCCCAGAAGCGACAGGAAATCGCCTTCGTTCACCGTCAGGTTCATCCCGTCCAGCGCCATGACGGTGCTGTTGAACACCTTGGAAACACCCGTCATTTCCAGCAGGCGCGGGCGCTGGGCTATCGGCAGGATCGGTCGGTTCGACAAATCGGTCATGCGATGTCCATAAGCGCGGGGGCCGATGGCGCCCCCGCGGTGGCACTCAGGTCAAGGCGTCACTCGGCGGGCTTGCGGTCAAGCCCGACGCCCTTGTTCACGAATTGCAGCGTGTAGGACGCCTTCCAGTCAAGCCCTTCCTGCACCGCGCCAACCGAGACCATCTTGTTGTAGAAATCCTCGACCCTGGCGTCGGTCATCGCACCCGCCCCCATCGTCAGCGCGTCACCGGAAAAGACGATGCCGTGCTCCTTCATCGCCGCGATGCCATAGGCGATGGCCTCGTCGGTCATTTCCGGGTTGCCCTTCTTGATCATCTCGTTGGCGGCGCTGTTGTCGCCGTAAAGGTAGTTGGTCCAGCCGATGGCCGACCCGTCGACAAAACACTGCACCACCTCTGGCCGGTTGGCCACAGTGTCGGTCAGCGTCTCGATCGTGGTCGAATAGGCGGTATAGCCGGCATCGGCGATCAGCCAGGCATCGGGTTTGGTGCCGGTTTCCTTTTCGAAGAAATACGGCTCGGATGACAGATACCCCTGCATGCCCCAGGTCTTGTTGGCAATCAGCGGTGCTGCCGAGAAGGTGTAGACCTCGCGCTGTCCGGGCTTGAACCCATAGGCCTGGATCATCCAGGCCCAGAAGGTAAGAACGCCCCCGTCCGAGATCAGCACCTTGTCGAGCTTGGCAAGGTCGGCGAAGGTTTTGGCCACGCCCGGCCAGGTCACGATGACCTGCGGGTCCTTCTGGAACGAGGCCGCGACAGTGATGATCGGCAAGCCTTCCGCCACTGCCGAGAAGCCGTCCAGCGTCGAGCCTCCCATGCTGAAATCGACCTGCCCGGCCAGCATCAGCGCGCGGTTGTTCACTTGCGGGCCACCCGGCAGGATGGTGACATCAAGGCCGCAGGCCGCATAGGTGCCGTCGGCGACGGCCTGATAGTAGCCACCATGTTCGGCCTGGGCGACCCAGTTGGTGCCGAAGGTGACGGCAACATTCTGCGCGGCGGCAGGAAATGCGGCGGCGGCGGTAATGGCCGAAGCCAGGATGAGACGCGTCGGAATTGGCATGGGTTCAGCTCTCCTGTTGGTGTCTTTCGGATCCCGTTGCCCGGGCTTGCAGGCAAGTATGGCGCGATCCTTGCAGCCGACGAGGGTTCGGACCAGCAATTCCACCCGGCCCGCAGCGGTCGGCTCGCCTTGGGCTTAGTCATCGACAGGCATCTGCACAAAATTTGTGCAGATGCGCCGCCTGCTCCGCCCTGCCCTTGTCAAGCCGCCGGGCGGGCCGCAAGACTTCGCGTGCCGACCGATGCGGAAAACCCGATGCGCGCGCTTTCGCCCCCTTCGATTCGACCTCCCTTCGCTGCCTATTCGCATGGCGTCGAGGTGCCGCCCGGTCTGCGCTGGGTCGCCACCTCGGGCCAGCTCGGACTGGCATCGGACGACACCCTGCCCGAGGGCGCCTATGCCCAGGCCGTCCAGTGTCTGGCAAATTGTGCCGCCATCCTGGCCGAGGCCGGGATGTCCGCCGCCGACGTGGTCCGCATCACCGCTTTCGTCACCGATCGGGCGCACATGGCAGGCTACATGCGGGCGCGCGACGAATGGCTGTCG
>PNJK01000208.1 GCA_013821825.1 Rhodobacter sp.
ATGCCCGCCTGGCCGGAGAACGGGGCGCGAAGCTGGTGCGCGACATGCTGTCTTTCGCGCAACGCACCCGTCTGAACCGGGTGGATGCAGATCTGAACCTGATAGTCGCAGGATTTGCCGACCGCCAGCCTGCGACCTGCGCGGAGCGGCTGGCATTTGATCTGCGCGATGGACTTTGGCCTGTTTCGGTCGATGCGAAGGCCGTGGACGAGATCCTGAAAAACCTGGTCGAGAACGCGCTGGATGCAATGGGTCGCGAAGGCACGGTCGTGATCCGCACCGAGAATGTCCAAAAGTTGATGACCGAGGAGCCGACCGCTCTGCAAGGACCGCCGCCCGGAAGCTATGTGCGGCTGAGCGTCGTGGACACGGGTGCAGGTATCCCGCGCGAGCGCATTTCGCAGATATTTGATCCATTCTACACGACGAAGCCCGTGGGGTCGGGGACCGGACTTGGCCTGTCCATCGTCCAGGGGCTGACGCACCAGATGGGCGGAACTGTGACGGTCGTTTCCGAAACTGATAACGGCAGCACCTTCCGGTTGCTATTTCCCGCGATCAAGTGACGTGGGAACACTTTGTTAACCATGGATCCGTAGCCTTGCCCTCCCAAAAAAACGGAGGATTCGATGGCTGCTTCTTTGGCTTTTGCGAGTGTTCAGGCGGACGAGCTGCCGTTGATCGATGTGGGCGTCTTGCGCCACGGGTCGCCTGCAGAGATCAGACGCGTGGCCGAACGGATTGGGGCCGCCGCGCGGGATATCGGCTTTTTCCGGGTCCGCAATCACGGTGTGGACCCGGAGCTGATCCTGTCGACCTACCGCGCCGCCGAGGAGTTCTTTTCCCGGCCAGAGGAACAGAAGCTGCGCCTCTACATCGGCCATAGCCCAAATCATCGCGGCTATGTGCCGTTCTCGGAACGCGGCGACTATGCCGACGAGGTGCATCGCAACTACGAGGCCTTCGACCTCGGGCTGGACCTGCCGCGGGACGATCCGGACTTCCTGGCCGGAAACCTTGTGTTGGGCCCCAACGTCTGGCCCGAAATCGCCGGCTTCCGCACGACCGTGTCGCACTATTACGCGAAAGTGGCCGACCTTGGTCAGCTGATCTGTTCGGCGCTGGAGCTTTTCCTGGGCCTGCCGAAGGGCGCGATCACCGGCAACATGACCAAGCCGGTATCGCAGTTGCGCCTGCTGCACTATGTCCGGCCCGACGTGACGACGGATCACGGATCGGTCAACATGGGCGCGCATACCGACTATGAGTGCCTGACGCTGTTGCACACCCGGAACGAGGGTTTGCAGGTCCTGGCGCAGGACAACCGCTGGATCGACGTGCCGGTGGACCATGGCGTCTATGTGGTCAATATTGGCGACATGCTGGAGGCCTGGACAAACGGTATCCTTCGCTCGACACCGCATCGTGTTGTCAATCGCAGCCGCGAGCGCTTCTCGATTCCCTATTTCGTGGCAGCCAACCATGACACGGTGATCCAGCCCTTTCCGCAGCTCGTGCAGGATGGCAACTGCGCGAAATACGAGCCGTTTCAGGCCGGGGCGCATCTGGAACGCATGCTGCTGCGCGACTTCCCATATCTGCGTCGCAGGCAGCGGCTGGGCGCGGCGGGCGGGCTGGAATCGGCCAGGATGTCCTACGCGAACCCGTTCGAGACCCGGATCCAGCGGAGCACTGTGTAGACCATGCCCCCGCTCGACTCGATTCTTGCCGTCACGCTCGCCGGTCTTGCCCTGAGTGCCACGCCGGGGCCGTCAATGCTTTACGTCCTGTCGCGCACGGTCGGGCAAAGCCGTTCTGCCGGGTTTGCATCCGCGCTTGGCCTCTGTCTGGGTGGAATGCTTCTGGCAATCGCGACGGCCTGGGGCCTCAGCTCGGTGTTCATGACGTCCGACGAGCTGGTTCTGGCGCTGAAATACCTTGGCGCCGCATACCTGGTCTGGCTGGGTTTGGGGATGATCCGTGAGGCACGCGCCAATGCCCGGGAAGATCTTGCCGCGACCGAAGTTGTCCTCAGGCCGCTTGCACATATCATGTGGCAGGGGGTTCTGGTCGAGCTTCTGAACCCCAAGACCGTGTTGTTCTTCGCGTTGTTTCTGCCGCCCTTCGTGACGCAGGATCGAGGAACGGCGGGCGCGGGCGATGTCACGCTGCAACTGCTGCTTCTGGGGATACTGGTGCCTCTCACGGCGATTCCGGCCGATCTGGTCGTGGCCTGGATGGGCGGCGCGATGGCCCGGGTCCTGAACGAAAGCCGAAAGGCGCGGGAAGCGATGGCCTGGGCCGCGGGGCTGGTGTTGATCGGGATTGCCGCGAGTCTGGTTTGGGACCGCCTGCAAATCGCCTTCACATGACCGGTCGCGCCGCCGACAACTGCACGGCCAGACTGGCCTTGAGCCGTTCGAAGCTCCCCACGACCCCGGATGCAGGGGCGCTTTCGGCGAGAAAGCCGTCCAGTTGTGGCCAGACCTTGATTGCCCGATCAATCAACGGGTCCGATCCCTGGGCATAGAGCCCGGCCTGGATCATCATCTCGGCCCGGTCATAGGCACCAAGCAACCGCCGTACTTCGCCGATCATCGCGTTCTCGTCTTCGTTGGCCGCCTCCGGCAAGGACCGCGA
>PNJK01000209.1 GCA_013821825.1 Rhodobacter sp.
GTTGAACAGGGCCGCAAACAGCGACAGCCGGAACGACAAATACAGCGCCGCCCAGACACGCGGGCGGTTCACGGTGTCCCACATCCCCGCCAAGCCGTAATTGGCGCCCTTCAGAAGAAGGGCGCCGATGGGCAGAAGAACGACAAGGGAAAGCATCGTCAGGGTGATCCCCATGCTGAGGCCAAGGCCGGGCATGGGGGATCGGTGGATCAGGGGTCTGCCCATCAGATTTCCTTACTTCGCGACGTAGATCTGGTCGAAGATGCCGCCGTCGCCAAAGTGCTCGGGCTGCGCCTTTTCCCAGCCGCCAAAGGCCGAGATGTTGACCAGTTCCAATTCGGGGAAACGGGCCACGTCTTCCGGCGCGGCGGCCGACGTATCCCAGGCGCGGTAAAAGTTCTTCAGCGCGATGGCCTGTCCTTCAGGCGAGTAGAGATAGTTCAGATAGGCCTCAGCCAGCTTGCGCTGGTCGTTCGACTTGATGTTGCCCTCCACGATGGCGACCGGCGGCTCGGCAAGGACCGAGACCGAGGGCACAACGATGTCGAACTGATCCTCTCCCAGTTCCTTCAGCGCCAGATAGGCCTCGTTCTCCCAGGCCAGAAGCACGTCACCGATGCCTCGCTGGACGAAGGTCGTGGTCGAGCCGCGCGCCGCCTGATCGAGGACCGGAACGCGCTCGTAGATCTTGCGGACGAACTCTTTCGGGTCCTGGCCGTTCTTCTCGGCCCAGGCCCAAGCGGCAAGGTAATTCCAGCGCGCCCCGCCGCTGGTTTTCGGGTTGGGGGTGATGACCTCTACCCCGTCCTTCAGAAGGTCGCCCCAGTCATTGATCCCCTTGGGATTGCCCTCACGCACCAGCAGGACGATGGTCGAGGTGTAGGGCGAAGAGTTGTGCGGCAGTTCCGACTGCCAGTCCGCGGGCAGAAGGCCGGCCTTTGCCACCCGGTCGATGTCGCCCGAGAGCGCCAGCGTCACCACCTGAGCCTGAAGCCCGTCGACAACCGCCCTCGCCTGACTGCCCGAGCCGCCATGGCTCACTTCAATGGTCGGCGTTTCGTTGCCTTGGGCGACCCACCATGCGCTGAACGCCTCGTTGAACTCGCGATACAGTTCACGCGTCGGGTCATAGCTGACGTTCAAGAGCGTCTCGGCCTGCACCGGGGCGGGGGCCGCGCCAAGCGCCAGCACCGCCAGCGCAATCGCCGATAGGGTGCCCCGGAAGGCACGGCCCACCGGCCATCCGGTCAGGCGGCGCAGGCCGTCTGCGATGGTGAGCCGTCCATCGGCATGGGAGTCAACGACGGGTCCCTGGGCCGTCACGGTCCCGGCAAGGGTGATGGTGGCGAACATGGTCTTCTCCTGATGAATGCGGGATGGGGTCGGGCTCAGTGGCCGGAACGGCACGAGACCCAGAATGGTTTGCGGGATGTGGACAGGGGATGTCACTGGCGGCCCCCGATCTTGCGAGGCGCCGCGCCGATGGGTTCCACGCGGGCTTCCCAGACGGCAGCGTCACGGCCAGCAAGCAGTTCGGCCACAGCGTCGTCCGGTGATCTGGTGAACAGAACAAGGGGACTGCCGTTGATCCGGTGGGTCTGCCCCGTGCGGCGGTCGATCAGTCGCACGGCACAAGCCTGTGGCAGCGGGGCGGTCATGGCCGACATCGACATTCCGGCTTGCCCGATGGGGCCAAGGGAAAGTGCAGCAGTCATTCTCTGTCTCCTTCGCTGTCATGCAGGGATCAGCCCCTGTCATGCCATTAATAACGACAGGGATAGTCGAGTATTGCAAAGGAATATTCACGCCAAAGATTGTCGTGTATATAGAAGATTATTCTCCACCCCGCTCCGGAAGCCCCGAGCGTGGAAACAGGAAACTAATTGTTCGACAGTAACTTAGGCGCCAGTGGCGGCGCCGATGACTTGATCAGCCACAGCACCGGACCGCAGCATGTCCTGCAGCGTCAGGGATTCGATCATCACAAGGTAGGACCAGAACACCTCGGCAAAGACCTTGCGGATGCGGCAGGTGGCCTCGTCCGCGCAATCCTCGCAGCGCTGATAGGCGCGGCGCGACAGGCAGGGCAGGGGCGCGATCGGCCCGTCGATCGTGCGCAGAAGTTCCGAGATCGAGATCTCGGTGGGCTTCTTGATCAGCACATAGCCGCCCGATCGCCCCCGGATCGACGCGATCACGCCGGCGTTGCGCACCTCAAGCAGGATATGTTCAAGGAACCGCTTCGGCGTGTCCGAGCGCTTGGCGATCTCTTCGATCGTCAAGGGTTCGGGCTGGCCTTTGGCCGCCTCGTCGGCAAGGACGAGAAGCGCCTTGAGGGCGTATTTCATCTTCTGCGTGATCATGGACCAGAGTTACGCGGTGGAATGACGAGAATCAACGTCGGGATTAAACATGGACAGGCAAAGACGCGCCTCGTTGCGATAAAACATCAACAAAACAACGGCTCATCCCGCATAACGGCTCCCCAAGCACATACACGATAAAGACGGTAGACTTTATTTTGTTTTGATGCATCCTGATGCCCAAGCCCACCAGCCGGGCGAGAGAGGCAGCTGAACCGTGACCGACCTTGACCTCATTGACCGCAAGATCGTGGCGGAACTGATGCGCGATGCGACC
>PNJK01000210.1 GCA_013821825.1 Rhodobacter sp.
TTTGCCACCAACGGCGTCAACATGACCAAGTTGGAAAGCTACATGGTCGGCGGCACCTTTACCGCGACCGAGTTCTATGCCGACATCGAAGGCCACCCCGAGGATTCCAACGTCGCCCTGGCGCTGGAGGAGTTGCGCTATTTCACCTCGGAGCATCGCATCCTCGGCGTCTATCCGGCGGACCGGGAGCGCGGCTAGACCAGGCTTTGCCTGCGGTCGTAGCGGTCCTTGATCCGCGCGCCCAACTGGCCCAGCCGGGTCTCGAGCTGGGCTTGAACCCGGCCCTTGGCCAGCCGCATCGTGTTGATGAACAGCCGCGCCGCCAGCGTCTTCGGCTTGACCTCCAGGTCCACCCGCAACCGGCTGCGGCGCGCAGACAGGGCCATCACTTCCAGCCGGGTCGTCCCCTCGACCGAGGGGCTGTCGATCCCGAGCCCGATCCGCTGATCCTGGGTCAACTCCTCGACGCGGATCTGCACCTTGCGCGCCTTGTCGCGAAAATGGCCGCGAATGCGCCATTCCGCCCCGACCCCCATGGCGGGCGCATCCGCCGGACGCTGGATCTCGACCCCGTTGCGGACCGCTTCGCGTTCCCATGCGGGATGGTCGATCAGCGTCGCGAAGACAGCGGCCGCAGGGACTTCAAGGTCGGTCTTGGCCGTCAGTTTCATCTGCGCTCCGCGGGGTGAAGGTCCGGTCGGGTCATCGGCATATCAGGATGTTCGGGTCAATCAAGATGGTCCGCAAGCCAGTTGCGCAGAATGAAATTCGCGATGGCGCCTTTCCGGCCAGGGCGGATCGTCGGGTGCCGCCCGGCAAAGGATTGCACCAGCTCTTCCCGCGTGACCCATAGGGCCGAGTCCAGCTCTTCGGGGTCCAGCCGGATCTCGCGCGTCAGGGCCTCGGTCCGCGCGGCGATCATCAGCGAGGCCGGGAAAGGCCAGGGCTGGCTGGCCAGATAGCTGACCGCACCGCAGGTCACGCCGGTCTCTTCCATCACCTCGCGCCGGACGGCGGCTTCGATGGTCTCGCCAGGTTCGGCGAAACCGGCCAGCAGCGAAAACATGCCCTCGGGCCAGCCTGGGCTGCGACCCAGAAGCACGGAATTGCCTTGCGTCACCAGCATGATCACCACCGGGTCCGTGCGCGGGAAATGCTGTGCGCCGCAAGCCGGACACAGCCGCTGCCAGCCGCCCTGTGCCAGGACCGACCTTGCCCCGCAGGCCGAGCAGAATCCATGGGTCCGGTGCCAATGCAGCAAAGCCTTGCCGGTGACGACAAGTTCCGCCTCGCGCGCGTCAAGGCGGGTCATCACCCCGCGCAGTTCGGTGAACCCTTCGCCCCCCGGCAGCGCGGGATGGTGCTGGACAGTCTGGTCGAAGAACCCGGCCTCGGGCGCGTCCGCCCCCGCTTCGGGCGACCAGTCCGACAGGTCGGCGGCAAAGCGCGGAGTTCCTTCGTCCAGCCCCAGAAAGACCGGGGGTCCCGCCAGCGCCAGCACCGGATGGTTGGCGGCAACCCAGGCAAGGCGGTCCTGGTTGAACAGAGGCTTGCCACGCCAGATCGGCAGCACTGTCCCCGCGCGGAGCGCCTGGTCCAGCCCGGTCGCATCGCGTCGCAGGGTCGCATGCCGGTCAAGGCCCGATCCCCCGAAGGTCACTGTTTCCGCGATGCGCATGGCCGACCGTCGTTTTCATCACTGTTTTGGCTTCGGTCGAGCCTCTGCCGCTTCCCCGCCGGTTTCAATCGGCAACACGCCGCAATCGCACAACCTCCGCGTGAATAACGACAATTTGCCACAACATTGACACAACCCCACCGATAGAACGCTCGCGTCAGGGGTGTGAATTGTGGTTCGAGTTTGCCTGGTGAGTAGGTTCGCAACGGGTCACTGGAAGTGTGATGTATCACGTTCCGACTGCAGCAGTCGTCAGTTCGCCGGATGCCGCCCCCCTGGAAGGTGGTACGGGCGAGACCGGAAGCGCGCCGCGCGCCGCCACGTTGCATGGCCCGCTGGCGGCTCTGCGGCTGATCGCCACCAGCGATCTCCATGCCAGCCTGATGCCCTACGACTATTGCGCGAATCGGCCGAACCTGAACCTCGGACTGGGCGCGGTGTCGCAGCAGATCGCCGAGGCGCGGGGCGAGGCGCAGAATTGCCTGCTCTTTGACAATGGCGACTTCCTGCAAGGCAGCCCGATTGCCGACTATGCCGCCAATGCCCGGCGCAGGCGCGCGCATCCGGTGATCACCGCTTTCAACACCCTGGGCTACGACGCCATCACCCTGGGGAACCATGAGTTCGACTATGGTCTGCGCTTTCTGTCACAGGTCCTGACCGACGCGCAGTTTCCGGTCGTTTCAGCCAATGTCGCGACCCGGCTTGGCAAAAGCCCGGCCCGGGACGAGACGCTGGTGCCCCCGTTCACCATCTTGCGCCGCCAGATCATCGACCGGGCGGGCCGGGCGCACCTGATCCGCGTGGGCGTGATCGGTTTTGCCCCACCGCAGATCGAGGAATGGGATCGCGATACCCCCGACGGCCGCGTGCAAACCCGCGATATTCTGGCAGCCGCCCGGGCCTGGCTGCCTCGCCTGCGCGCCCGGGGGGCCGACATCATCGTGGCGCTGGCGCATACC
>PNJK01000211.1 GCA_013821825.1 Rhodobacter sp.
TCCATCCAGCGGTGATAGGTGTCCATCCGGCGTCCCGCGATCTCATCCGGCCAGCGCCGGTCCGCGGGGAACGGCCAGACCTGGGCCGAAGGCAGGACCACCGCATCAAGCCGCCGGAACAGCCGTGCGGCATGGGCGAACCAGCGGCTGCGGATCACGCTGGCCTCGTGGACCGCCTGCGCCGTCAGCGCAAGGCCCTGCTCGATCTCCCAGATGGTCTCGGGCTTGGTCTGGGCGCGTCTGGCCGGGTCTTCCGCCAGATCCCGCTTGCCGCCCGCGTTCAGCAGGGCGCGCAAGGTGACCCAGGCGCTCCAGATCTTCCCCGCGGGGAAGGGTGCGGGCAGCGGTTCGATGACAGCGCCCAGCGCTTCCAGCTGTCGAAGCGCCGACTCGCACAGGCCAAGGATCCCCGGCTCCATCGGATAGGCCCCGTCCCAGTCGGCCAGCCAGCCGATCCGGATGCCTTTCACCCCCCGGTCGAGGCCGGACAACAGATCCGGCACCGCGCGCGGGAAAGGCACCTCCGGGTTCTCCCCGGCAAGCACGGTCAGCAGCCGGGCAATATCCGCCACCGTGCGGGCCATCGGGCCTTCGGTGGACAGGGTCGCAAGGAAGGTGTCACCGTCGGCGTCCTGCGGCACCAGCCCCCAGGTCGGACGAAAGCCGTAGACGTTGCAGAAGGCCGCAGGGTTGCGCAGGCTGCCCATCATGTCGCTGCCGTCGGCGACCCAGGCCATCCTGGCGGCCAGCGCGGCCGCAGCGCCGCCGGAAGACCCTCCGGCGCTGCGCGACAGGTTGTAAGGGTTGCGCGTCACGCCAAAGACCGGGTTGAACGTATGCGACCCCTGGCCCCATTCCGGCACGTTGGTCTTGGCCGCGATCAGCGCGCCCGCCCCGCGCAGCCGGGCGGCCACCAGGTCGTCCTTCGCGGGCAGGTGGTTTGCCCAGATCGGTGACCCCCAGGTTGTCCGCACCCCCTGGTCGCCACCAGGTCCTTGACCGCAAAGGGTATCCCGTGCAGCCAGCCCGCGGGCGCCGCGTCATCCAGCCTCCGCGCCTCGGCCAGCAGCGCCTCCGGATCGCGAAGCGACACGATCGCATTCACCCTGCCGTTCACCGCCGCGACCTGCGCCAGCCAGGCGGCCATCACCTCGGACGGCGCGACCCTGCGGGCGCGGATCGCAGACGACAGCTCGGTCGCCGACCATTCCAGCATGTCCTGCCCTTTTCGACAGATGCGTCACAGGGGTATGCCACCGGTTCGGGCGACCGGTGGCGCGCGAGGGGGCGAGCCCGCGGTCCGACGGACCTGCCGGGACCTACTTCTGCAGTTCGGTCCAGATCGCGGTGATGTAGTCCAGCGACTTGCCGGTGCAGGTCGGAAGGAAGGTGCCGGCGGCCCTGAACTCTTCGGGGATCACCACCTCGGGCGCGGTCTTCATGTCTTCCGGCATGAAGGCGTCCGACCCGGAAATGCCGTTGGCATAACGGGCGAAGGCGCTGATCATCGCGGCGTTTTCGGGCAGCATGATGAAATCGAGGAACTTGTAGGCTTCCTCCACATTGGTCGCGTCCTTCAGCAGCGCCACCGAATCCATGAACAGCGGATAGCCCTCCCGTGGATAGCCATACTGCACGTCGCCATTGGTGTTCAGCCGCGCCCGCATCGTCGAGCCGTTCCAGTTCACCGATCCGGCCCAGTCGCCGTTCGACAGCCGTTCGGTCGCGCCGTAGTCCATCGATATCCAGTTCGGCTTGGCGGCCAGAAGCACGTCCCGCGCCTTCTTCATGATCTCCGGGTCCTCCGAGCAGGGCTTGCCACCGACATACATCGTCGCCAGCGACACGATGTCATTCATCTCGGGCACCACGTTGATCTTTCCGACAAGTTCAGGCGGAACGTCGAGAAAAACTGCCGAGGTATTGATATCGCCAGAGTAAACCTTGGTGTTGACCGCAATACCGGTGCTGCCCCACTGCCACGGCACCGAATATGCGCGGCCCGGGTCCCATGGCACGTCCCTCCATTCGGGGGCGATGTTGGCCTTGTTCGGCAGCTTTGAATCGTCCAGGGGCACGATCAGGCCCTTCTCGATCCAGATCGGCACATAGTTGGCCGAGGGCACGACAAGGTCGAACCCTGAGCCCCCGGCCTCGACCTTGGCCAGCGCCACGTCGTTCGAATCGTAGTCGGTGACGGTCACCTTGATCCCGGTCTCTTTCTCGAACTTCGCCAGAAGCTCGGGGCTGGTGTAGTTGCCCCAGTTGTAGAGCTGCAGCGCGCCTTCGGCGGCGGCAAGGTTCGCCGTTGCAAGAACCATGGCGGTTGCGGTCAGCAGTCGTCTCATTGTCGGTCTCCCTGGTTGATCAGTCTTTCTTGCGGGTAAGAAGGAAGAAAGCGGTCAGCATCACGACGGTCACGCCCAGCAGCATGGTCGAGATCGCATTGACCTCTGGTGTGAAGGCGCGACGAAGCTGGCCCAGCATGTAGGTCGGCAGCGTATCCTGTCCGCCGGATTTCACGAATTCGGTGATGACCACATCGTCGAGGCTGATGACGAAGGCGAGCATGGCCCCCGCCATGATGCCCGGAGCCAGAAGCGGCAGGGTCACCCGGCGGAAGGTCATTACCGGGCTCGC
>PNJK01000212.1 GCA_013821825.1 Rhodobacter sp.
CGCGGCCACGATTGTCGTGCGGATGAACTCGGCGACCTCGGAACTCTACAAGGACAAGGCCGTCCGCCAGGCGATCCAGCTTGCGGTCGATCCGGCGGTGGTGCTGGAACTGGGATACAACAATCTCGGCAAGACCGGCGAAAACCACCACATGTTCCCGATCCACCCGGAATACCCGACGTTGCCGCCGCAGAAGATCAATGCCGCCGGTCTGATGCCCGCGCTCGAGGCGGCGGGCCTGAAGGACACCGAGTTCGAGGTGATCTCGCTGGACGACGGCTGGGAAGCGGCGACCACGGCCGCGGTGCAGGCCCAGCTGAAGGACGCGGGCATGAACATCAAGCACACGGTCATGCCCGGCTCGACGTTCTGGAACGACTGGCAGAAGTATCCCTTCTCCTCCACGACCTGGAACCACCGCCCGCTGGCGGTCCAGAACATGTCGCTTGCCTATACGTCCACCGGGTCGTGGAACGAAACCGGCATGGCAAACCCCGAGTTCGACGCGGTGATGACGGAGGCGCTGTCGATTGCGGATGCCGACAAGCGTCGGGAACTCGCTGCCAAGCTGGGCACGATCCTGCAGGACGAAGGCTACATCATCAACCCGTATTCGCGGTCGCTTTTCCAGCATCACAAGGAAAACGTCATCGGCTTCCTGCGGCACCCGGCCAACGAGCATCACCACTACAAGTGGTCGCTTGCCTGATCCGTCCGACCGGCCGAGAGAGCGAAAAGGGGCGCGCCTGTCGCGCCCCTGCCCGGGGCTTTGATACAAGAGGACCGTCATGGGACTGTTCGTGCTCAGGCGGCTGGGGGTCATGCTGCTGACGGCCCTGGCTCTGACCTTTGTGGTCTTCTATCTGACCAACCTGCAACCGAACCTGGAGAAACTGGCCCGCACCGAGGGCTCGGTGCGCATGACCGACCAGGCTGTCCAGGACTGGATTGCGCAGAACGGCCACTCCGGGTCCGTCTTTGCCCGCTACGGGCAGTGGCTTGGCATCGTTCCCGGCTGGACCTACACGGATGAAAAGGGCCAGACCCGCGGACGATGCTTCGAGATCGGCCAGGACGCGGCGTCAGCCCCCAGCCATTGCGGGTTGCTGCAGGGCAACTGGGGCTTCTCGACCTTCTTCAAGAAACCGGTTGCGGAATCATTGATCGGCAAACTTGCGGCAACCGGATGGCTGATGCTCGCGGTGATGCTTGTCATGGTCCCGTCCTCGCTGCTCCTGGGGGTGCTGTCGGGCATGCGCGAGGGTTCGGCCACCGACCGGACGCTGTCGACCTTCTCCATCGCTTCGACGGCAACGCCCGAATATGTCTCGGGGGTGATCCTGGTGGCACTTCTGGCCACCGCTGCCACCGGCATTTCGCCGATCCTGGCCGAATACGGGTTGATCGAGCCGAAAAAGACCCTGTTCCTCGCCTCGGCCACATCGGCGATGGATGACATCACCTTCTGGAACTTCTCCCTGCCGGTGCTGACCATCGCGCTCTACGGGATCGGCTACATCGCGCGGATAACGCGCGCCTCGATGACCGAGGTGATGACCCAGCAATACATCCGCACCGCCCGGCTGAAGGGCGTGCCCTTCCGCACCGTTGTCATGCGCCACGCGCTGCGCAACGCGCTGATCGCACCCTTCACCGTGATCATGCTGCAGTTCCCCTGGCTGCTGAACGGTGTCGTGATCGTGGAAAGTCTTTTCAACTACAAGGGCTTCGGCTGGACGCTGGTGCAGGCGGCCTCGAACAACGACATCCCGCTCCTGCTTGCCTGCTCTGTGGTCGCAGTGGTTGTGGTTCTTCTGACGCAGCTGATCTCGGACATCGGCTACGTCTTCCTGAATCCCCGCATCCGGCTGACCTGAGGGAGACCGCGCATGGATACCCTGACCTGGACAGGAACAGCCGGCAGGGTGCTGCTGCCCGCGCTGCAAGTGGCATCGATCGCACTGGCGGTGGCGCTGGTGGCAAAGCTTCTGTTCGTGCTTGCCCGGCTTGACGGTCCCCGGTTGCCGGGGCCGGACGGCACCACGACGGCGCGCTCGCCCGGAGATCTGGCGAGCCTCGCGATCCGGTACAGCTTTTTCGCGGCCCTGGCCGCGATCTTCTTCATGCTTGTCGCCGGAGCCGTCATGCCCTCGCCCGTCGAGGCCGGAATTCTGGGTGCGATGGCCGTCCGGTTCTGGCCGGTCTGGCTGGCGCTGTCTGTGACCTTCGTCGTGTCGGTCCGGTTTCGCCGCAAGTTGGGGCTTTACGGCAAGCTCTTTGATTCGACCGTTGGCATGATCGGCTTTGCCATCGTGATGTTCTGGGTCTTCACGGCAATCTTCGCCGATGTCATCATCACCCATGACCCTTTCATCCAGCTTTCTGGCCTGAAGAACAAGCCACCCGGCATCGCTGCCCCGGACAGCCCCTATGGCTGGTATCTCCTGGGCGGCGATCTTCTGGCGCGCGACGTCTTTTCCCGTATGGTGATGGGCGCGCGCGAGGTGCTGAAGATCGCTCCTGCCGCCACGCTGTTCGCCTTCATGGTGGGAATCACCCTGGGCCTGCCGGCAGGCTATTTCGGGGGCAGGCTCGATGCCTTCATTTCCT
>PNJK01000213.1 GCA_013821825.1 Rhodobacter sp.
CGCACCCCCGGCCAGCGCCATTCCGGCATCGCCCAGCATCAGCGCCTGGACGGCTGAAACCACGGCCTGCGCGCCCGATCCGCACAGGCGGTTGACGTTCAGCGCCGGGGTGGTTTCGGGGATGCCTGCGCGCATCGCCATGACGCGGCTCAGATACATGTCGCGAGGTTCGGTGTTGATGACATGGCCCATCACGACCTGGCCGATCTGGCCGCCCTCGACGCCCGCGCGGGACAGGGCGGCGATCGCGGCATGGGTGGCGATGTCGACGGGCGGCAGACCGGCAAGCGAGCCGCCGAAGCCGCCGATCGCAGTGCGGGCGGCGGAAAGGATGTGGACCTCGGTCATCGGTGCCTCCGGGATTTTGCGCAGCATGCACCAAAGCCGGGTGCCATGCGCGGCGACGTCGCGTCACGGGCGGCATTGACAGTGCCACGGCGGCGGGGGAAGTCAGGCCGGTCAGCAGGAGAGCGATGTGAAAGACCTGATCCGGGCCCATGCCGGGCTGTTGTTCGCCGGGGTGGCTACCTTTGTGATGATGGGGGCGGGACAGGCCTTGTTCGGCCCGGCGCTGCCGGTCTATGTCCGCGACTTTGCGCTGAGCGAGGGCGAGGCAGGGCTTTTCGTGGCGCTTCTGTGGGTTGGCTGCTTTCTTGGCGTCGGGCTGATGTATTTCCGGGGCGCGTCGATCGGACCGCGGCACGCGCTCGTGGCGATGATCCTGGGCGCAGGCGGGATGGCGGCCAGCCCGGGCTGGGGGCTGACGCTGGCAGGCGGTGTCGTCTTCGGCATCGGCTATGGCATGGCGACGGCGGTGTTCAATCCGCGCGTGATGCGGGCCTTCGGGGCGACCGGCCCGTCGATGCTGAGCCTTCTGAACGCGACGTTCGGGGTTGGTGCCATCGCCGCGCCACTGGTCTTTGTCTGGCTCGGCAGCGATCCGGTCCGCGCCTTCGGAACGGTTGCGGTAGCCCTGATGGTCATCTGGGTCTTGGCCGGGCCCGCAGGGCGTGAGGGCGTGGCACCGCACGGCGCGGTCAAGCCTTTCCGGCCGCACTGGGGCGTCCTCGCCTTCGGCGCGGTCGCGATCGGCCTGGAAGCAAGCCTTGCCGGTCTGGGGCCGACGGCGCTGATCCGGGCGGGAGAGGCGGAAGCGCGGGCGTCGGAACTTCTGAGCGCCTTCTTCGTGGTGTTCCTGCTGGCGCGGGTGGCGCTGATCTTCATTGCGCACCGGGTGCAGCCTTTCGTCCTTTTCACGGTGGCGGTCGGGTCGGCGGCGGTCTTCGCCCTCGGCGCCGCGCTTCTGGCACCGGGGCCGTTCTTCGTCGCGATGGGCGCCTCGACCGGAGTGTTCTTCCCGGGGTTCTACGTCACTGCCGCCGGCAAGATGGGCGAGGATACCAGGGTTCCGCCGACGATCGTCGCGTCCGGGCTGGTCGGGGCCATCACCGCGCCGCTGATCCTTGCACCCCTCGGCGCATCCCTGGGCGACCGAGGCTTCTTCGTTCTGGTCGCAGGGATCCTGGCGGCCGTCAGCCTGGCTGCCATCGTCAGTCTGCGCCGGATGCGGGTGTAGCGGCAGCGTCCGCCGCTGCGGCACCCGCCGGCAAGCCGCTGGGAAACATTTCCGCGGCAGGGCGCAAAGTGGTAAGTCCTGACCTGGAAAGGTCGCGGGCAGCCCCGCGGCGCGGCTGCGGGAGGCGTGGTGATGGACAGGCGGAACCCCTGGCGCTTTGGCCCGACGCGGGGCGAGCTGTGGTTCTGGCTTTGGGTCAGCTTTGGCGGTTTTGGCCTGATGGCGGTGGCCTCGGGAATGCGCGGCTTGCCCGAGGGCCCGGCATTTGTCGAAGTCGTGGGCCTTGCAACCTTGGTCTTCGGCTATCTTGGCGGGCGGTCGGTCAAGCGTCTGATCCGGCGCGAGCATCCATGACGGTCAGCGCCCGGGCAGCCGCCTGCGGCCCTCGGGTGTCAGAAGTGCGGCCTCGCGGCCTTCGATCACCACGGCAGAAAGCGGGCCGCCATATGCCGCCCCCGAATCGAGATTCAGCCGGTTGCCATAATGCGTCGCCGCCTCGATCGCCGTGTGGCCATGAACGATCAGCGGGCCGTGGCTGGTGGCCTCGCTGAGGAACGGCTCGCGGATCCAGACAAGGTCGGTCTCGCTTTGGTCCTGCAGCGCGATCCCCGGGCGGATGCCCGCGTGGACAAAGGCGCAATCCCCGGCCAGGCGCAGCGTGGGGCACGCCGCCAGGAACTCGAGATGTGCCTGCGGCACGGCCAGGCGTGCATCGGCGTGGACCTTGGCCACCGGACGGTCGGCGGCATTCGCGACACCATAGGATTGCAGCGTGTCCGGGCCGCCAAGCTTGGGGTGCAGCCAGCCGAGATCGGCACGCAGGCCGGGTTCCTGTTCCGTCGGGTTGCGCAGGAACCGCCCGAACATCCGGTCGTGATTGCCTTTCAGAACGACCCAGTCCTGCCCCGCGGCGATCCCGGCCAGCAGAAAGTCGATGACGCCGCGGCTGTCCGGGCCGCGGTCGACCAGATCGCCCAGATGGATCACCGGCCCCGGCCCGTGCCGCGCCTTGTCATCGGCGAT
>PNJK01000214.1 GCA_013821825.1 Rhodobacter sp.
CGACCGCCGCTTCATGGATCGCTTCGCCACCTACCCGGCCATGCCCGCGCCGAAAGCCCCGGCCGAGGCCGCCGACGGCCTGGCCACCCACCTGACCCGGCGTCCGCTCTGCGGCGGCTGCGGCGCAAAACTTGGCGCTGGGGTCTTGTCCCAAGCCCTCGCCGCCCTCCCCGCGCCCAGTCGCCCCGAGGTCCGCTCCGGCCCCGGCGATGACGCCGCCGTCCTGACCACGCCCAACGGCGTCCAGATCCTTACCACCGATCACCTCCGCGCCTTCTGCCACGACCCGCGGCTGATGGCCCGCATCGCCGCCCTTCACGCGCTGGGCGATGTCTGGGCCATGGGAGCGACCCCGCAGGTCGCCCTCGCGCAAGTCACCCTGCCACCCCTCGGCCCCGCCCTGCAAACCCGCGTGCTGGCCGAGATCATGGAGGAAGCCGCGACCACCTTCCGCGCCGCCGGGGCCGATGTCGTCGGAGGTCATTCGACCGAAGGCGCGGAACTGACCATCGGCTTCACTGTCACTGGAACGGCTGCCAGAGTGATCGCCAAAGGCGGCGCAAAACCCGGCGACGCCTTGATCCTGACGAAACCTCTCGGCTCTGGGACGATCCTCGCCGCCGAAATGGCCCTGGCCCGGCCCCCCGGCCTTCTCATGGGCGAAATCTGGGCCGCCTGCATCGATCAGATGACCCGCGCGCAGGGTAGCGCCGCTGCGATCCTCACCCCCCTGGCCCATGCCATGACCGATGTCACCGGCTTCGGCCTCGCCGGTCACCTTCTGGAAATGCTTGATGCCTCGGACGCTTGCGCCGCGATCCACCTCGCCGACATCCCCCTGATGCCGGGCGCGCTCGACCTCGCGCAGACGGGCCACGGTTCATCCCTGCAACCGGCAAACCTCGCCGCAGTCTCCTGGCGGATGACCGTCCCGCAAGACCCGCGCACGCAGCTCCTCACCGACCCGCAAACCGCAGGGGGCCTGCTTGCGGCCGTGCCATGGGATCAGGCCAGAGCGATACTCGCCGACCTGATGGGCGCGGGTCACGATGCCGCGATCATTGGCCGGATCACATCCGGCACTCCACACCTGACCGTGACCTGAGCCCAAAAACCTTTCTGCAAGCTGTTCGCAAAAGGGATCCATCGGATGCGCTGCGGATGATCGACTGCACCGTGGTCCGCGCCCGGCATCAGGCAGCGGGCGCTTTCCGGCCTCGCCGTTTCGCGGTAGCAGGGAAAAAAGGGAGACGGCAATGCGCGAGATTCTGGGGCGGCTTCTGGCCTTCGACACGGTGAGCCACCGACCGAACGTCGCGCTGATGGCCTATGTGCGGGACGTGCTGGAAGAGGCCGGGCTTGTCGTGACGCTGGTGCCCGACGCCGGCGGCGGCAAGGCGAACCTTTTTGCCTCGACCGGGCCATCGGGCATGTCGGGAGTGATGCTGTCCGGACATACCGATGTCGTGCCGGTCGACGGGCAGGACTGGACAGTGCCGCCCTTTGCACTGACCGAGGCAGGGGGCCGGTATTTCGGGCGCGGGGCGGCGGACATGAAGGGCTTTGTGGCCTGCGCGGTAGAGGCGATGCTGGACGCAGCCCGACGGCCCTTGCGGGTGCCCTTGCATCTGGCGCTGTCCCATGACGAGGAGGTCGGCTGCATCGGGGTGCGCTCGCTGATCGACCTTCTCGCTGCCGCGCCGGTGCAGCCCCGGTTCTGCATCGTGGGGGAACCCACGGGCATGCAGGTCGCGACCGGGCACAAGGGAAAGGTGGCGCTGCGGGCGACATGCCGGGGGCGAGAGGGGCATTCGGCACTGGCTCCGCTGGCGTTGAACGCGCTGCATCTGGCGGCCGACTTTCTGGGCGCGGTGCGGCGGCTGCAGGCCGAAGTGGCGGCCTCGGGGCTGCGGGACGGGGACTATGACGTGCCCTATACGACCCTGCATGTGGGGAAGATGTCGGGTGGCGTGCAGGTCAACATCGTGCCGAACCAGGCGGTGCTGGACTTCGAGATCCGGTCCTTGGCCGGGGAGGATGTGGCAGGGCTGATCCTGCGGCTGGAGCAGGAGGCGGATCGGATCGTCAGCCCGCTGCGGGCGGAGTTTCCGGAAGCGGCGATCGTGGTGGAAAGGCTGTGGGACTACCCGGGCCTTGGCACGCCGACGGATGCCGATGTGGTGCGGTTCGTCAAAGGGCTGACCGGGGCGAACGGGACGATCAAGGTGGCTTTCGGGACGGAGGGCGGGCTGTTCGATCAGCGGCTGGGGGTGCCGACGGTGATCTGCGGACCCGGGTCGATGGCGCAGGGGCACAAGCCGGACGAGTTCGTCTCGGTCGAGCAGATCGAACGCTGCCGGGGGATGCTGGGGGCGCTGGTGGACCGCCTGGAGGCGGGCTGGTAGGCACGGCACCGCGCGTGGTGCGGATTCCGGAATGAATGAAATCAGTAGCTTGGCCGCGGCCATTCGGACTTCGGTTGCCCTGCTCCGACGGGCGTGTCCCGGCCATTTCGGGGACGGAACCCCGGCGGCCCGGCTGGAAAGCGCCGACGTCGCTGCGCCACGGCAGATAATGCCC
>PNJK01000215.1 GCA_013821825.1 Rhodobacter sp.
GGCCACTAGCCTGCTTGTCGCCGTTCTGGGCTTCGCCGGGGTCACGCACTGGCGGGCCTCGGTGCGCGAGGCGGCTGCCGCGGCCGCCTTTCCGCCTTCGGGCCAGTTCATCATCGTGGACGGCAGGCGAATGCACTACGAAATCTCCGGCACGGGGCCGGATCTGGTGCTGATCCACGGGGCCAGCGGCAGCTTGCGCGACCTGACCTTTTCCTTGCGCGACCGCTTGACCGACCGCTACCGGGTGATCGTGGTCGACCGCCCCGGCCTGGGCCATTCCGACCCGCTGGACGACACCAGCCTTGCGGCACAGGCGCGCGTCATCAAGGCGGGGGTCGCGCAGCTTGGGGTGACCGACCCCATCGTGCTGGGCCAAAGCTACGGTGGCGCCGTCGCGCTGGCCTGGGCGCTGGACGGGGGGCCGCGGGCGCTGGTCCTGGTCGGCAGCCCCTCGATGCCCTGGCCCGGCACGCTGGACCTGTGGTATCGGGTCACCTCGACCCGGCTCGGCCGGGCGCTGGCGGTGCCCGTCGCCTCGGCCTTCGTGCCCGAAAGCTATGTCCGCGCGGCGACGGGGGCCGTCTTTGCCCCTGACCCGGTCCCGCCCGGGTACGAAGCCCACCTGGGCACCGCGCTGACCCTGCGCCGGGCCACGCTGGCCACCAATACCGCGCAAGTGAACGCCTTGCGCGCCGAGCTGGTCACCATGGAACCGCGCTACCCGACCCTGACGCTGCCGGTAGAGCTGATCCACGGCACGGCGGACACCATCGTGCCCTTGCGGATCCATTCGGCCCCCCTGGCGCTGCTTCTGCCCGATGCGACCCTGACGGTGATCGACGGCGCGGGCCACATGCCGCACCACGCGCATGCCGATCGGGTCATCGCGGCCATCGATCGCGCCGCATTGCGCTGACCGGGCCAATCGCCATACTGGCGCGAAACGGGAGGCACGGGATGACCCTACCATTCGACGGCGCGATCAGCCGCTATTTCCGCGAAGGTGCGCCGAAAGAGGTGCGCAAGGCCATCGAGGCGGCGGGCAAGGACACGATCATGACTGCGACCTATCCCTACCGGGAAGAGATGAAGGGCAAGGATTACGATGCCCGGATGGAAGTGCTGCAGATCGAACTTGCGAAGATGCAGGCGGGTCTGAAGGCCAGCGGCAAGCGGCTGATCGTCGTGTTCGAGGGCCGCGATGCCGCCGGCAAGGGCGGCACGATCAAGGCGGTGACCCAGAACCTGAACCCCCGGCAGGCCTATGTCGTGGCGCTGCCGAAACCGACGGAACGGGAAAGCCAGCAATGGTATTTCCAGCGCTATGTCGACTGGTTCCCGGCCAACGGCGAAATCGCGCTTTACGACCGCAGCTGGTACAACCGCGCGATCATCGAACATGTGTTCGGCTTCTGCAAACCCCAGGACCGGGCCAAGTTCTTCCGCCAGCTGCCCGAATTCGAGCAGATGATCCTCGAGGAGGGGATCGTCTTCCTCAAGATCTGGCTGGAGGTCGGGCGGGCCGAGCAGCTGAAGCGGTTTCTCGATCGCGAGAAGGATCTTCTCAAGCAGTGGAAGCTCAGCCAGATCGACGTTGACGGGCTGGCCAAGTGGGACGACTACTGCGCGGCCATCGACGAGACGATGGAGCGCACCCATTTCAGACATGCGCCCTGGACGGTGATCCTGTCCGACGACAAGAAACGCGCGCGGCTCGCGGCGATCCAGACGATCCTGTCGGCGGCGGACTATGCGGGCAAGGATGCGAAGGCCATCGGCAAGATCGACCACAAGATTTTCGGCGGGCCGAAACTGCATTCCAGCACTTGATGAAACGCGGATACCATCACGGCAACCTGCGGCAGGCGCTGGTCGAGGCGGCGCTGGCCCTGATCGCCGAGAAGGGGCCGCAGGGCTTTACCCTGTCCGAGGCGGCGAAGGCCGCCGAGGTGACCCCGGCGGCGGTCTACCGGCACTTTGCCGGGCGCGACGAGCTTCTGGCCGAGGTCGCGCGGCAGGGGTTCGACATCTTCGCGGCGCTGCTTGAATACGCCCATGATGCGGGGCGGCCCACCCCGCTTGCGGCCTTCGAGGCGACGGGGCGCGCCTACCTCGCCTTTGCGAGGAAGTATCCGGGCCATTACCAGGCGATGTTCGAAAGCGGGCTGCAGCCGGGCAAGCACCCCGATCTGGCCCAGGTCTCGGCCAAGGCGCGCGCGACGATGGACCGGGCGGCCGAGGCGCTGGTGCAGGGGCTGCCCGAAGGACGGCGACCGCCCGCCAGCATGATCTCGGCCCATGTCTGGGCGGTCAGTCACGGGGTGGTGGAACTGTTCCTGCGCGGCAACGGCGGGCCACAACCCTGGCCGGCCGAGGATCTGCTGGAGACCGGGATCGGGGTCTACCTGCGGGGCCTGGGGCTGTTGTCGCCGGATCGGTGAGACGGGGGCGGCGCGCGGGCTCAGGGCGTCCGCATCGCATCGCGGGCCCCGCCCGTCTCGGGACCGCACCAGTCATTGCACGCCGGATATGGCCGCCCGCCTCAGCGCCCGTCTCAGCGCCCGGTCACGCCCCGCAACC
>PNJK01000216.1 GCA_013821825.1 Rhodobacter sp.
CGCCCTTTACCGCCGCCTGACCGCCGCCTTTGGCCCCGAGGTTCCGGGCCTCCTTGGCTTTCTCGCCCTTGTCATCCTTGTCTTCAGCCTGACCGCCCCGAACTTCCTGACCGGGGCCAACTTCGGCTCCATCGCCTTCCAGCTGCCCGAGCTTGGCCTCCTCACCCTCGCCATGCTGATGCCGATCATCTCCGGCGGCTTCAACCTCGCCATCATCTACACCGCCAACATGGCGGGCCTCACCCTCGCCTTTGTCCTGAACCAGTATGGCGGGGTCGATGCCGGGATCATGCCGTTCCTGATCGGCACCATCCTTGCCCTTCTGGTCGGCGCCGCGTCAGGCGCGGCGATGGGCGCCGTCATCGCCTATATCGGCGCGCACCCGATCCTCGTCTCGCTCGCCATGATGATTTTCCTCCGCGGCCTGGGAGAGTTCCTGACCAAGGGCGGCGACATCTCGGGCTTCCCGCCCTGGATGGCGACCCTTGGCCATGGCACGGTCGCGGGCATCCCCGTGCCGCTGATCCTTTTTCTGGCCTGCGCGGTCCTGTGGCACATCCTTCTCACCCACACCCGGCACGGGTTTTCCGTGCGGATGATCGGCTCCAACATCCGCGCCGCCGCCTATTCCGGCCTTCACACCAAGCGCACGCTAGTGCTGATCTACACCCTGTCCGGCGTCATGTGCGCCATCGCGGGCATCCTGATGCTCAGCCGCTTCAACTCGGTCCGCGTCGGCCATGGCGAGGCGCTTCTCCTCGTCACCGTCCTAGCCTGCTTCCTGGGCGGAGTGGACCCGTTCGGCGGCTTCGGCCGCGTC
Source organism: Rhodobacter sp. (assembly GCA_013821825.1). Lineage (GTDB taxonomy): Bacteria > Pseudomonadota > Alphaproteobacteria > Rhodobacterales > Rhodobacteraceae > Tabrizicola. The sequence continues at coordinate 821 of PNJK01000216.1, forward strand.
CTGCCGGTGGTCATCGCCCTTGTCGTCCTGCAAGTCCTGTCGTCAGGCCTGAACCTGATGGGCGCGAACCAGCACCTTTCCACCGCCGTCTGGGGCCTGTTCCTCGTCGGCGTCATGATCCTGCGCTGGGGCGCGGGGCGCATTTCCGAACACAGACGAAAGGGAAGATGACCATGGAAGGCTTTGGCGTTCACACCAGCATGTGGACCATGCACTGGGACCGGGCAGGGGCGGAAAAGACCATTCCCGCCGCGGCCGCCTACAAGATGGACTTCATCGAAATCGCCCTTCTGAACACCGCGATCGTCGATGCCCCGCACACCCGCGCGCTGCTGGAAAAACACGAGATGCGCGCGGTCTGCTCGCTGGGCCTGCCGGAACAGAACTGGGCCAGCGTCAACCCCGACGGGGCCATCGAACAGCTGACCCGCAGCATGGACAAGGCCGCCGAAATGGGGGCCGAGGCGCTGTCGGGCGTGACCTACGGCGGCATCGGCCAGCGCACCGGCCTGCCCCCGACCATGGAAGAATATGACAATATCGCCAAGGCCCTGGCCGCCGCCGCCAGGCACGCGAAGAAGCTGGGGATCGCCTTCGGCATCGAACCCGTGAACCGCTACGAGAACCACCTGATCAACACCGGCTGGCAGGCCAAGTGGATGATCGAGAAGGTCGGCGCCGACAACATCTTCATCCACCTTGACACCTACCACATGAACATCGAGGAAAAAGGCGCGGGAAACGGCATCCTCGATGCCCGCGACCACCTGCGCTACATCCACCTGTCGGAATCCGACCGAGGCACCCCGGGGATGGGCACCTGCGACTGGGACGAGGTCTATGCCACCCTCGCCGCCATCGGCTTCAAGGGCGGCCTCGCGATGGAGTCGTTCATCAACATGCCCCCCGAGGTCGGCTACGGCCTTGCCGTCTGGCGTCCGGTGGCCGAGAACTTCCAGGAGGTGATGGACAAGGGTCTCCCCTTCCTGCGCAACAAGGCCAGGCAATACCGGCTGATCTGAGGGTGTGATGACGGGCGGCACCGTCGCGGTTCTGGATGTCGGCAAGTCCAACGTGAAGCTCTCGGCCTGCACCACCGGGGGTCACGTCCTGGAAACCCTCACCCTGCCGAACGAGGTCCTGCCCGGGCCCCCGTGGCGGCACCACGACCTTGCCACCCAGAACACCTTCGTGCTGGAGGGGCTGGCAACGCTGTCCCGCCGCCACCCCTTGCTGCACTTCGTCGCCTCCGGCCACGGCTCGGGCGGCATCCTTGTGGCCGAAGACCCCGACGACGGGGACACCGGCCTTGCCCTGCCGATGATCGACTACGAACAGCCCCTGCCCCCCGGGCTTGACGACGCCTACGCTCTGCAGTCCGGCAGCTTCTTCGACCGGGGCTCTGCCGTGATGATGGCCGCGACCCACACCGCCCGGCAGATGTTCTGGGCCGAAACCGCCGAACCCCGCGCCTTCGCGCTGGCCCGCTGGTGCCTCGGCATCCCGCAATACTGGGCCTGGCGGCTGACCGGTCGCGCGGTCAGCGAGGCGTCGATCCTGGGCGCGCAGTCGCATCTCTGGAACGTCCGCGACCGAGCCTGGTCCCCCATCGTCGCCGCGCGCGGCTGGGGTCGCCTCATGCCCCCCATGGCCCGCGCCGCCGATGACCTCGGGCCGATCCGACCGGACCTCGCGCAGCGCCACGGCCTTCCACCCCTCCGCGTCCACGC
>PNJK01000217.1 GCA_013821825.1 Rhodobacter sp.
GGAAACGCGGGACGTTGATGCGGTCCTTGCGAACTTGCGGACGCTTCTGGGTCTCGATGACGAGACGATCCAGAAGGTCAAGGCCTTGCTTGAACGCACGCAGTCCTTCGTTCCCATCACCGTGAAGGACCGGGTCACCTGGGAAGAATTCTCGCGTGTGGCGCTGAACGCTCCGGTGCTTCCCGGGGTTCGTCCCGAGATGGTGCTGTCGCGGGTCTATCCGTTCGGCCCGGATTTTGCTCATCAGCTTGGCTATGTCGGGCCGGTCAGCGAAACGGATCTTTCGGACGGGGAGAAGGAAGCCGAACCGCTGTTGCGGCTTCCCGATTACCAGATCGGCAAGACCGGCGTGGAGCGCAGCTTTGAACGCGACCTGCGCGGACTGCCCGGGGCGCAGCGCGTCGAGGTCAACGCCGGGGGGCGCACGATGCGCGAACTGGCACTGGAGCCCCCGGTTCCCGGACCGGACCTGCAGATCACGCTTGACCACCATTTGCAGAACTTCATGCGCGTGCGGCTTGAAGGTCAAAGCGCCGCGGCGATCGTGATGGACGTGACGAACGGCGATCTTCTGGGCTGCACGTCGGCGCCGTCCTTCGATCCGAATCTGTTCGTGCGAGGCATTTCCTCTGCCGATTACGGGGCGCTGCGCGAAAGCGAGTTCCGTCCCCTTGCGGACAAGACCCTCCAGGGGGCCTATCCGCCGGGATCCACGATCAAGATGTCGAACGCGCTTGCGGCGCTGGAATCCGGCGTGATGGACCCGGAAGAGACCGTCCAGTGCAACGGCTTCATCGAAATCTCGGGCCGCAGGTTCCATTGCTGGAAGAAGAATGGTCACGGCCGGATCAACATGGTCGGGGCCTTGCGCGAATCCTGCGACGTCTATTTCTACGAGGTCGCGCAGCGCATCGGGATCGACGGCATCTTCGCGATGAACGACAGGCTTGGGCTGGGCCAGAAATACGATCTTCCCTTTGCCGGAATAGCCCATGGCAACAACCCGACGCGGGAATGGAAGCAGAAGACCTATGGCCAGGAATGGCTGATCGGCGACACGATCAACGCCTCGATCGGGCAGGGCTTCACCCTTGCCACCCCGATCCAGCTTGCGACCATGACCGCGCGCCTTGCCACCGGCACGGCGGTCTTGCCACGGTTGATCCGATCCGTCGGCGAGAAAGCGTCCGACGCCTCGGTCGCAAAGCCGCTGGGCGTTTCCTCCGAGGCGCTGGCCATCGCTCGCCAGGGGATGTTCGAGGTGTCGAACCATGAACGTGGCACCGCCTATTCCTCACGCATTGCCGATCCGACGCGGGCGATGGCCGGCAAGACCGGAACCAGCCAGGTCTTCTCGATCACCGCGGAAGAACGGGCCACGGGGCTCCGCACGCAGGAAGAGCTGCCCTGGAACCGGCGCGATCATGCGCTATACGTCGCTTTCGCGCCCTTCGATGCGCCGCGATATGCCGTGACCGTTGTTGTCGAACATGGCGGCGGCGGGTCGACGGTGGCAGCGCCGATCGCGCGCGACATGCTGCTTTTCGCCCAGCACGGTGGCCTTCCGCCGGAAGAGTCCTATCCCACGTCGCAGCGGACGCGTATTCGCGAAGACCTTGCGGTTCTCTCGGAACGCATCCTGCCGCCCGATGGCTCGACTCCGGCGGTGAGCCAGACATGAGCGTGCCGGGGTGGTCCCGCCACGGCCGTCCGGGCTCGGCGGTGATCGCGGCGGGTCTTCTGCTTGCGTCGACCCTTCCGACGCAGGCCTTCTTCCACAACGCGCCCGACCTTGAACGCGGGCAGCAAATCTATGTGACAAAATGCGCGGCCTGCCACGGCGCGACCCTGCAGGGGCAGCCGGACTGGCAAACGCCAAGGGCAGATGGCACCTATCCGGCCCCTCCGCATGACGAGAACGGGCACACCTGGCACCACGGCGACGCCATGCTTTCCGACTATATCCGAAGGGGCGGGCAAGCGGTCCTTGATGGGATGGGGGTGAAGTTCACCTCTGGCATGCCCAGCTTTGCGGGCGATCTGTCGGATGCCGACATCGAGGCCGTGCTCGCGTTCATCAAGTCGACCTGGCCCGAACCGGTCCGCGCCGCGCAGGAGGAGCGCACGCAAGCCGAAGCGACAGGCCAGTGAGTTGTTCCAGGCACCCGGCCGACTGACGAAACGCACTTGCACCTTTGGCCATGTGAAGGCGTAATACGGTCACATCCCGACAGGACGACCGCATGCGTTTCAGTTCCGCCCTGCTTGCCATCTTTGTCGTTGTCCTGGTCCCGCTTGCGGGCTTTGCCCGCGACATCCCGGACAAACGGATCAAGGACCTGGTCGCCCAAACCCTGCGCGAGCACCCCGCGCTTGTGCTTGAGGCGCTTCAGACGTTGGAGCAGCGCCAGTCGGACGCCGAAGCTGCAGCCGCAGTGGCCGCCCTGTCCAACGAGCGCGCGGCTCTGGAGCGTGATCCGAACGCGCCGGTTCTGGGCAACCCGGACGGCGATGTGACGGTGGTCGAGTTCTTCGATTACGACTTCCCCG
>PNJK01000218.1 GCA_013821825.1 Rhodobacter sp.
GGCCAGCGCCGTTGGATGATGCTCGAAGGCGACGTCCTTTCCCAGCATCATGCGAACCACGCTGGTGGTGTTCAGCGCGTCCAGCGCCTGGGTCGCCACCTTCTTGCCATTGCGCAGAATGGTCACGCGATCGGCGATTTCGAAAACCTGGTCGAGGAAATGGGTGATGAAGATGATGGCCAGACCCTTCGCCTTCAGCCCGCGCACAACCTCGAACAGGCGCTGCACCTCGTTGCGGTCAAGACTGGCAGTGGGTTCGTCAAGGACGAGCACCTTGCCCGAAAGTTCGACCGCCCGGGCAATGGCGACGATCTGCTGAACCGCGACCGAGAACTCGGAAAGCCCGGCGCGAACGTCGATGTCGAGGCCATATCGCGCCAGCAGTTCGCGCGCGGCGGTGTCGATCCTTTGATGATCGACGAGGCCGAAACGGGTGGGCTGGCGGCCAAGGAACAGGTTTTCGGACACGGACCGGTTCGGCAGCAGGTTCACTTCCTGGTAGACCGTACCGATCCCGTAGCTTTGCCCGTGCAAGGGATCGCGCAGGGTGATCGGCTGGCTGTCAAGTAGGACTTCACCCGAATCGGGGTGATACGCACCGGTCAGGATCTTGATGAGCGTGGACTTGCCTGCGCCGTTTTCGCCCAGAAGGGCATGAACCTCGCCCCGACGCGCGGAAAAGTCCACATTGTCCAGCGCCCGATGCTGGCCAAACACCTTGACGATGCCGCGTGCTTCCAACACGGGCGCAGCTTCGTTCTCTGTCATGGCCTTGCCCCCCGATCCGTCAGACATTCCGCTTATCGCGCGGATAAAGCAATTCCGCCGGGCGAAGGTGCGAAGCCTTCGCCCGGCGGTGGTCCTGGCGGAGGAAACTAGTATCCAAGACCTTTCCGGCGGTCGTATTCGCCCTGCGGATCGTCCGCCGGGGTATAGAGTTTAGATTCGGTGATGATGAACTTTTCGGGCAGGGTACCGCCGTCGAAGAACGCGTCCAGCGCCGCAAACGCAGGACCGGCCATGTTGGGTGTCAACTCGACCGTCGCGTTCGCTTCACCTGCAACCATCGCGGCAAAGATATCGGGTACCGCGTCGATCGACACGACCAGAATGTCGCTGCCCGGCTTCAGACCTGCGTCCTTGATCGCCTGGATCGCGCCCACGGCCATGTCGTCATTGTGGGCGTAGACGGCGCAGATGTTCTTGCCGCCGTCTTCGGCCTTGATGAAGCCTTCCATGACTTCCTTGCCCTTGGAACGGGTGAAATCGCCGGTCTGGCTGCGGGTGATGGTCAGGTTGGCCTTGCCCGCCAGCGCCTCTTCAAAGCCCTGCTTGCGGTTGATCGCGGGCGACGAACCGACGGTCCCCTGCAGCTCGACCACGTTGCATTGCCTGTCGCCCACCGCGCTCACCAGCCATTCACCGGCGACACGGCCTTCCTTGACCTGGTCGGACGCGACCGAGGTCAGATACAGATCCTCCGGCCCCTCGATGCCGCGGTCCAGCAGGACGACGGGGATGCTCGCGTCCTTGGCTTCGGTCAGCACCTCATCCCAGCCGGTGGCGACGACCGGAGCCACGAGGATCGCATCGACACCCTGGGCGATGAAGCCGCGGATCGCCTTGATCTGGTTCTCCTGTTTCTGCTGCGCATCGGCAAACTTGAGGTCGATGCCGAGCTCGGCCGCAACCGACTTGGTCACGCTGGTCTCGGCGGCGCGCCAACCGGATTCGGACCCGATCTGCGAGAAGCCGATGACTTTGCCGGCCAGTCCTTCGGCATAGGCTGCCGAAAGCAACAGGCCGCTCAGTCCCGCGCCAAGCGCGAGAGTCTTGAAAGCTTTCATGATTTTCCTCCCAGTGGAACCCTTGGCCACTCTCCTCAGGTGGCTGGGACCACGGTATCAAAAGTATTACTGTATGCAAGTGTTCCGTTCACGGCACCGTGTTTTTCATCCGAGCCGAGGCGAGAGGCATCGAAGTAACCTCCGCCTTCGTTTCCATCGATCCCGACCGCGATACGCCCGGGGCTCTGCTCTGGCCGGCGACGCGTCGAACATGCATCCGAAACCTATCGAACCGGCTGGCCGCGAAGGTCAGGTCAAGGCGGTGTCACCGGCCTGCACGACTTTCGGCGCAAAGCGCGATGCCGGGGACGAAGTCCACCTGATGGACCATTCGACCCTCACCCATCGGATGGTGCCCGGCACCGACGTTGTGGATTTCTTCCGCCGCGAGATTACATCCGCTCACATGGCGGAAAGCGTTGCTTGTTTTGTCGGGGCGGGCAAAGCTGCCACGTGACACGCGCTGGAAGAGCAGGAGAGACGCATGACCGAAGACCTCGACGCCGACCTTGGCCCGGACCGCACGCTGTTGCTGGTCGATGACGACGAACCCTTCGTGAAACGCCTTGCCAAGGCCATGGAAAAGCGTGGTTTTCTGCCAGAGACTGCGCAGAGTGTCGCCGAAGGCCGGGCCAAGGCGATTGCCCGCCCTCCCGCCTATGCCGTGGTCGATCTGCGGCTGGAAGACGGCAACGGGCTGGAA
>PNJK01000219.1 GCA_013821825.1 Rhodobacter sp.
CGGAACAGATTGCTGCGGCGATTCTGTTCCTCGCCTCGAACGAGGCTGGCTTCGTCAATGGCGCTGTGCTGAGCGCCGACGGCGGCCGACTCGCCCAGTTGGGCGGCGCCAAGCGCGCCTGAGATGGCGCGGGCACGCGCCAGATCGCCGGCCGAGACAAGAAAACGACTGAGTCTTGCTGGATGACCCCCTGCTGGCGCGTATCCCTCAAGATGGGGTCAGACGACAAGGCAAAGGGAGCGCACGATGGCCGAACGCGAAGTGGTGCTGGTGACCGGTGGCAGCGGCTTCATCGGCAGCGCCGTGATCAAGCGCTTGGCGCAGGACTATCGCGTTGTGGCGCTGGACCGCGCAGGTCCGCCGGACCCGCCCACAGAGGCGGAAGCGGTCGACTTCGACCTCGGCACCGACGAAGGGGTCTCCAACGCCCTGGAGACAGTTCGCGCTCGCTTCGGTGGAAGGATCGCTTCTGTCGTGCACCTGGCCGCCTACTTCGACGTCTCCGGCAAGCCCAACCCGATGTACGACAAGATCACGGTCCAGGGGGCGCGACGGCTGGTCGAAGGCCTGCAGCGGTTTGAGGTCGGCCAGTTCATCCTCGCCAGCACCATGCTGGTGCACCAGCCGACAGACCGGCCGGACAAGACCATCAACGAAGACTCGCCCATCTCGCCGGGGTGGGCCTATCCGGAATCGAAGGTCCGGACCGAAGCTCTGGTGCGCCAGGAACACGGCCACATCCCGGTCGTGATGCTCCGCATCGCCGGGGTCTACGATGACCTTGCCCACTCCCCGTTCATCGCCGAGCACGTGGCGCGGATCTACGAGCACCGGCTGACCGCGCACGTCTACCCCGGCATGCTCTGCGCCGGGCAGGCGTTCGTCCATCTTGACGATCTGATCGAGGCGATCGCCAAGCTTGTCACGCGGCGAAGCGAGCTGCCGACCGAGCTTCCCCTTCTGCTCGGAGAGCCCGAAGCGCTCGGTTATAGCGAGGTCCAAGACATCATCGGACAGGCGCTGCATGGGGAGGACTGGGAGACGATCCGCATTCCTAAGCCTGTGGCCAAGCTAGGCGCCTGGTTGCAGACGGAGGCGTTGGGGGACGATGAGTTCGTGAAGCCGTGGATGGTCGACCAGTCGAACGATCATTACGTCCTGGATATCACCCGCGCTCGAACCCTGCTCGATTGGGTCCCGCAGCATAGCCTCAGGGCGACCCTGCCGAAGATCGTCGACGCATTAAAGCGCGACCCAACGGGCTGGTACGAGACCAACGAGCTCGACCCGTCGGTCGTCGCCTGGACGCGCCCTGACAGCGCGTCGCACGAACGCGACGCTGGCGCGACCCACGCAGGCGGCGGCGAGCCTCTGAAGCACGACAAGATGCAAGCGCCTGAAACCCGCGTGGCCCCGACGGCACAGCACGCAATGCACGGCGGCGGCGGCGGCGGACATGACCACATGGCGATGATGGAAGCCGACGCCCGCCGCGTGCGATGGGCGCATTTCGCCAATATCGGCCTGGGGCTGTGGCTCGCCGCTAGCCCACTGATCTACGACGGAATGGGGGCCGCGGCGGCGAGCCCGCTCGTGCAGGCGGTGAGCGATGATCGGGGGCTGGCCGGCCTAGATGCGCGGGCCACGGCGCTGGTCCTAAGCGATCTCCTGAGCGGGCTAGCAATCGCCACCTTCGGCGCGCTCTCGCTCTCGAAACGCACCGCCTGGTTCGCCCAATGGGCCAACACCTTTGTGGGCCTTTGGCTGCTCTTCGCGCCGATGCTGTTCTGGACGCCGAGCGCCGCGCAATACCTCAACGACACTCTCGTGGGCGTGCTGGTGATCGCCTTCTCGGTGCTGATCCCGATGATGCCCGGCATGAGCATGGCCGGGATGATGGACCCGAAGAATATCCCACCCGGCTGGACCTACTGTCCCTCGACCTGGGCGCAGCGTCTGCCGATTGCCCTGCTGGGACTGGTCGGCCTGCTGATCTCGCGTGTACTCACCGCTTATCAGCTGGGGCACATCGACGCGGTGTTCGAGCCCTTCTTTGGCGGCGATCCCGTGAACCTGAAGAACGGCACGGAAGAGATCATCTCCTCCTCAGTGTCCAAGGCCTGGCCAATCCCCGATGCCGGCTTGGGGGCCATCAGCTACACGCTCGAGATCTTGATGGCGGTCATGGGCGGCCGCGACCGCTGGCGGACGATGCCGTGGATGGTGACCTTCTTCGGCATCCTGGTCATCCCGCTGGGTGTGGTCAGCATCTACTTCATCATCATTCAACCCATCGTTATCGGAACCTGGTGCACGCTCTGCCTCTTCGCGGCCCTGGCGATGTTGATCATGATCCCGTTCGCGCTGGATGAGGTGATCGCCACGGGCCAGTATCTCTGGTGGGTGCGTTGCACCGGCAAGCCGGTAATCCGTACCTTTTTCCGGGGCGGCCCCGTGGGCGCCGGCGGGGTTGACGAGGCGGACGCCCTGTCGAGCCCAGCCGCGTTCTGGAAGGATTCC
>PNJK01000220.1 GCA_013821825.1 Rhodobacter sp.
GCCGGTCAGCGCGATCAGCAACACCATGCGCGATGCCATGCTGGGCCGAGGGCTTGTTACGGCCGAACGCCTGCGCGAGCGGGGGATCCGGTGAATGGTCTGGTGTCACGTCCCCGGCACGGATTATCCCTCTGCGCAGGCGGCGGAGGCTTGGATATGGGCCTCATGCTCGCCGAACCCGGCTATCACACCCGCGCTTTCGTCGAATGGGAGGTCTGGCCCCGGACCGTCCTCATCGCCGCCCAGCGCGCAGGATACTTCGCACCGGCCCCGATCTGGGATGATCTCCGCAGCTTCGATGCGCGACCTTTCCGCGGTGCCTTTGACATCGTCCTCGCCGGATATCCCTGCCAACCCTTCAGTGCCGCTGGCAAACGCGGTGGCGCCGATGATCCCCGCCACCTTTGGCCAGATGTCGCCCGCGTCATCGGCGAATGCTGCCCAGAATGGGTGTTCCTCGAAAACGTACCCGGGCACGTCACCCTCGGCCTCGAAACCGTCCTGCGAGAGCTTTGGGCAATGGGCTACACGCCTGCGGCGGGTTTGTTCTCGGCGGCAGAAGTTGGCGCGCCGCACCAGCGGCTCCGCATCTTCATCCTGGCCCACACCGATGAGCCTGCATCCCGGCACCGCCAGTTACAACCCGGCCGGGAACAGCGACTTCACCCGCAAGGCGGAAGCGCTGGCGCTGGGCATCACCCGCAACTGGTCGACGCCGAAAGCGACCGATGGTGCGAAGGGTGGGCCCGGCCAGACCTATGGATCGGGCGGGATGCCGCCCCTGCCCGCGCAGGCCGCGCAATGGCCGACCCCGGCCGCACAGAACTGGAAGGGATCCAGCGAGGCCAGCGTTACCCGGGCAGATGGCAAATCACGGATGGATATCCTGCACTACCGAGCGGAGCAGGGCTTCACCCGCCCGGCCCCGGCGATCACGATGGATGGCGCGCGGCCCTCGCGTCACGCCCCGATCTCGCGCCCGCTTTGGGATTCGATGATTGCCTCGCATGGGCGCGTCGTCTCGCGGCGGATCCTGAAAGGCCGATCACGGCGGCGGCTGAACCCGCTCTTCGTCGGATGGCTGATGGGCTGGCCCATCGTGCACGCGCTTTGCGCTTGCTCGGCAACGGAGTTCACCCTCTGGCAGCGGCACATGCGTGGCGCTCTCTCGTTGCTGCCCATGGCCTCGGGCCCGTGGATCTGGCGGCCGATGGATCAGGCCCAGCGCCCGGCGCAAATGTCCCTGTTTGACGGGATGCAGCCATGAGCATGCAACGACAGATCAGCCGAACCGGCGGAACGAAGGTCAAGCGCGCGCTGGGCGTCCAGGCGGCATTGGAATGGGCGTTCCGCGTCGAGCAGGCGCAGCTAGAACTGCCGCCACCAAAGGATGTGACCGAGGAAGGCTTCGGCTTCGGCTTGGAGTACGTCCTGCTGCAACGCGCCATGCTTGGCTGCAAGGTCGACGGCGGTCAGCACAAGATGGGCAGTTACACCCATCCCGATGCTGAGGTGATCGCCGCCACCGTCGCAGGCATGCCCGACAGCCTCGGCGGCATCCGCATGGCGATCCAGATGGCCGAACTGGCGCGCGCTGGAATGACTCCGGACTGGATGCCGGGCGTCGTCCCGCGTTGCGTCCCGATGGAAACCAAGAACAACCAGCATGGTGAGCGGGCGACGACCATCATCGTCGGCACCGAACGGGTGAAAACGCGCGGCAAGTGGCGAACGGTCGAGTTGTTAGCTTGCCCAGTCACTTGGCGGCCGCATCCAGAACAGATCGCATCCGCCCGACGCGGCTATGAGGACTGGTGGCAGGCGCTGGACTGGGTCCGGGATGGGTTGCTGGCGGGTAGGATGCTCCGGGAGGTGGACATGTCTGCGGCGATGCCGAAGGTGCGCCCATGGCTCTTGACGCAACCAAGAGCAATCAACAGCTAGTAAAGGCTGGCAAAGTCTGGCAGCTTCCTTTTACACATTTCGAGAAGGAGCAGGTCCATGTCGGACCCTATTCTCACTTTGCCAGAGGTCGCGATTTTGTTGAAGGTTGCAGAGAAAACCGTGTACACGATGGCGCGCGGCGGCCAAATCCCGGCATTCAAGGTTCGTGGACAGTGGCGCTTCAGGCATGATGATATTGATCAATGGATCGATGAACAGAAAGCATTCGTAAAAGAAAACCTTGGAAAAGGTGCCGCGGATGTCTGAGCAGTTCTTCGAAAAACCGATCCTGAATTCACCTTACGCGTACCCCGGCAGGCATTGGGAACTTGATCCGGATGGTCAGCCGACAAACCGCATCCTCGATAACAGACGGCGCTCTGATCTCATTACGCCCGTTCCAAAGACCAAGAAGCAACGGCAGAACACAAAGCAGGCCGCCCTGCTGCTTGGCGCCGATGACGACCTTTCTACGGTGGACCAAGAGTACAACCCCACCCCGATCATCAATGAGGTTCGGGGCTATGTCGAAACCTGGCGCAACTTGCCCAACACTGACCAATGGCTGGTGACGCC
>PNJK01000221.1 GCA_013821825.1 Rhodobacter sp.
AACAAAGATATGGCAAAAAAATCCATGGTGAACCGCGAAGTGAAGCGGGCCAAGCTGGTGAAGCAGCATGCTTCCAAGCGGGCCGCGCTGAAAGCGGTGATCAACGATCAGGCGAAACCGGTGGAAGAGCGCTTCAAGGCGACCCTGAAACTGGCCGATCTGCCCCGCAACTCGTCCGCTGTCCGGCTGCACAACCGCTGCCAGCTGACGGGCCGCCCGCATGCGTTCTATCGCAAGCTCAAACTCAGCCGCATCATGCTGCGTGATCTCGCCTCGTTCGGCCAGATCCCCGGCATGGTAAAGTCCAGCTGGTAAGGAGGACCGGAAATGTCGATGAACGATCCTCTTGGCGATATGCTCACGCGTATCCGCAACGCACAGATGCGCGGCAAGTCCACGGTGGCGACGCCCGCGTCGACGCTGCGTGCCCGCGTCCTGGATGTGCTGATGTCCGAAGGCTACATCCGTGGCTGGGAAAAGGCCGACACCTCGAACGGCCAGGGCGAATTCACCATCAGCCTGAAGTACTATGAGGGCGAGCCTGTGATCCGCGAACTCAAGCGCGTGTCCAAGCCCGGCCGTCGGGTGTACATGGGCGTGAAAGAGATCCCCTCGGTCCGCAACGGCCTGGGTGTCTCCATCGTTTCCACGCCGAAAGGCGTCATGTCGGATGCAAATGCACGTGCTGCCAATGTTGGCGGCGAAGTGCTTTGCACCGTATTCTAAGGGGGGTCTCATGTCTCGTATCGGCAAGAAACCCGTCGCGCTCGTCAAAGGCACTTCTGCCTCTGTCTCGGGCCAGACCGTGGAAGTGAAGGGGCCGAAAGGCACCCGCAGCTTCACCGCAGGCGATGATGTGACCATCACCGTCGAGGGAGAGACCATCAAGGTGGCTCCCCGTGGTCTTTCCAAGCGCGCGCGCCAGCAGTGGGGCATGACCCGCTCGATGGTCGCGAACCTGGTGACTGGCGTATCGACCGGCTTCAAGCAGGAAATGGAAATCCAGGGCGTCGGTTATCGCGCCGCCATGGCTGGAAACGTCCTGAAGCTGTCGCTCGGTTATTCGCACGAAGTGAATTTCGATGTGCCGAATGGCGTGACCGTCACGACCCCGAAGCAGACCGAAATCATCGTCGAAGGCATCGACCAGCAGCAGGTCGGCCAGGTGGCCGCGAACATCCGCGAATGGCGCGCGCCTGAGCCCTACAAGGGCAAGGGCATCCGCTACAAGGACGAGTATATCTTCCGCAAGGAAGGCAAGAAGAAGTAAGGGCGAGAGAAATGGCAAGCAACAAAAGAGAGCTGTTCCTCAAGCGCCGTCTGCGCGTCCGGAACAAGATCAAGGCAACTTCGCACGGTCGTCTGCGCCTTTCGGTGCATCGGTCCTCGAAGAACATCAGCGTTCAGCTGATCGACGATGTGAAAGGCGTGACTGTCGCCTCGGCTTCTTCTCTCGAGAAGGATCTCGGCGTGGTCGGCAAGAACAACGTCGAAGCGTCCGCCAAGGTTGGCGCGGCGATTGCCGAGCGGGCAAAGAAGGCCGGGATCGAGGAATGCTACTTCGACCGCGGCGGGTTCCTCTTCCACGGTAAGATCAAGGCTTTGGCCGATGCTGCCCGTGAAGGTGGCCTGAAGTTCTAAATCTAGGTGGGCGGCGCATCCCTTGGGTGGGATGGGCCGCTCCGATGATCCGGGCCCCGGACCCGTGCCGGGCAGCACCAGGATTGGCGACAACGGCGCCTGGCGCCACCAGTGAAGGAATGCCTTATGGCAGAACGTGAAAACCGCCGGGACGATCGTGGCCCGCGCCGCGACAACCGTCCCGAGGAAAACCCGGAATTCGCCGACCGTCTGGTCGCGATCAACCGCGTCTCGAAAACCGTCAAGGGTGGCAAGCGCTTCGGCTTTGCAGCTCTCGTCGTCGTCGGTGACCAGCGTGGTCGCGTTGGTTTCGGCAAGGGCAAGGCCAAAGAAGTGCCCGAAGCAATCCGCAAGGCGACCGAACAGGCTAAGCGCAGTCTGATCCGCGTGCCGCTGAAGGACAGCCGCACGCTGCACCACGACATGGAAGGCCGTCACGGCGCCGGCAAGGTCGTGATGCGGACCGCTGTCGCAGGTACCGGCATCATCGCCGGCGGCCCGATGCGCGCCGTGTTCGAGATGCTGGGGATCCAGGACGTCGTGGCCAAGTCGATCGG
>PNJK01000222.1 GCA_013821825.1 Rhodobacter sp.
TGGATGTTCGGCCGGTCGAAACCGCGCAGGAAGGTGGCCGGGGCCTCGCCATCGAACAGGCGGGTGACGATTTCGGCCCGGGTTTCTTCATCCGCCGTCGCGGTGAAGGCGGCCAGCGGGACCTTCAGCGACCGGCGGAGTTCACCGATGCGCAGATAGTCGGGGCGGAAGTCGTGGCCCCATTGGCTGACGCAATGCGCCTCGTCGACCGCAATCAGGCTGCAGCCGACCCGGCGCAGCATGGCCGCCGTCGCAGCCGAGGCCAGCCGTTCCGGCGCCATGTACAAAAGCTTGAGCCGCCCGGCATCAAGCGCAGCGAAGACCTCTTCGGTTTCCTCGTCGGTGTTGCCCGAGGTCAGCGCCCCGGCCTCGACCCCAGCCGCTTTCAGCGCGCGGACCTGATCCCGCATCAGGGCGATCAGTGGGGAAATCACCACCGTCACCCCTTCGCGGCACAGCGCCGGAAGCTGGAAGCACAGCGATTTGCCCCCGCCCGTCGGCATGATGGCAAGGGTGTTGCGGCCTTCCAGCACGGCTTGCACGATTTCCGCCTGTCCGGGGCGGAAGTCGGGAAAGCCGAAGACGGAATGCAGAAGAGCTGCGGCCCGGTCCAAGATCAGAGGAAGACGGCGGCGTTGTTGATCAGCACAATCCGCAGCGCATAAACCGCGAGCAGCACCACCAGCGGCGCCAGATCAAGGCCGCCCATGTTGGGCAGCAGCTGACGAACCCGGGAATAGACCGGCTCCAACAGCCGGTTCAGCCCTTCCCATATCGAGGCGACCAGCGGCTGACGCAGGTTCAGCACCTGGAAATTTATCAGCCAGCTCATGATGATATGCGCGATGATGATGAACTGCGCGATATCGAGGATAAGCAAGAGGATCTGGAAGATCGAGGTCATCGGGCGCTCCGCAAGAGATTTCGCCAGAGGTAGCCGCATGGGGATGGAAGGGCAATGCCCAACCCGACCTGATGGACCGCGCGAGGTCGAGGGCCTAACGCGGCGCTACGCTTGACCTTGGCGCAGCGCCGGGGCACCCGTAGCGCGCAACCGGAGATTTCAATGTATCCTTTCGTCCGCATGGCGCTTGAAATGGCGCGCGCGCGCCGCCTGCCCAAGCTTGGCGTTTTCGATACCCATGTCAGCCAGGTCCGCTGCTGGCCTTGGGACCTTGACCCGTGGATGGAGCTGAACAACGGCCGCACGCTGACGCTTTACGATCTGGGCCGCCTGCCGCTGGCCCGCCGCACCGGGTTCGAAGATACGCTTCTGGCCAAGCGCTGGGGGCTTGCGGTGGTGGGATCGACCACGCGCTACCGGCGTCGGGTCACGGTCATGGCGAAGCTGGAGATGCGCACGCGCTGCATCGGCTGGGACGCGCGCTTCGTCTATATGGAGCAGTCCATGTGGAAGGGCGAGGACTGCACGTCGCATGTGCTGATCCGCTCGGCAATCGTGTCGAAGGTGGGGATGGTGCCACCGCGCGACATGGCGGTGGCGATGGGCATCGGGCCGGAAAGCCCGGCCTTGCCGGCCTGGGTGCAGGCCTGGATCGAGGCCGATGCCACCCGCCTCTGGCCGCCCGCCCGCTAGGGGCCGCTTGCGCCGCAGGGATTTTCCGGGTTCACTGCCCGCAAAACAAAGGCGGGATGGGGCAGGGATGGCAAGCGCGCGCAAGCGGATCTGGGGCTGGTATTTCTTCGACTGGGCCAGCCAGCCTTACAACACCCTGCTCCTCACCTTCATTTTCGGCCCCTACTTCGCCGAGATCGCCCGCGGCTATTACATGGGCGAGGGGCTGGACGAAGAGGCTGCGAAGGCTGCCGCCCAGGCCTATTGGGGCTGGGGTCTGGCGGTCGCCTCGTTTGCCATCGCCATCCTCGCGCCGATCCTGGGGGCGATTGCCGACGGGACGGGGCGCCGGATGGTCTGGGTCTGGACCTTTTCCGTCATCTACGTCGTCGGATCGGCCGGCCTGTGGTGGGTGGCACCGGGTGGCGGTGACGCTATGCTGTTCTGGGCCGTCTGCCTGTTCGGCATCGGTTTCATCGGGATGGAGTTCGCGACGATCTTCACCAACGCGCTGATGCCGTCGCTGACCCAGGCGGACGATCTGGGGG
>PNJK01000223.1 GCA_013821825.1 Rhodobacter sp.
CGAGGCCAACGCCTCCACCCATGCCGGAAAGTGGGAAAAGTCCAGGTTCATGGGGGTGGAGCTGTTCAACAAGACCCTCGGCGTGATCGGCGCGGGCAACATCGGCGGCATCGTCTGCGACCGCGCCGTCGGGCTGCACATGAAGGTCGTGGCCTACGACCCCTTCCTGTCGGACGACCGCGCCAGACAGCTTGGCGTCCACAAGGTCGAGCTTGACGAGCTTCTCCAGCGCGCCGATTTCATCACCCTGCATGTCCCCCTGACCGACAAGACCCGCAACATCCTGTCGCGAGAGAACCTGACGAAGACGAAAAAGGGTGTCCGCATCATCAACTGCGCCCGTGGGGGCCTTATCGACGAGGCCGCCCTCCTCGACGCGTTGAACTCCGGTCACGTCGCAGGCGCGGCGCTGGACGTGTTCGAGGTGGAGCCCGCCACCGACAGCCCGCTTTTCAACCACCCGAACGTGGTCTGCACGCCGCATCTCGGTGCCTCGACCACCGAGGCGCAAGAGAACGTCGCGCTTCAGGTGGCCGAGCAGATGTCGGACTATCTTCTGACCGGCGCGGTGCAGAACGCGCTCAACATGCCGAACGTCACCGCCGAAGAGGCCGCGGTGATGGGGCCATGGATCAGGCTGGCGGGCCACCTTGGCAGCTTCATCGGCCAGATGACGGACGAGCCGATCAAGGCGATCAACATCCTTTACGACGGCACGGTCGCCGAGATGAACCTTGCCGCGCTGAACCAGTCGGTGATCGCGGGCGTCCTCAAGACGCAGAACCCGGACGTGAACCTCGTCTCGGCCCCCGTGGTGGCCAAGGAGAAGGGCATCCAGATCTCGACCACCCGGCAGGAAAAGACCGGGGTGTTCGACGCCTACATCAAGGTCACCATGGTCACCGACAAGCGCGAACGCTCGGTCGCCGGCACCTGTTTCAGTGACGGCAAGCCGCGGTTCATCCAGATCAAGGGCATCAACATCGACGCCGAGATCGGCC
Organism: Rhodobacter sp.; assembly: GCA_013821825.1. Classification (GTDB taxonomy): domain Bacteria; phylum Pseudomonadota; class Alphaproteobacteria; order Rhodobacterales; family Rhodobacteraceae; genus Tabrizicola. Next base: position 1,002 of record PNJK01000223.1, read on the forward strand.
AGCACATGCTTTACACCACCAACGAGGACGTGCCCGGCATCATCGGCCTTCTCGGCATGACGATGGGCAAGAACAACGTCAACATCGCGAACTTCACCCTGGGCCGGTCGGGCGTGGGCCAGGATGCCATCGCGATCCTCTATCTGGACCAGCCGATCGACCCACGCGTGATCGAGACGCTGGAGGGCACCGGCATGTTCCAGCAGGTGAAGGCCTTGCAGTTCGACGTCGCCTGACAGACCCTGCCTCGGTCAGGCACTCCGCCCGGCCGAGGCGTCATGATCCTGTCTGCGCTCCTTCATGCGCTGGCCGACCTCACGGCCAGCGAACCGCGCCCCGAGGCCGGGCTGACCGCCACCGCCTTGCACGCTGCGGCCTGCACCGACTTCCCGACCTCGGTGCCTTCCGACCTGTTTTCGGGCATCCTGCACACCGCCGCCTTGGCCGGTGGCCACCCCGCGGCCATGCCGATCCGCGAGGCCCACGCCCAACTCCCCTGGCAGGACAGCCCCGCCGCCGCTCGTCAGCCAAAGGCCCTGCGCTCGATCAAGTCCGTCGTCACCCTCCTTGGACCGGGTGCGCCGATCCCGTCGGATAGCCTCCGCTTCGGCCTCTTCTACCAGGCCCCCGGCAGCCACTACCCGCTTCACGCGCACAATGCCGCCGAGACCTATGCGATCCTCTCGGGCAGCGCCCTCTGGCGGGCCGGGGACCGATGCCTGACCCTCGGACCGGGCGACGCGGTCCACCACCCGCCGCGAATGCCCCATGCCATGCGCGCCGGGCCGGACGGCTTTCTTGCCATCTGGCGGTGGTCGGGCGACATCGGCCTTGACAGCTATCGCATGCTGCCTGACCCCACGGCAACCTGATGCCGACCAAGCCTTGCAGCTTGCCCATTTCACAAATACTCCACAGGGGGTCCGGGGGGTGTGAAACCCCCCGGTGCCTTCGACCAGGAGCCGACCCATGCACATCTACGCCATCGGCGACATCCACGGTCATCTCGGCCTTCTCCAGGGCGCGCATGACCTG
>PNJK01000224.1 GCA_013821825.1 Rhodobacter sp.
GGGGCCGTCTGGCGATTGTGGAAAAGGAAGCGGCATGAAAGCCGAAGAACTGAAGTCGAAGACGCCGGACCAGCTGCGCGACAGCCTGGTTCAGCTCAAGAAGGAAGCGTTCAACCTGCGCTTCCAGCAGGCGACCAACCAGCTTGAGAACACCGCCCGTATGCGTGCCGTCCGCCGTGACGTCGCCCGCATCAAGACGGTTCTTGTGCAAAAAGCCGCTGACGCTGCGAAGTAAGGGGAAAACCAATGCCGAAACGTATCCTGACGGGCACCGTCACCTCGGACAAGAACGAGCAGACGATCACCGTTTCCGTCGAACGCCGCTTCAAGCACCCGCTGCTGCAGAAGACCGTTCGTAAGTCGAAGAAATACCGCGCTCACGATGCGGAGAACAAGTTCAAGGTCGGCGACACCGTGCGCATTGAAGAATGCGCGCCGATTTCGAAAACCAAACGCTGGACGGTGGTGGTCGAAGCTTCGGCTTGATCCCTGCCGTCTCATCGAAACCCCAGGGCCCAGAAATCAAAGGGTTCCCTGAAGGTCGGGAGACAAACAAATGATCCAGATGCAGACGAATCTGGATGTGGCTGACAACTCCGGCGCGCGCCGGGTTCAGTGCATCAAGGTTCTTGGCGGTTCGCACCGCCGTTATGCTTCGGTCGGCGACATCATCGTGGTGTCGGTGAAGGAAGCGATTCCGAAAGGCCGCGTGAAGAAGGGCGACGTGCGTAAAGCCGTTGTCGTTCGCACCGCCAAGGAAGTTCGCCGTGAAGACGGCACCACCATCCGTTTCGACCGCAACGCCGCCGTCATCCTGAACAACCAGGGCGAACCGGTCGGCACCCGTATCTTCGGGCCGGTCGTGCGCGAGTTGCGTGCCAAGAACTTCATGAAGATCATCTCGCTGGCTCCGGAGGTGCTCTGATGGCTGCGAAACTCAAGAAGGGTGACACGGTCGTCGTGCTCACCGGCAAGGACAAGGGCAAGAAGGGCGAGATTTCCGTCGTCATGCCGACCGAAAACAAGGCCATCGTCGACGGCGTGAACGTGGCGATCCGCCACACCAAGCAGTCGGCGCAGGGTCAGGGCGGCCGTCAGCCGAAGGCGATGCCGATCGAGTTGTCGAACCTTGCCATCGTGGACAAGAACGGCAAACCCACCCGCGTCGGCTTCCGCATGGACGGCGACAAGAAGGTGCGTTTCGCCAAGACCACCGGGGAGGCGATCTGATGCTTGATCAAGCCACTTACACGCCGCGCCTGAAGGCTGCCTACAAAGGCACCATCCGCGCCGCGATGAAGGAAGAGTTCGGTTACAAGAACGACATGCAGATCCCGCGTCTGTCGAAGATCGTGCTGAACATGGGCGTCGGCGAGGCGGTCAAGGACACCAAGAAGGTCAAGCAGGCCGCCGAGGAACTGTCCCAGATCGCCGGCCAGAAGGCCGTGATCACCAAGGCCAAGAAGTCCATCGCCGGTTTCCGCGTTCGCGAGGAAATGCCGCTGGGCTGCAAGGTCACCCTGCGCGGCGACAAGATGTACGAATTCCTTGACCGGCTTATCAACGTGGCTCTGCCCCGCGTCCGCGACTTCCGCGGCGTGAAAGGCTCCAGCTTCGATGGACGTGGCAACTACGCCATGGGCCTGAAAGAGCAAATCGTGTTCCCCGAAATCAACTTCGACAAGGTCGACGAAGTTCTGGGAATGGACATCATCATCTGCACCAACGCGAAGACCGACGCAGAAGCCAAGGCGCTGTTGAAGCTTTTCAACATGCCCTTCACGTCGTAAGCGCGAGG
>PNJK01000225.1 GCA_013821825.1 Rhodobacter sp.
CTTCCTGGGATTCATTGAGTTCAAGTCTCGAGTTCCATTCGGCGACGATGCCTGAGATGGCGGGACCAGATGCGCTGGAAGATCACGATTGACGGCTCGAACGAAATCACCGAGGGGCAATCGTTCGGCTTTGTCCCGCATGGTCGGATCGAGGTGAACGGGCACCCGTCCGGGTTTTGTCGCTAACCTGACCCTTGAGAAGAGGAAGACTTTGGTCTCTTGCCATCAGGCGGTCAGCGCGGCAAACGGGGCGAATGGGGAGAGTCCGGGCGCGAGTTGTCCCTTCCGGATCATGTTCGCCACCCCGATGCCCTCAAGCGTGGCGGAGGCCGATGCGAAGGGCTTGAAGCCGGGCATCGGCCGGACCCGTTTCTTGATCGAGCGGTGGTCCTGCCCGACCCCCTCGCCTGATCGCTGGAACCGGGGGCGCACGCGGGCCCGATCTTCAAGGTCGCGACACGATTCGGCGTGGCGAACATCGAAGAACACGGCGAACAGGATCAGATCTTCCGGAAACTGCGCCGCTTTGAAAGAGATCATCGCAGCTTCTCCGACGCTCATGCCGCCATGCGGGGCCTGTTGGTGCCCCTGAAAGTCGCTCGCGAGCATGTCGCGGCCGAACCGGCCGCTGCGGTTAAGGCTTCCTGAAGGGAAACCTCGCCAATCAGTATTTTCAAGGGCTTGGTGGATTGTCCCAGCCCGGGACTTCAGCCCTTCGCCACCCGAGCATTCCGCGTCGCGATCAGCCGCAGCCGCAGCCCGTTCAGCCGGATGAACCCCTCGGCATCCTTCTGATCATAGGCCCCCGCGTCCTCTTCGAAGGTGACGTGCTTCTCGGAATACAGGCTGTGATCCGACCACCGCGCGACCGTCGCCGCGCGACCCTTGTAAAGCTTGACCCGCACGGTCCCGGTCACATGCTCTTGCGTCTTGTCGATCAGCGCCTGCAGTGCCTCGCGCTCCGGACTGAACCAGAAGCCGTTGTAGATCAGTTCCGCGTAGCGCGGCATGATGCTGTCTTTCAGGTGGCCCGCGCCCGCATCCAGCGTGATCTGCTCGATCCCTCGGTGCGCCTCCAGCAGGATCGTGCCACCGGGCGTCTCATAGACGCCGCGCGACTTCATGCCGACAAAGCGGTTTTCCACCAGGTCCAGCACCCCGATCCCATGCTTGCCGCCGATCTCGTTCAGGCGGGTCAGGATCGTGGCGGGACTCAACGCTTCGCCGTTGATCGACACGGCATCGCCAGCTTCAAAGCCGATCTCGACCATCTCGGCCTGATCCGGGGCGTCTTCTACCGGCACGCAGCGCTGCAGCACGTAGTTTGGGAACTCTTCCGCCGGGTTCTCCAGCACGCGGCCCTCGGACGAGGTGTGCAGCAGGTTCGCATCCACCGAGAACGGCGCCTCGCCGCGCTTGTCCTTGGCGATCGGGATCTGGTTCGCTTCGGCAAACTCCAGCAGCTTCGTCCGGCTCGACAAGTCCCACAGCCGCCAGGGCGCGATGACCTTGATGGCCGGGTCCAAGGCAGCGGCTGACAGCTCGAACCGCACCTGATCGTTGCCCTTGCCTGTTGCCCCATGCGCCACCGCATCGGCCCCGGTCTCATGCGCGATCCGCACCAGATGCTGGCTGATCAGCGGGCGAGCGATCGAGGTGCCCAAGAGG
>PNJK01000226.1 GCA_013821825.1 Rhodobacter sp.
AAACGTCATCGCCGGAAGCGCAATCGGCACCCGCGTCACGTCGCCCGTCTTCTTCGCCAGCCCGATCATCTCGGCCACCAGCACATCGTCGCGCCAGCCGTCGGGCTCATGCCGGAACCGGTCGATAAGCTTCGCCAGCTTCCCCGCCTCCGCCACATGCCCGCCGATCGTATCCGCCTCGACCGTCACCTGCCGGATGTCGAAAAGCTTCGCCGGCGTGTCCGCCGCGTAGACCGAGTTCTGCAACTCCCCCGCCACCGCATCCCTCGCGGTCAGGGCAAACAACTGCGCCTCGTTCTTCTCGATGAACTGCGTCAGGATCCCCCGGCTGGTGGAGAACTTGATGTTGAGCAAAGGCGCATCCTTCTGCGCCGTGGTCAGGAGGATAAACTGCCGGTTCGCCCCATTGGGGTTGAGGTAGAGGTCGTCATTCAGCTCATCCCCGATCTCGGGCGAATAGCCGGACAGGTCGATGTGGAAATCGTCCAGTTTCGTCGTCTTGCCGGTCAAATGCTTGAGCGCCCGGTTGTAGCGTTCGACGAGGGCGGGAGAGGAGACCTCGATCAGGTTCCCGAACATCAGTCCGCGTTGGATGAGGCGTTTCATGTCGATCTTCCTTCTGGCGGTGTGCCCCCCACCCCCATCCCCTCCCCACGGGGGGGAGGGGCGGCTACCGGGCCATCCGTCACGCGCAACGACGAAGGCCTAGCGCCTCCCTCCCCCCGCGTGGGGGAGGGATGGGGTGGGGGGGCATCTGCCAAGGACTCACCGCCCACCGCATCGAAGATGACCCGCATCACGCCCTCGATATTCCCCGAGACCTCCGGATTCCAGAACCGCAGCACCTGAAATCCCTGCGACGCCAACCACTCATCCCGCCGCTGGTCGCGCTCCCCACCATGCCCACCGCCATCAATCTCGATCACCAACCGCCGCCCCAGATCAGCGAAATCCGCAATGAACGGCCCGATAGGCGCCTGCCGCCGAAAATGCAGCCCCAGCATCCGGTTCAACTCCCGCAGCTTTGCCCAGACGCGCCGCTCCTGCGGCGTCATCTCTGCCCGCAGCTTTCGAGCGCGTTGCCGGGTGATGGGGTGGATACCCGTCATATGTCAGGCCCGTCCTTGGCCTTCGCTCTCCGCTGCAATGCTTCGTCATAGTTCAAAACCCACGAAAGCGCCGCAGATACCGCTGCGGGCAAGAATGCAAAGGTGAGTGCATTTCGTATCGTGACAAGGTAGTCCCAAGCGCTGATATCGCCCCTAGCCTCGATAGAAGCGCTGATTGCCGGATACCAGAAAACGCCCACGATCAGACAGATTAAGGCCACTGCAATGGTGAGGCTTCGTACAGACAGTTTCCAGTAGGCGATGCGCTTTCCAATCCACCAACCAATCGCAATGCAAAGCAGAATTGGGAAGATTCCGCCCACCAAGAAAGCTCCAAACAGCCCGGCCAATCCTGCA
>PNJK01000227.1 GCA_013821825.1 Rhodobacter sp.
TTCAGCTACACCCGGTCGTCCCGCCGCAAGAGTTGCACTTCAGGCAGGAGCCGTTCCTGACCATCGTGTAGTTGCCGCATTCGCTGCAGCTATCGCCGGTGTAGCCCTGCAACTTTGCTTTGGACCGGGCGTCGGACCCGGTGCCGGTGCTGATCGCGAAGGTCGAGACGGTTTCGGAGAAGCCCGACACCCGCGCTTCGGGGACCAGCATGTTCAGCGTGGCAACCGGGTCAGTGCCGGTGCCAAGCGCGGTGGCCCCGATGCCGCCCTGATGCACCACCAGTTCCTGGGGCACGCGCTTGCGCAGGTAGCCGGTGGAGCTGATCTGCTTCAGGAAGTCGAGCGAGGAGTTCGCCTCGGAGATTTCCGAAAAGTTGCGCTTGCCCTCTTCCTCGCCGCGGCCAAGCTCGTCGAACGAGGCGCCTTTGGGCGCGACGTGGGCGAGGTCGGTGCGGTCGAGGTAGCTGACCGCCAGTTCGCGGAAGATGTAATCGAGGATCGAGGTCGCATTCTTGATCGAGTCGTTGCCCTGCACCATGCCCGCCGGTTCAAAGCGGGTGAAGGTGAAGGCTTCGACAAACTCGTCCAGCGGCACGCCGTATTGCAGGCCGACCGAGACGGCGATCGCGAAGTTGTTCATCATCGCGCGGAAGCCGGCGCCTTCCTTGTGCATGTCGATGAAGATTTCCCCAAGGGAACCATCGGCATACTCTCCGGTCCGGAGATAGACCTTGTGCCCGCCGACGATGGCCTTCTGGGTATAGCCCTTGCGACGTTCGGGCAGCTTTTCGCGATTGCTGCGGACGATTTCCTTGATGATCACCTTTTCGACGATCTTCTCGGCAATCACCTGTGCCTTTTCCATGACCGAACCGTTGGTCAGGATTTCCTCGGCTTCCTCGTCATCCTCGATCAGGGCCGAAGCGAGCGGCTGCGACAGCTTGGATCCGTCACGGTAAAGCGCGTTGGCCTTGATGCCAAGCGAGTGGCTGAGTTCGTAAGCGCTGAGCGTTTCGGCGATGGTGGCGTTGTTCGGCATGTTGATCGTCTTGGAAATCGCGCCCGAGATGAACGATTGCGCGGCGGCCATCATGTGGATGTGGCTGTCGACGCTGAGGAAGCGCTTGCCGGTCTTGCCGCAGGGGTTGGCGCAGTCGAACACGCTGTAGTGCGCGGGCTTCAGATGCGGCGCGTTTTCCAGAGTCATCGTGCCGCAGACATGGTCATTGGCCGCGTCGATCTGGGTCTTGGTGAAGCCGAGGTGGCGCAGAAG
>PNJK01000228.1 GCA_013821825.1 Rhodobacter sp.
GATCAGGTCCTCGACCGTCCAGACCAGCGCCCAGTCCTGCCTTTCGGGGGCCTTCGCGCCCTCCAGCACCTTGGAAATCGGCCCGGATTGCAGCGTGAAGCTTGCCGAATACATCGGCCCAAGGATGATCCGCCGCAGCCGCTTGGGATGCAGGTCGGCAAAATCCTTGTCGAAGCCAGTCGCGATCGTCAGCAGTTTCAGCCCACCAATCGCCTGCGCCGTCAGCGCTGCCTGCGCTTGCGGCCAGCGGTAGGCGTCGGTCGGCAGGGGCTTCCTTCCTGCATCCTCCAGATCCATCAGATAGACCACCGGCAGGTTGATCTGAGTGTCCCAGACCGCCCAATGCACAAGATAGTGCCGCCGCTCACCAACATTCTCGACCCACTGCGCATCCGGGTCGTTCCGCGCCCAAAAGATGCCCCCCGCCCGCAGCGCCTCATAGTAATACCGCTGGGAAAGGGCGAACTGCAGCGCCGTCGGGATCGTCAGGTCACCGACGATCTGCCGCACCATCCGGTCTTTCAGCTCCGTCTCGGACGGCATCCCGGCCAGATGCTTCTCCGCTTGCTGGGCATCGACCGCCATGGTCATCAGCTCTTGCGCCACCGGAAACCCGCTCTCATGCCGGTCGATGGTCAGGCGTGGAGCCGTCTCCCCTCGCCCAGTCATCAGATACTTGTGCGACAGCGCCTGGAAGGTCCCCGCCACGGCCTTGAGGTAGACGCCCAGGACCCGCGCCTCGGTCCGGTTCAGCCGCCCCTCGGTCTCCATCTCCGCCGCCACCCGGCCGAGATGCCCGGTGATCCGGACGAACTTGGCAAAGTAACGGCGCGCGACGAGTGTATCGTAAAGCTCGGCATGGTCCGAGACGAGCTGGTCTTTGACCTCGCCCGTCACTTACTCACCGTAAGCGTTCTTGTCGTGCTTCTCGACAATCGCCGCGAACCGCCGGGCAAAGCGTTCATCCGCCTTGGCCTTCTGCTCCAGGATCTGCCGGGCGAACACCATATGCCCCTCATGCGCTTCCAGCATGTCGGCCATCTTGTCGTTGGTCGCCGCCCCAATCGCCGCCATCGCGGTCTGGGCTTCCTGGTCGGTCTT
>PNJK01000229.1 GCA_013821825.1 Rhodobacter sp.
CGCCTATATCGGGCCGAAGGTCGCGCGCTATCTCGACAACCTCAAGCGGCGGTTGGCCGACGCGGGGGTGAATGCCATGGTTCGCATCATGCAGTCGAATGGCGGCGTCACCACGGTTGAGCAGGCGAGCCGCAACCCGGTGGGACTGCTGTTGTCGGGGCCTGCGGGTGGTGTGATCGGTGGGCGCTGGACCGGCGAGGCCTGTGACCAGCGCGAGATCATCACCATCGATATCGGCGGCACATCGGCCGATATCAGCGTGATCCGCGGTGGCGAGCTGACGATCAAGAACCCGCGCGACACCGAGGTTGCGCACATGCCGGTGCTGGTGCCGATGATCGACATCGACGCGATAGGCGCTGGCGGCGGGTCCATCGCCTATGTCGACAGTGGCGGGGCCTTTCGGGTGGGGCCGAAATCGGCGGGTGCAGAACCCGGACCCGCCTGCTACGGGCGCGGCGGTTTGCTGCCCACGGTGACGGATGCGCAGGTGGTGCTGGGGCGGCTGGATGCCGAGCATTTCCTCGGGGGCGGTCAGCATATCGACCCTGCGCTATCGGACCAGGCGATCCGGACCCATCTGGCCGAACCCCTTGGGCTGAGCGTCAAGGATGCGGCGCTGGGGGTGTTGCGGATCATCAACAACAACATGGCGCTGGCAATTGCGTCGAATTCGGTGGCACGGGGGATCGACCCGCGCAATTACAGCCTGATGGCCTTTGGCGGCGCGGGGCCACTGCATGGCGTGGCACTGGGCGAGATGATCGCGGCGAAGAACGTGATCTCGCCGCTGCATCCGGGGATCACGGCGGCGATGGGGCTGCTCGTCACCGAGCCGCGCTATGAGTTCACCCAGTCATCGCTGACCATCCTGCAATCGGGAACCGACAAGGACCTGGCCGCGGTAAATGCAGCTTTTGGCCGGTTGGA
>PNJK01000230.1 GCA_013821825.1 Rhodobacter sp.
CGACTTCGAGGTGGAGAAGGCCAAGAAAGCCCATGCGGAAGCCGAAGCCGAGGGCGGCGGACGTCTCCATCTCGTAGGTGAAGGAGGCGTCGTTGAGGGCGAGCTTCTCGATCGCGTCGCGGAGGGTCTCGAAGTCGTTGGCATCGACGGGGAAGAGGCCGCAGAAAACGACGGGGACCGAGGGTTTGAAGCCCGGCAGCGCCTGGTCGCAGGGTCTGCGTTCGTGGGTGATGGTGTCGCCGACCTTGGTGTCGCGGACCTGCTTGATCGAGGCGGTGAAGACGCCGATCTCGCCGGGGCCAAGTTCGTCGATGTCGACCATCTGGGGCTTCAGGACCGACAGCTTGTCGATGCCGTAAAGCGCGCCGGTCTGCATCATGCGGATGCGGTCGCCCCTTTTCACCACGCCGTCGATGATGCGGATCATGACGACGACGCCAAGGTAGGCGTCATACCAGCTGTCGACGAGCATGGCCTTCAGGGGCGCGTTGCGGTCGCCTTTCGGGGCGGGAAGGCGCTTTACGATCGCCTCAAGCACGTCGGGGATGCCGAGGCCGGTCTTGGCGCTGATCGGGATGGCGTCGGAGGCGTCAATGCCGATCACATCCTCGATGTTGGCCTTGACGCGGTCGGGTTCGGCGGCGGGCAGGTCGATCTTGTTCAGGACCGGCACGATGTCATGCCCGGCGTCGATGGCCTGATAGACATTGGCGAGGGTCTGCGCCTCGACCCCCTGCGACGCATCCACCACCAGAAGCGAGCCTTCGACGGCGCGCATCGACCGGGAGACCTCATAGGCGAAGTCGACGTGGCCGGGGGTGTCGATCAGGTTCAGGATATAGGTCTTGCCGTCCTTGGCCGGGTATTCGATCCGGACGGTGTTGGCCTTGATGGTGATGCCGCGTTC
>PNJK01000231.1 GCA_013821825.1 Rhodobacter sp.
CCGTTGAACATCTGGCGCGGGATGGTCTGCTGGTCGGGGCCTGCGATGAACAGCACCGCCACCACCTCGTCGAACGAGGTCACGAAAGCGAAAAGCGCGCCCGAGATGATGCCGGGCAGGATCAGCGGCATGATGACCTTGAAGAAGGTCGTGCGCGGGTTTGCCCCCAGCGACTGCGCCGCCCGGATCAGCGACTGGTCGAACCCGGACAAGGTCGCTGTCACCGTGATGATCACAAAGGGAATCCCCAGCACCGCATGGGCCACGATCACGCCAAGATGCGAATTCGCCAGGCACCCCTTTTCGGACAGGAACACTCCGAACACCGCCCCCAGTGCCGAATCGGGGGCCACGCAGGCCTTGGCGAAGAAAAAGCTCATCCCGACCGCGGTGATGATGATCGGCACGATCATCGGGCTGATCAAGAGCGCCATGATCAGCCGCCGATAGGGCATCTCGGGCCGCGACAGGCCGAGGGCGGCAATCGTGCCAAGCGTGGTGGCCAGGACCGTCGCCCAGAACCCGACCCAGAACGAGTTCTTCGCCGCCTGCACCCAGGTCGCCCGCTCCCACACGAGGGACCACCAGGTGCTGTCGCGCGGGGTTTCCGGCGCGGGATGGCCCAGCGTCAGCAGCGCGTCGTACCAGCGCAGGGAATAGCCTGTCGGGTCGAAAGCCAGCATCTTCGGCGTGAAGGTGAAATAGGGCTCGGCGTTGAAC
>PNJK01000232.1 GCA_013821825.1 Rhodobacter sp.
TATGGGGATGGTGGACGTGGACCGGTTCGAGGTGATGCCCTGAGGTGTCCACGGTGGACATTTTCGGATTTCTGTTTAGGCGCAAGAGGTTGGGCGTGGGCGTTTACCGGGTGTTAAGATCTTGACCGGGCCCCCCCCCACCCCGGCCCTCCCCCACGGAGGGGGGAGGGAGGCGCTTTTGGCTGGGGGTGGTTTCGGGGCCGCAAGGGCCGCGCCCGGGGCTGGCAGCCGGAGGGTTTCACACCCTCCGGACCTCCCGCGGGATATTTGGGAACAGGTGAATGGGGGAATGCAGGGCGTGCCGTGTCAGTCCAGCATTCGACTTCGGCCTGATCGGCGGGCACCTGTGACGGAGGGATGGATGCAGAGAATTCCCGAAGCCATCAAATCTGATGCGTGGAAACTGCTGCTCTGCGTCGCTGTCCTGGCTCTTGCCCTCTTCAATGAACGGGGGGTGCTTGTATTCCCCTCTCTGGCAGCGCTGGTAGCCTGGCCCTTCTTTCGGCTTTCAGACAACGGGGATCGGCGTGGGTGGTGGTGAATTTGTCGGTGCGCTGTAGCGCACCCTACGAAGTTTCGGGCGGATGCCCCGATTTGCCGCCATGGGTTCCTGCTTGCGCCGGGATGACTGGTGGGGCGAGTGTCAGCC
>PNJK01000233.1 GCA_013821825.1 Rhodobacter sp.
GAAGACCACGGCGGCCGAACACATGGCGACCTTCTATCGCCCCTTCCAGTCGGTCAAGGCCGAGAAGTTCGACGGCCTGATCATCACCGGCGCGCCGATCGAGCATCTGCCCTTCGAAGAGGTCACCTACTGGGACGAGTTGTGCGAGGTGATGGACTGGACCCAGACCCATGTGCAGTCGACCTTCGGCGTCTGCTGGGGCGGAATGGCGATGATCAATCATTTCCACGGGGTGCGGAAACACATGCTGCCGCAGAAGGCCTTCGGTTGCTTCCGCCACCGCAACATTGCGCCGACCTCGCCCTATCTGCGCGGCTTTTCGGACGATTTCGTCATTCCGGTCTCCCGCTGGACAGAGATGCGTCAGGGCGAGATCGACGCGGCAACCGGTCTGCGCACGCTCCTTGCCAGCGACGAGGTCGGCCCGTGCCTGGTCGAGGACGCGGGCCGTCGCGCGCTCTACATCTTCAACCACTTCGAATATGACAGCGACACGCTGAAGCAGGAATACGATCGGGATGTGGCGGCCGGCACTCCGATCAACGTGCCGCTCAACTACTTCCCCGATGACAACCCCGCGAGACCGCCGCTCAATCGGTGGAGAAGCCACGCGCATCTTCTATTCGGCAA
>PNJK01000234.1 GCA_013821825.1 Rhodobacter sp.
GGGGCCGAGACGCCGGGGCGCCCGGAAACTAGCGTCCCATCATTCATGCGGTCCGATACCGCATCCATAGGACGCTTATGACCAAATTTTCCGATCTCGCGCTTGATCCGCGCGTACTTCAGGCCGTTTCCGAAGCCGGTTACGAAACCCCCACTCCGATCCAGGAACAGGCGATCCCGCATGCCTTGCAGGGACGCGATGTGCTGGGGATCGCCCAGACCGGCACCGGCAAGACCGCCAGCTTTGTGCTGCCGATGATCACCCTGCTGGGTCAGGGCCGGGCGCGGGCGCGGATGCCGCGCAGCCTGGTGCTGGCGCCGACGCGAGAGCTTGCTGCGCAGGTGGCCGAGAATTTCGAGACCTATGCCAAGCACACCAAGCTGACCAAGGCGCTCTTGATCGGCGGGGTTTCGTTCGGCGAGCAGGACAAGCTGATCGACCGTGGGGTCGATGTGCTGATCGCCACTCCGGGCCGGCTTCTGGACCATTTCGAGCGTGGCAAGCTTCTGCTGACCGGCGTGCAGATCATGGTCGTCGACGAGGCCGACCGCATGCTCGACATGGGCTTCATCCCCGAT